>DJBQ01000116.1:1660-7117 GCA_002430125.1 Rhodobacterales bacterium UBA5972
GGTTTCCAAATATACAATCGTCCGGACCGGCCACGATCATGCCACTGGCACGGTTTCGGGGATATAATACGCTGCCCGTTCGGGTATGACTCAGGCGCTTGCCACCAATTGGGTCAAAGGAATGCGATCGCGTTTGCGCTGAAGTTCCATATGGCCAAGCGGTGTCCATCCGACCAGATTTGTTTCAACCGTATCTTGCCTTAACGCGCGGTTCATTGCCTGTTCGACGGTGCGGCGTTCCTTTTTGCCCATCGGCGCGAAGTCCACCACGATTTGACCAGCCAATCCGCGAAGGCGCAATTGCCGTGGCAGATCGCGTGCAGCGGCCAGATTGGCCTTCAAGCCTGCCGCGAAGGAAAAATCAGCACCGGTGTTGATATCAACCGCAACCAGCGCGCGGGTGGGTTCGATGATCATTGTCGCGCCGCCTGTCAGATCAACCTCGGGCGACAGGGCCTGATCCAACAGCTCCCAAACCCCATGATCCGCAAAGCTGCCCTCGTTTTCGAACACCTGATCCGGCAGGGGATCGGTCCAGTCGCGCCAAGCCAGATATTCGGCGCTGGGTGCGTCAAACAAAAGTTCGGCGGCACTTCCTTCCGCTTCGGCCAGCACCCCGGCACAGGTGTCCCGCAGGATCGCTATTTCATCAGTAATGTCGTCCTGCGAAGCCCCGGCACAGGCGGATCGCAGGATCAACCCGATGCCGTCAGGTGCGTCGCGCATAACCTCTTGTGCCAGATCCAAAAGACGGGCGCGCTCGTCCTCGTCACGGATGGATCGGGCGAGATTAAAGCCGGCAGCATCTGGTGTCACGATACCGTAACGACCCTTGAACAACAGCCGCGTCGTGACCGGCACCGCTTTGCCTTCGTCAGGCCGCGACGTCACTTGCACCAAAAGTCGTTGCCCGGGCGAGATGCCTTTGGCCTGCCGCAGATAACCGTTGTGACCATCGGTCAGGTTCACCATTACGCCGTTTTGACCCTTGACCGGACGGTCAGCAATTGCACGATAAATCGCACCGGGAACAGGCGCGTCATCGTCAATCGGGTCGATCAAAATATCTTCAAGCTGGCCATCCACGATCAACGCGGCAGCGGCGCGACCGTTGATCCTGTCGATAACCGCGATGCGACCTTTCATATGGCAGCTCCCTCGGGCAACACGTATCCGGCCGCGTGCAGCAGCCCTGCGGTTTCCGCCAACGGCAGGCCAACAACCGCGCTGAATGATCCGCTGATCCACGGGATCAGGGCCCCGGCCAGCCCTTGAATTCCGTAAGCTCCGGCTTTGCCTTGCCATTCACCTGAACGGATATATGCAGATAGCTCGCCGTCAGACAGATGCTTCATTTTCACAGCCGTCACCACGTCCCGCTGCCAAATGCGATCACCAAGGCGCAGGGCAACGGCGGTAATCACCTTGTGGCGTCGACCCGACATCAGCATCAACATTCGCACCGCATCCGCCGCATCTACAGGCTTGCCCAGAACACGCCGCCCGACGGCAACCGTCGTGTCAGCACATAAAACCAGTTCATCTTGCGCAGATGGCACCGCCAAAACCTTTTCGCGCGCCATCCTGATGCAATAGGGGCGCGGCAATTCAGTTTTCACGGGATCTTCGTTGATATCCGGCGCGCGAATTTCATCGGGCACAATGCCGATTTGCGCCAAAAGCGCAAGGCGTCTGGGGGACGCTGAACCAAGGATCAGACGCATCGGCCCAACCTATTTATAGCGGTAATTGATCCGGCCTTTGCTAAGGTCATAGGGGGTCATTTCGACCTGCACCTTGTCACCTGCCAGCACCCGAATACGGTTTTTGCGCATCTTGCCAGCCGTATGGGCGATTATCTCATGGCCGTTTTCAAGCTCAACCCGAAATGTCGCATTCGGCAAAAGCTCGATCACGACACCTGGAAATTCGAGCAATTCTTCCTTGGCCATGTGTTCTCCGATCAGTTTCAACAATACGCGTTTACACACGCGCCGCCTAAATGACGCCGTTGCGGCGAAATTTCAAGGCTTATTCGCATATTCGGGCCTTTAGGATGCGTCGTCTGCATCGTTATTTTGCGTAGGTCCAAAACGGTCGTTGATCCGCGCGATAATCTGGTCCCGCGCCTGTCGGTACGACGCTAGTTTAGCGTCGCGCGTTTCGCCAAGACCGGTTGGGTCGATAATTGGCCAATATTCAACGTCAAGCGACGCAAACCGGGTGAATTCCAACGCGCGGCGTTGCGAGGCGGGCGATAAGGCTACGATCAAGTCGTAACTTTCCAAATCGTCGCCCCAATCCACCATTTCGTCCATTGTCCTAACCCGGTGCTTGCTAAGTTCAACGCCGATTTCCTGGCACACCGCGATGGCAAAGCCGTCAATTTCCAGATCATTCTTGACCCCTGCGGACTGCACATAGATCGACTGCCCCACATGTTTCTTCAACAAGCCTTCGGCCATAGGGGAACGAACTGCGTTGTAATCACAACAAAAAAGAACCGCATGTGGGGTTTCTTTGCTCATACCCTAGCCCTTGAAATGCAGTACGCAGATCAGCGTGAACAATCGGCGTGAGGTAAGCCAATCAATCACCACTTTGCCCTCAAGACGTTCCAGCAAAACGCGCGAACCTTCATCATGAATACCGCGCCGCCCCATATCTATCGCCTCGATCTGGCTGGGTGGCAGGCGCTTCACCGCATCAAAATACGCCTCGCATATTTGGAAATAGTCTTTGACGACTTGCCGGAACGGGCTGAGGGACAGGTGAAATTCAGCAATTTTTTCGCTATCTTTGTTCTGAATACTAAAGACCAGCCGGCCATCAATAATCGACAGAAGCAAGCGAAACGGCCCGGGCGGAACGTCGCGTCCCGGGACTTCAGGTAGCGAAAAACTATTTTCCTCCAGCAGATCATAGATCGCAACTTTGCGTTCCTGATCAATTTCAGGCGTAGGTGCCGGCAACCCGGTTTCATCAATTTCGACATGGATCAGGCAAGACATCGCTTCAGCCCTTTCGTTCATTCAGGGCATCAAGCCGCGCGCGCACAGACAGACCATGGGCCTCGAGTCCTTCTGATTGCGCAAGTGTTTCCGCTGCCGGGCCGATAGCCGCCAGGGCTGCTGGCGACATTTTCGCCAAAGTAGTTCGCTTCATGAAATCAAGCACCGACAGACCCGACGAAAACCGTGCCGACCGCGCTGTTGGCAGAACATGGTTTGGGCCGCCGACATAATCGCCGATAGCTTCGGGTGTAAACGCCCCGATAAAAATCGCGCCGGCATGGGTTACATGTTCGGCAAGTGTGTCCGCGTCTTTTACACATAATTCCAGATGTTCAGGCGCAATCTGGTCAGATAGTGCTGCCGCCTCGGTCAGGGATTGCACGACGATAATCGCGCCGAAATCCCGCCAGCTTTGCGCCGCAATTGCCCGGCGTTGCAATGTTTTCAATCGCGCATCAACTGCGTCGGCGACCGCTTGGCCAAAACTTGCATCATCCGTAATCAGGATCGCTTGGGCTGCCGTGTCGTGTTCCGCCTGACTGAGCAGATCAACAGCGATCCAATCCGGATTATTATCCTTATCGGCGATCACCAGTATTTCAGACGGCCCGGCGATCATATCTATGCCAACATGGCCAAACACCCGCCGCTTGGCCGCAGCCACATAGGCGTTGCCGGGGCCGGTGATCTTGTCAACTTTGGCGATGGTTTCGGTTCCATAGGCAAGGGCAGCAATCGCTTGCGCCCCACCGATCCGATAGACGGTTTCAACGCCGGACAACCGGGCCGCCAGCAAAACCAAAGGGTTAACCTTTCCGTCAGGCGTTGGTGCCGCGATAACAAGGTGTTTCACGCCAGCAACCTGTGCGGGAATGGCGTTCATCAGGACTGACGACGGATAACTTGCCAAGCCGCCCGGTACATAGAGCCCGGCTGCATCCACCGCACTCCATCGCCAGCCAAGTGTCGCGCCGGCGGCGTCTTCCCACAGGGCATTTTCGGGCAATTGGCGTTGATGATAGGCCCGAATACGCGCTGCTGCCAGTTCAAGAGCTGCACGTTCGTTGGCCGGAACTTTGGCGACCTCGGCGTCAATCTCGGCCTTAGAAAAGGCGAGGGTTTCCGCCGTTAGTTCGAAACGGTCAAACTTGCGCGTTAAATCGATCAGGGCAGTGTCGCCGCGCGTGCGCACGTCGTCAATAATCGCCTTAACAACGTCGTCAACGTCAGAGGCAGATTCGCGCTTGGTGCCCAAAAAGGCCTGAAACCGAGTGGTGAAATCATCCGTTCGACTGTCAAGAAAGATCGGCATTACGCCTCGCCAAGATCATGCTTCGGCACTTTGCGAGACACCGCCAGATAGGGTTTCGTCACGTCTTTCAGCGAAATATCCAGACATTCAACTGTCAAAGCAATCGCGCCGTCACCTGCCAATGTCAGGGTCAATGTACCCGCGCCGTCATCGCCGGGGGTAAATTCAGCGGCCAACACAGACAGCACCATGTCATTGTCACCGCGCACGATGCCGCTGGACGTGACGCTCAGAACACTATCGACGATCAGCAATGACTGGACTCGTTCCGCACGGGGTTTTGCCGTATTGGCAGCGCCATCCTCCCAGCGAAACCGGTTAAGCAACAAGCCAAACCGACGCTGGGCCGGTTGCCATTTCATTTCAGCAGCCGGAAACACTGCGTCCTGAATCAAGGCCGAGATGACCCGCAAATCATCTGCGTCCATCGCCTGCAACCGCAAGGCACCGGGGCTGGCGTCTTCAAATCGCGCGTCTTCAACCATTGGTTCTAATCCGTTCAATTTTTGCGCCAACGGCGGAAAGTTTTTCATCGACCCGCTCGTAACCGCGATCCAGATGGTAAACCCGGCTGACCACTGTTTCGCCCTTAGCGGCCAAACCTGCCAAAATTAACGAAACCGAAGCCCTTAGATCGGTGGCCATAACCGGCGCACCCCGCAGTTTGTCGATACCGGTTACCGTCGCCGTGCCGCCGTGCACTTCAATCTGAGCGCCCATGCGCATCAATTCCGGCGCGTGCATAAACCGGTTTTCGAAAATCCGCTCTTCAAGCACTGACACGCCGTCGGCCGTGCACATCAACGCCATCATTTGCGCCTGTAAATCCGTCGGAAATCCTGGATGTGGCGCTGTAACGACATCCACGGCTTTGATGCGGCCGGATTTGTGGCTTACCCTCAGGCCAAGTTTGGTTTCTTCAACCTCAACTCCGGCCTCGCGCAGCTTTGCGGTGAAGGCCTCAACAAGCTCGATGCGGCCACCCAAAAGCTCCACTTCTCCTCCGGCAATCGCCGGGGCCAGCATATAGGTGCCAAGTTCAATCCGGTCGGTTACCACCGGATGCGTTGCCCCATGCAGCCGGTCAACGCCCTGGATCGTAATGGTTGACGTACCTTCGCCTTCGATCTG
>DJBQ01000067.1 GCA_002430125.1 Rhodobacterales bacterium UBA5972
AGCTGCTAATCCATAATTTTGGTCTATAGCTTGATCCATTCCGGCGGCAAAAGGTCATGCTTTTGCATCAATGGATCGGCAAACCAGCGGCTGGGGGTCACAACTATTTTGTCGGGATTCGGGTTCAGCCACGCGCCCCACCATGAAAACGACGAATTGGCGATGATGTGATGCGCGCAATGGCGCATCAGGCGGATATCCTCGTAATTATGTTGCGGCCCATTATGGCTGACGACGCGCATCTCGTGGGGCAGTTTTAGGTTTTCGCGCACCCAGTCGGGCTCGTCTGAAAACGTGTAGAACACCACGTCCTGTTTGCAACGCTCGGCCATCAAATCAGCGGCGCGGTGGTAATAATCCAAATCACACGTGCCGTGGGTCGCGTTGAATTTTGGGTTTGAAACATAATCCCCCCGGCGCACATGTAATGAAATTGGAAGAACGCCGGATAACTCGTCCAAAAGACGGGCGTTTTCAGGGGTGGGCGGCGTTACGATCTCAAGGCTGGAGCGCACCAGATCGGCGTGATCGCGAAAATAGCGTTCCGACTGCCAATACCCTTTGAGGTAGGTATTATCCCCCAGCCCCTCAAAGGCAGGGTCATAGGCCAGACCGGTCTCCTTGAATAAAGCGTAAGGCATACCGCGTAGTTTTCCGGCAATATAAGGCACCAACCCCTGTTGCCGTGTGGCGGGCATTTCGCTGCGGTCAACATCTTTGGTTTGGTGGCCAAAATGGTGGATGCACAATTCATCAGGTCGCGGAATATCGAAATACCGCGCATCAAAGCGCAATTCCACGCCAAGGCGGGCAGCAAGCGCTTTGCCCGTCGCGAATTGGAACAACTGATTGCCCAGCCCGCCAAAGAGATGTGTGACGATCATATCTGCACCATGTATGTGGTGCAGCGGCTTAACATGCGTGTTTTGTTTTGGACAGAGGGCAGATCACGGTGGATCTGGATTCTGCATTTATTCCGCTTTTGCGTTCGTGGCGAAAACTGGTCTTGTCACGGTTTAGTTCCGCGGACGCCTTCTAATCCATGCAGTTTCCGCGCATAATGCAGTCACACTTGCGGCAAATTCGTGCAATTCGGGGCAAATCCGTTCTCCTTTTCTCTTGTTGGTATATGATGTAAGATGATGAAAAAGAATGATAAAAGATTGTCGGTGGCCCCGATGATGGATTGGACCGATCGCCATTGCCGTTATCTGCACCGCGTGCTGTCCCGCCATACATTGCTTTACACCGAAATGGTCACAGCCCCGGCGGTGTTGCACGGCGATCCCGAACGATTGTTGGGTTTTGACGCAGCCGAACATCCAGTTGCCCTGCAACTTGGCGGCTCTGATCCGGATCAACTGGCCGCGGCGGTGCGGATCGCCTGTGATTTTGGCTATGACGAGATCAACCTCAACATTGGCTGCCCGTCGGACCGCGTTCAATCAGGCTGCTTTGGGGCTGTCTTGATGGAGCGCCCGGCGCTGGTGGCCGATTGCGTATCCGCGATGATCGAGGCCTCGAATGGTCCCGAAATCACCGTGAAATGCCGGATCGGCGTTGACGATCATAACCCACAGGACGTCTTGCCAGATTTTCTGGACAAAGTCAGCGCGGCAGGTGTCAAAAGCTTTGCCATTCACGCCCGCAAAGCGTGGCTGCAAGGGCTGTCGCCAAAACAAAACCGCGATGTCCCACCTCTTGATTATCCACTTGTTATAGCAATGAAATCCGCCTTTCCACATCTGGAAATCGCCATCAATGGCGGGATTTCGAGCCTTGATCAAGCCGAGGAGTTTCTGGCACTTGGCCTTGACGGCGTGATGATCGGGCGCGCCGCTTATCACGATCCGGCCAGCGTGCTGATTGATGCAGATCGGCGGATATTCGGCGATGACCGCGCGATCACAGCCCGTCAGGCGGTGCACGCGATGCTGCCCTATATCGAGGCACATTTGGCCCACGGAGGTCGCCTCAACCAGATAACCCGCCACATGCTGGGCCTGTTTCACGGCCAGGCCGGGGCGCGTCACTGGCGGCGGCTTTTGTCAGAAACGGCGCATAAAGACGGGGCAGGGCCCGAGGCTATTTTGGCGGCTCTTACAGCGATGGGTGACATCCAAAGCTTGCAAAATGCCTGAACTTCGTGGCCCAATAGACACCACAAGAACCGACCTATAATTTCCGCAAAGGGCCAGCCTGCGATGAATGCCGACAGCTTTTTCAACCTTGGCTATGCGCAGTTTCCCGATGATCCGGCGCTGTCTGACTGGATCCGCCACGTCAAACCCGCCGCCCTTGCAACACGCCATGATCCGGCCCTGATCCGCGACTGGCTGCGCGGTCAAGGCACGTGGTTTGTCGGCGTCAACGCCTTGCCGAATGACCGGCGGGGCGTGGTCGGCAATTCCGGCCCCCTGCAAGGCATGGCAATAGATTTCGCGCGCGGGGCGCTGAAATTCGGCCAAGGCGATCTTGATCGCGCCCAGGTATCGATCTGCTACCCCGGCTTTCCCAAACGCATGCAATCCGAAAGCGATGCAGCCTTTGCGTTCCGGCTTAAACGTGACGCCGCACATGTCGACGGGTTGCATCCGGTTGGGCCGCAAAGGCAGCGCCGGCTTGAGGAATTTTCGGGTTTCCTGCTGGGCATCCCGATAACCGACACTAGCGACGGGGCAGCACCTTTGGTGGTTTGGGAGGGATCACACAAGATCATGGCCCGGATGTTTGTCGACCAGCTATCCCCGGTTCCCCGCGAAAACTGGCCGGAACTTGACCTGACCCAAGCCTATCAAACGGCGCGAAAACACGTATTTGAAACCTGCACGTGCAAGGTATTACACGCAAAACCCGGCGAGGCATACGTGCTGCACCGCATGGCCCTGCACGGCGTAGCCGCTTGGCAACCGGCCGCGATCGCCCCACCAGAAGGCCGCGCGATCCTGTATTTCCGACCCGAGATCGACCAGCAGACCTGGCTTGACCTGCCTTAAGCCAAACACCGAGCTATCTGAATAATCGCAAAACACTCGGCCCGTCGACCAGCCCCAGTGGGTCGGCCTGAATGTAGCGCGCGGTGGTCGGGTCGGGACCTGTCAGAAGAAACCGGCTTGAGGCGGGCAAGGCGACCGACTAGCGTCACCGGATGACAAAACGCTCCCCTTTTAGGTATTTCAAGACCAGCCCCGAGATCATCCGCCTGGCGGTTATGATGTATATCCGGTTTCCACTTTCCCTTCGCAATGTTGAGGTTCTGTTGCATGAACGTGGCATCGATATCAGCCACGAAACGGTGCGGTTCTGGTGGAACAGGTTCGGCCCGAT
>DJBQ01000088.1:0-7234 GCA_002430125.1 Rhodobacterales bacterium UBA5972
ATAGGCGCTGACGTCAGACACAAAGCCACATCACCGACCGGATTTCCAAAGCGGTGGAACAGTTGGGGGCCGAGAAGACCGTCAAGCGTCTGTTGAAAGATGCCGATGGAAATCCGGTTTTTGACATCGATGGCATCACCCCCAAAACCGTGGAAACCACCGAACCCAATATCGAGGTCCGGCTTGGCGGCATTTATGCACTGGAACGGATCTCCAAAGATTCGCTGCCGGATCACATCCAGATCATGGAAATCCTGTGTGCTTATGTCCGTGAAAACGCCCCGGCCAGTGGGGCGGCGAAGCCCGATTTTTCTGCGCCTGAGCGTCCTGACGATTTGGACGGTAAACAACTAATCCTCTCTTACATTTTGGAAAAAGTGAACTTTTTTAGCACTTCGGGCCCATTCAGAAAAATGGTTCGATCCCTGAAACTACGCCACGATATCCAAGCCGCCGTTACAGTGATTAAGCGGCGAGGAAAACGCCTCCGTGACCACGAGTTGGCGATGGTCGCGGAGGGGCAATTGACCGTAGTACCTCTGGACCTGCGCGGCACTTGCCTGCAAGCTGCTGACATGTCTGGCGGATATTTTGACGGAGCTCAATTTGACAAATCCAAACTTGACGGAGCAGTTCTAGATGGTGCGAAACTGAACCGGGCCGTACTAAGCGGTGCATATCTCAATGTGGCGGATCTCAACAAAGCCGAGCTCAACGGCGCAAATCTCAACGGCGCGGAACTTATCGGGGCGACCCTCACAAGGGCAGAGCTCAACGGGGCATGGCTCATTGGTGCGGCACTCACTGGGGCGGACCTTGCTGAAGCATTTACAAAGCTTGCGGCGGTGAAGTCCACCGATCTAACTGAATGTGTCGATCTGTCTGTCGATCAAGTCAATTCAATGTTTGGTGACGCTTCAACCACCTTGCCGGATGGGATGGACCGCCCGCAGCATTGGCCGCAAACGGACCTTGAATACGAAGAATTCCTTCAACTTTGGCAAGCCGCAAAAGACAAAGCTGGCATGTCCTAATGCAAAACGGGGCCCGCAGGCCCCGTTCGATAATCGCGTTTCGGGGCTGATTTACCCCTTCGCCAAATTCCGCAGCACGTAATGCAACACGCCGCCGTTTTCGATGTATTCGATCTCGACTTCGGTATCGATCCGGCATTTGAGGGTTATGTTCCGCGTTGTGCCGTCACCATATGTGATCACCGCCGGGATGTCCGACAGGGGTTTCAGATCGCCCTCAAGCCCGGTGATCGACACGGTTTCGTCGCCCTTCAGGCCCAGCGTTTTGCGGGTGTCACCACCAGTAAATTCAAACGGGATCACCCCCATACCGACGAGGTTCGAGCGGTGGATACGCTCGAAGCTTTCGGCGATCACCGCTTTGACGCCCAGCAAAGCGGTGCCTTTGGCGGCCCAGTCGCGGCTGGAGCCGGCGCCATATTGTTCGCCTGCAAAAATCACCAGCGGAACACCGGCATCCTGATAGGCCATCGCCGCGTCGTAGATCGAGGTTTGCGCACCGTCCGGCCCAAGGCTGTAACCGCCTTCAACCCCGTCCAGCATCTCGTTCTTGATGCGGATATTAGCAAACGTGCCGCGCATCATCACCTGATGATTGCCCCGGCGGCTGCCATAGGAATTGAACTCGCGCACCGGCACATGACGGTCGATCAGATAGCTGCCCGCAGGCGTGGTATCTTTGAACGAGCCCGCCGGGCTGATGTGGTCGGTGGTGACCATATCGCCAAGGATCGCCAGAACTTTGGCGTTGGTCACGTTTGAAATCGTGCCAGCCTCAGGTGCCATGCCTTTGAAATACGGCGGGTTCTGCACATAGGTACTGCTGGTTGGCCAGTCATATGTCAGGCTGTCGGTGGTTTTGACGCCCTGCCATTTTTCGTCGCCCTTGAACACATCGGCATATTTTTTCAAAAATGCCGCGCGGGTGACGGTGCGGTCTACCAGCTCGCTGATTTCCTGATTGGTCGGCCAGATGTCTTTCAGATAGACGTCCTGACCGTCACTACCCTGCCCGATGGGGTCTTTGGACAGGTCGATATCCATCGTCCCGGCCAGCGCATAGGCCACAACCAGTGGCGGGCTGGCGAGGTAATTGGCGCGCACATCCGGGCTGATCCGGCCTTCAAAGTTGCGGTTGCCCGACAGAACGGCAGTGGCGACCAGATCGCCCTCGTTGATGGCTTTGCTGATTTCCGGCTGCAAGGGGCCGGAGTTGCCGATGCAGGTGGTGCAGCCATACCCAACAAGGTTAAAGCCGACCGCGTCCAGATCGACCTGCAAATCAGCGGCTTCCAGATATTCGCTGACGACCTGCGAGCCCGGTGCCAGCGAGGTTTTCACCCAAGGCTTGCGGTTCAGACCCAAAGCGCGGGCTTTGCGGGCCACAAGGCCTGCGCCGATCATCACGTAAGGGTTTGACGTGTTGGTGCAGGACGTGATCGAGGCGATCACAACTTTGCCCGATGACATGGTGTAATCTTGACCGTCCACGGCCACTTCTTTACCCATGGCACGCTTAAAGGTGTCTGCCATTTCCCTGGTGAATGCGGTCTTGGCATCCGTCAGCGCCACGTAATCCTGTGGCCGTTTTGGCCCCGAGATGGCTGGCACAATCGTGCCCATGTCCAACTGCAACGTGTCGGTATAAATCGGGTCGTAATCCGCCCCGCGCCACATACCGTTTTCGCGTGCGTAAGCCTCGACCAAGGCAATCCGGTCTTCGTCACGGCCAGAAACCCGCATGTAGCGCAGGGTTTCGTTATCAATCGGGAAGAACCCGCAGGTTGCGCCATATTCCGGTGCCATATTGGCGATGGTCGCGCGATCTGCCAGCGGCAGGCGATCAAGCCCGTCACCGTAGAATTCCACGAATTTGCTGACCACACCCTTGGCACGCAGCATTTCAACGACTTTCAGCACCAGATCGGTGGCGGTGGTGCCTTCGACCATTGTGCCGGTCAACTTGAAGCCGATAACTTCGGGGATCAACATGGAAATCGGCTGGCCCAGCATCGCGGCCTCGGCTTCGATGCCGCCAACGCCCCAGCCCAGTACCGCAAGGCCGTTCACCATCGTGGTGTGGCTGTCTGTACCAACCAAAGTGTCGGGATAGGCCACCTCGGCCCCGTTCTGGTCTTTGTCGGTCCAGACGGTTTGCGACAGATATTCAAGGTTCACCTGATGGCAAATACCGGTGCCCGGTGGCACGACGCGGAAATTGTTAAACGCCGACTGGCCCCATTTCAGGAAGGTGTATCGTTCCATATTGCGTTCGTATTCGCGGTCCACGTTCATCTGAAAGGCGCGCGGCGTGCCGAATTCGTCGATCATTACCGAATGGTCAATCACCAGATCAACCGGGGTCAATGGGTTGATTTTGTTGGCGTCCCCACCAAGGCCGATAATACCGTCGCGCATCGCGGCCAGATCAACCACCGCTGGCACACCAGTGAAATCCTGCATCAGAACCCGGGCCGGGCGATAGGCGATCTCGCGCGGGTTTTTGCCGCCTTTGGCCCCCCATTCAGCGAAGGCTTTGATATCGTCAACCGAAACCGTGCGACCGCCATCTTCAAACCGCAGCATGTTTTCCAACACGACCTTCAAGGCCGCCGGGAGGCGTGAAAAGTCACCAAGACCCGCCGCTTGGGCTGCCGGAATGGAATAAAAGCTGATCGAACGCCCGCCCGATTTGATCGTTTTGCGGGTGTTGCTGCTGTCTTTACCGACGATAATCGTCATGCCATACGTCCTTTGCTACCGGAATCCAGTCTTTGCCGCAGTCATAATCCCCCTGCTACAGAGTCGCAAGTCTATTTGTATGCAATTGTGTACCGAACCGTAGTGCCTTTTCGTTCCCGACTTTCTGAGCTAAAGCGATTAACATGTTATTGACAGTTGACAACCTGGCCTGCCGACGCGGCGATTTACACGTTTTGACCGGTCTTTCCTTGGGTCTGGCCGCGGGCCGCGTGCTGGTGCTGCGTGGGCCAAACGGATCTGGAAAAACCACATTGTTACGTACACTTGCCGGGTTGACGCCACCGGTAGGCGGAACAATCACCGCTGACCCGGAGGCGATCACCTATTCAGGGCACGCGGATGGGTTAAAGGCGCAGCTTAGCGTCGCTGAAAACCTCGAGTTCTGGGCCAGCGTGTTTGGCACGCTGGGTATTGATGCAGCCCTTGCGGCCTTTGATCTATTGGGCTTGCGCGACCGACAGGCACAAAACCTTTCGGCCGGTCAAAAGCGTCGGCTGGGTTTGGCCCGATTGCTGGTGTCGGGGCGGAAAATCTGGTTGCTGGACGAACCAACCGTGTCACTGGATGCCCAAAACGTGCAGGTGTTTGCTGGCGTGATAAAGTCGCATCTGATGACGGGTGGTGGCGCGATAATCGCCACGCATATTGACCTTGGCCTTGCTGATACGGACGTTCTTGATATCAGCCCGTTTCGCGCAAAATCGACCGACCACAACAACCCCTTTCTGGACGAGGCTCTGGCATGATCGCGCTGTTGCGCCGGGATATGGCGCTGACCTTTCGGATGGGCGGCGGTTTTGGCTTGTCGCTGGCGTTTTTCCTGATTGTTGTGATGTTCGTCCCCTTCGGTATCGGGGCCGAAAGCAGTACCTTATCAATCATTGCGCCGGGGGTTTTGTGGATCGGGGCGTTGCTTGCCTGCCTGCTGTCACTTGACCGGATATTTCAGCTTGATTTTGAGGATGGCAGCCTTGATCTGCTGGCGACCTCGCCGCTCCCGCTTGAGGGGGTCGTTGCGATGAAAGCTCTGGCGCATTGGTTGACCACCGGCCTGCCGTTAACTCTGGCGGCCCCGTTCTTTGGGTTCTTGCTGCATCTGCCACAAGGCGCGTATCTGTGGACGTTTCTGTCACTATTGGCCGGAACGCCTGCACTTAGTTTCCTTGGGGCGTTTGGTGCAGCCATCACAGTCGGGCTGAAACGCGGTGGTTTGTTACTGTCGTTGCTGGTTTTGCCGCTTTATATCCCCACCCTGATTTTTGGGGCGCAAACCGTGACGATGATCGCCAAGGGTCAAAACAACACAACTGCTTTTCTGATTTTGGCGGCAATCAGCCTGTTTACGCTGGCGATTGTGCCATTTTCCGCCGCTATGGCGCTTAGGATCAATTTAAGATGACCCCCCTGCGGCCAGATGTCCGTTGCCGGGTCAATTTCAGTGCATTAGGAATGTCGGCATGTCGCTTTGGGAATACGCAAATCCAACCCGTTTTATGCGCCTCACAGACCGGGTTTTGCCCTATGTGACGGTGCTGACGGTGATATGTTTGCTGACCGGTTTAACGTGGGGGTTTTTCTTCACGCCGGATGATTACAAACAAGGCTCAACCGTCAAGATTATTTTCATTCATGTGCCAAGTGCGATGATGGCGATTAACATCTGGGTCATGATGCTGGTGGCGTCATTGGTTTGGCTGGTGCGCCGCCACCATGTTTCGGCCCTTGCGGCGCGCGCGGCGGCACCGATTGGCGTGACGATGACACTGATCGCGCTGTTCACAGGTGCGATCTGGGGCGAGCCGATGTGGGGCACCTATTGGGCATGGGATCCGCGTTTGACGGCGTTCATGATCCTTTTCGTGTTCTATCTGGGCTATATCGCCTTGTGGTCGGCAATCGAGGATCAGGATACCGCGGCTGATCTGACATCGGTTCTGTGCATGGTCGGATCGGTCTTTGCCCTGCTGTCGCGTTACGCGGTGAATTTCTGGAACCAAGGCCTGCATCAGGGCGCTTCTTTGTCTATGGATGCGGAACAGCACGTCGATAACACCTATTATCTGCCGTTGCTGGTATCGATTGCTGGCTTTGTGTTGTTGTTTCTGACCCTGGTCTTGTTGCGCACCCGTGCCGAGATCCGCAGTCGTCGTATTTCCGCCCTAATCGCGCAGGAAAGATTGCGATGATCCCTGACCTTGGAAAATATGAAACCACTGTTCTGGCGGCTTATGCGATCAGTATCGTGTTGATTCTGGCGCTTGTGGTCGTGTCACTGATTCGCGCGGCACGCGTAAAGCGCCAATTGGCGGAACTGGAAGCACGGCGGAAAAAGAATGCCTAAGATTTCAATCGCCATGCTGGTGCCGGTCGTCGCAATTGGGGTTATCCTGATGTTCACCTTCGGACTGGGGCGCGATGACCCGAACGCCCTGCCCTCGACCCTTGAAGGGCGATTAGCGCCGGCGCTGGTGACGACCGTCCTCGGGGATTTACCGCTGATTCAAGATAAAGACTTGCGCGCTGATGGCGTGAAGCTTGTTAACTATTGGGCAAGCTGGTGCCAGCCCTGCCGTGCCGAGCATCCAAACCTGATGGCCTTAAAAGACATGGGCATTCCGATTTATGGCGTGAATTACAAAGACGAATCCCCTAAGGGATTGAAATTTCTGTCTGATCTTGGAAACCCTTATACCGCTGTCGGACAGGACGCCGCCGGTCGGCAAGCCATCGACTGGGGTGTTTACGGCGTTCCCGAGACATTTGTGATCGACGGGAAAGGCAAAATTCTTTTGCGCTTTCCCGGACCGATCACCAGCCGAGTGCTACAGGAAACCATTTTGCCGCTGATTGCCAAAGCAAACGGCAGTTAAGCCTACTCGGCGGCCAACATCCGAACACCGTCATCAAGCGCCAATATCTGGCGAACCGCATTCGCTGCCTCGGCCCCCTTTTTGATGAAATGCGCAGTATAAAACTGCAAATGTTCTTGCGTCGGCTGGAAATGATGCGGCGTCAGCGAGACCGAGAAGACCGGCACTCCGGTTTTCAACTGCGCCTGCATCAGCCCATTCACCACGGCAGCCGCGACAAAATCGTGGCGATAGATGCCGCCATCAACCACCAAAGCCGCCGCGACGACAGCATCAAACCGCCCCGATGCCGCCAATTGTTGTGCCAACAGAGGCATTTCAAACGCACCGGGCACGTCGAACACCTGAACCTGCCAATCCGCCTGCAATCTGGCCTGTTCGGATGAAAATCCGATAAGCGCCTGATTTACAATGTCTTTATGCCAGTTTGCCTTGATAAAGGCGATGTTTTGGGTCTTTGTCATGTCTCTGATCCTTTCTGCAACAGACAAGAACCCAGAGCGAATGCAAGCACAGGAAACGCCCCTGCGGCCTACAATTCTCTACCATCCGGACTTTAACCGTCGG
>DJBQ01000088.1:7552-7812 GCA_002430125.1 Rhodobacterales bacterium UBA5972
AGTGCACCGCCCAAAACCACTTGAAAAGTAGCGCGTAACCAAGGGGTTTCCATGTATTTATTTTGAATCCAGGTGATAATCCAAAGTTCCACAAAGACCACAATTATCGCGATGACTGTGGCCGTCCAAAAATCTGTAATCAGGTAAGGCAGTGCATGGCCCAACCCCCCGACTGCTGTCATGATCCCGGCTGCGAACCCACGTTTCATCGGCGAACCACGACCTGAAATCACCCCGTCATCCGAGGCAACTTCGGTGAA
>DJBQ01000088.1:8032-8302 GCA_002430125.1 Rhodobacterales bacterium UBA5972
ACCCATCCATCAACCCGGCCAGCCCCGGTTGCACGAATGTCAGAATAAATTGCCGGTGTTCGCGGGCGGCCTCGGTGTCCTGAACGCTTTCAGGCACATGCGTTAACCCCAACCGATGCGCCAGAGTGCTGTGATCACGTTCCGCAATCACCAAATCGCCAAGCAATTTGCGGGTATCCGCATCAGCGCACCGCTTCACCGCCACTTCATAAAAATTTTGCGCCTGCGCTTCCATTTCTTCGGCCATTTTGCGGGTTTTCTCAATTGACA
>DJBQ01000088.1:8515-12075 GCA_002430125.1 Rhodobacterales bacterium UBA5972
CTTGCGCTGAAAATACCCTTGAATATGATCCCGCCGCACCAGAGGGATCGTGTCGCCGAACCGGTTTTTATGAAGATCAATCAGCCAGTTACGATGCGTTTGTTCCTCCTCAGCCATCTCGATGAAAACTTTGGCACTGTCGGGAAAATCCGCGTGCAAGCCGTCAGCATAAGCCAGGTAAATCCTCGCATCGTCTTCTTCTGATGAAATCGCTAGCGCAAGAATCTCTTGTTCGGTCAGGTCCTCGAACCGGCGTTTTCCGGGGTTGAAAAATCGCGAAAACATCAATTGTCCTTTGCTTTGGCCGCATTCTGTGGCCAATCTAGTGCCCACGGGCCTTGGGTGCAATTGCGCCCTTGTACAGCAAGGCCGGATGCGGCAAAAACACCGGCAGATTTTGGGGGAAAAATGCCAACCAGCCTGACAATTCGCCGCCCTGACGACTGGCACCTGCATCTGCGCGACGGCGTGATGATGGCAGGTATCTTACCAGAAACGACGCGACATTTCGCCCGAGCGATCATCATGCCCAATCTTGTCCCGCCGGTGGTTACCGCCGCTCAGGCGCTGGCGTATCGTGACCGGATTTTGGCCGCCCTGCCGAAGGGTGCCAAGTTCACCCCCCTGATGACGCTTTACCTAACCGAGGAAACCGACCCGCAGGACGTGGCAAAGGCTTATGCATCGGGTCTGGTTCACGCCGTCAAACTCTATCCGGCAGGGGCGACGACCAATTCGGCATCTGGCGTAAGTGACTTCAACAAAGTCGCGCATGTTCTTGATAAAATGTCTGAAATCGGCATGCCGCTATGTATGCACGGCGAAGTCACCGATCCTGACATCGACATCTTTGATCGCGAGGCTGTGTTCATTGATCGCGTACTTGATCCGATCCGCCGCGCCAATCCTGACCTCAGGGTGGTTATGGAACATATCACCACAAGCCAGGGCGTTGATTACGCCCGTGAAGGTGGCGAAAATCTGGCCGCGACAATCACCACGCATCACCTGATCATCAACCGCAATCACATTCTGGTTGGCGGGCTAAAACCGCATTACTATTGCCTGCCGGTGGCCAAACGCGAGAGTCACCGTCTGGCGCTAAGAACCGCTGCAACCTCAGGAAATGAAACGTTTTTCCTTGGCACTGACAGCGCCCCACATATTGATGCGTTGAAAGAACATGCGTGTGGCTGCGCCGGTTGTTTCACCGCCACCAACACCATGTCCTGTTTAGCGGAAGTGTTTGAACAGGAACATGCCCTTGATCGGCTTGAAGCCTTCACGTCGCTGAACGGCCCGGCTTTTTATCACTTGCCGCCAAATGAAACGCACCTGACACTGACCAAGGGCGAACCGGTCGCCTACCTTCAGAAAATCAACACCCCCGATGGGCCGGTAACAGTATTTGACCCCGGTTTTCCGCTGCATTGGCATGTCAGCACCTGATCATCACGGTTTCAAAAATACTCAATTCCGCGATATGAGTATTTTTGAAACCGCGATGACTGCCAGCCCCAAAGGACCGATCGATGATCCCATCTGCCTATCCCGACAAATCCGAAATCGCCCGCCTTACAGCACGGATGTTGCTGGAAATAAAGGCGGTGCATTTCAACACGCGCGAGCCGTTTATTCTGGCCTCGGGCCTGCCCAGCCCGACCTATATTGATTGCCGCAAACTGATCTCATACCCGCGCATCCGCTCGACCTTGATGGATTTCCTGACTGTTACCGTCATGCGCGACGCGGGGTTCGAGGCGTTTGACAATATCGCAGGTGGTGAAACCGCCGGCATTCCGTTTGCCGCTCTGGTCGCCGAACGTATGGCATTACCGATGACCTATGTGCGTAAAAAGCCCAAAGGTTACGGCCGGAACGCGCGGATCGAAGGCGTGATGACCGAAGGTCAACGGGTTTTGCTGGTCGAAGACCTGACAACCGACGGCGGCAGCAAGCTGAGTTTTGTCGATGCTATTCGCGAAACAGGGGCGACCTGCGGGCATACGGCGGTGATTTTCTATTACGGGATATTTCCGGAAACCGAAAAATTTTTGGGCGATCACGGGATCCGGCTCCATCACCTTTGTACATGGTGGGATGTTTTGGCCGAGGCAAAAACCCAGGCGCATTTTGACGCTGAAACACTGGCCGAAGTTGAAAACTTCCTGAATGCGCCGCGAGAGTGGCAGGACGCCCACAAACCCTGACAGCCCCTTCACCCGCGCCAGCGGGTGCCGGGCCCAACAAAAACCGATCGCAGATCGGATTTTTGGCGGGAGGACCCGGTTGCCGATCAGACCAACGCCAACAAAACGCGACCGATAAAACCTCAATACTTGCACTTGACCGCACGCAGGTTTGTCCGCCTATTTACGCAAGTATTCCCTGACTTCGGAAACCAAACCATGCAGCGAATTTACGAACCTGCGGCCTATGATACCAGCCAAACCGCCGGGGCCTGGTGGGAAGAAACGGTTGCGTCACCTCTGAATTTTCCGACGCTGAATGGTGATTTGACGACGGATGTTGCCATTGTCGGCGCGGGCTATACCGGCCTGAATGCGGCCCTGCAATTGGCCGAGGCGCATGGCGTGCGGGCCGTCGTCCTTGATGCGGCGCAACCCGCCTGGGGTGCGTCGGGGCGCAATGGCGGGTTTGCCTGTATTGGTGGTGCAAAACTGCCGGTCTCCGCTCAGATCAAACGCTTTGGCCTTGAGGAAACCCAGAAATTTCATGCAAGCCAACTGGCGGCGATCCAAACCGTTCGTGAAAATCTTGAACGCTATCAAATAGATGCGGACACGCATTCCGAAGACGGGGAGCTCTGTCTTGCGCATCGGGCCTCGACCTTTCAGGCGATGCGCGACGAGGTTGAATTTGAGGCGAAACTTTTTGATCAAAAGTCCGAACTCATTCCAAAAGGCGCTTTGGCCGAACGCGGCATGAACGCAACCGGCGCGCATGGCGCATTGCTCAGCAAGGCCGGATTTGCTTTGAACCCGTTGAAATACGCGCAAGGACTGGCGCATGCGGCGCAAAATCTGGGAATTCCGATCTATGCAAACAGCCCGGTTACCAAGATCACCCAAAACGCCAGCGGGCTGTCATTGCACCATCCGCGCGGTGTTGTTAACGCACGCAAGGTCATCATCGCCACCAACGGTTATTCCAGCGATGATATCCCGCGCGAATTGGCCGGGCGGTTTCTGCCGGTTATCTCGTCAATTCTGGTCACAAGGCCGATCACTCCGATTGAGCAGCGCGCGCAGGGCTGGACAAGTGATCTGATGAGCTATGACAGCCGCAATCTGCTGCATTATTTCCGCCTGATGCCGGACGGTCGTTTCCTGTTCGGTCAACGTGGCGCGCGCAAGGCTGACGCAGCCCACACAGCGGCCAACAAACGCCAGAACCGGCTTGATTTTGAACGGATGTTTCCGGCTTGGCGTGGGGTTGAAAGCACCCATTACTGGTCGGGCTTGATCTGCACGACGCTAAACCGTCATCCCTATATCGGCCCGCTTGAAGGGCAATCGCAGATTTTTGCAGCCCTTGGA
>DJBQ01000088.1:12178-20976 GCA_002430125.1 Rhodobacterales bacterium UBA5972
AAGATTTTTGCAGCCCTTGGATTTCACGGCAACGGCGTCAGTCTGGCCAGTTACAGCGGCCGCAAACTGGCCGATCTTGTGGCCGGGGCAAAACCCGACCTGCCTGCCGCGTTGCGCACGCCGTTATGGCGATTTGCGCTGCCGGGGCTGAGGCGGCACTATCTGCGGCTGGCCTTTGCACATTATCGTCTGAAGGATGGATTGTTCTGAACGCGAGCGTTGCATCTGGTCGTTAATCCAGCGTTGGTGCGTCCTTGGGGAGCAATCCGCCTTCGGTCACCAGATTGGCAGCGGCTTGGATGTCTGGGGAAATCTGTCGGTCGTTTTCCAGGCGGGCCGAAACCTTTCGGATATCCGAGATATGCGTTTGCAAAGCAGGACTGGTTGCCAAGGGCGCACGCAATTCCACGCCCTGTGCAGCGGCAAGTGCTTCTATGCCGATGATCGCCGCAAGGTTTTCAACCATTTCCAATAGACGCCGCGCGCCGTGGCAGGCCATCGAAACATGGTCTTCCTGATTGGCACTGGTTGGGGTGCTGTCGATCACCCGCGGATTGGCCAATGCTTTGTTTTCGCTCATCAATGCCGCCGAAGTGACCTCGGCAATCATAAAGCCCGAATTAAGCCCCGGCCGTGGCGACAAAAACGCCGGCAGCCCGAATGACAAGGCCGGATCAACCAACAAAGCGACGCGCCTTTGTGCGATCGCCCCGATTTCTGCTATCGCCATGGCGATTTGATCGGCGGCAAACCCGACCGGTTCTGCGTGAAAGTTCCCGCCTGAAACGATGGACCCATCAGACAGGACCAGTGGATTGTCAGTAACGGCGTTGGCTTCGCGTCCAAGCACCTGCCCGGCTTGACGGATCACGTCCAGTGCCGCCCCCAAAACCTGTGGCTGGCAGCGAATACAATAAGGGTCCTGCACCCGTTCATCGCCGACAAGGTGGCTGTCGCGCAGAACCGATCCGTCCTGCAACTTGCGTAAAACATGTGCCACTTCAATCTGGCCGGGTTGCCCGCGCAATTGATGAATTTCGTCGCGAAATGGTGCGGACGAGCCCATCGCCGCTTCGGTTGATAAGGCACCTGTCACCAATGAACTGACCCCGATACGCCAGGCGGCGAACAAACCAGCCAGGGCCAGCGCGCAGGAAACCTGTGTGCCGTTTATCAGCGCAAGCCCTTCCTTTGGGCCCAATATGATGGGCTGAAGGCCGGCGGCCTGCAAAGCGGCTATGCCCGGCATGCGCTGCCCTTTGAAAAAAGCCTCACCTTCACCGATCATCACGGTTGTCATATGAGCAAGTGGCGCAAGGTCGCCTGATGCGCCGACGGATCCCTGTGCGGGAATGACCGGGATTATGTCATGCGCCAGCATGTTTTCCAGCAGCATGATGACATCCCACCGCACCCCTGATGCACCACGGCCGAGCGACAACATTTTCAAGGCCATGATCAGGCGCACGATGTCGCCGCCCAGTGGCGCGCCAAAACCGGCGGCGTGGCTTAAGATCAGGTTGCGCTGTAACTGCGCCGTGTCTTTTGGCGGAATGCGCACCGATGCCAGTTTGCCAAAGCCGGTATTGACCCCGTAAACCGGATCAGTCCCGGCAGCGGCGGCGGCGATAATCAATTGCGCGTTATCCACCGCTTTTTTGCACGATCTGTCGATTTCAACCGCACCGCCGCGATAGATCGCTTCGATATCGGCCAGCGTCAGTTCACCGGGAACGAGTTTCAAGCGGCACCTCCGTAAATCCGGCGATGTAATGAGTTAAAGCCAATGCGGTACGCCAGTTCTGCCGGATGGGCCACATCCCAAACCGCCATATCGGCGCGTTTGCCAGCCTCGATTGTGCCGGTATCAGCACCCTGCCCCAAGGCCCGCGCCGCTTCACGAGTCAGTCCGGCAAGGGCTTCTTCGGGGGTTAATCTGAACATTGTGCAGGCCATATTCAGCGTCAAAATCGGCGAAAACATCGGCGACGAGCCTGGATTTCCGTCGGTCGCAATGGCAATCGAAACACCGGCATCGCGCAGGGCCTGAACCGGCGGCATTTTGGTTTCCCGCAATGTGTAAAATGCCCCGGGCAGCAGAACCGCAACGGTTCCTGATTTCGCCATGGCATCAATTCCGGCCTGATCGAGATATTCAAGATGATCCGCCGACATCGCATTATAGGACGCAGCCAAGGACGCCCCGCCGAGATTTGACAATTGCTCGGCATGGAGCTTGACCGGCAGACCCAGTGCTTTTGCCGCATCAAATACCCGGCTTATTTGGGAAGGCGAAAAGGCGATACCTTCGCAAAACCCATCAACCGCATCCACAAGACCCAGATCATGTGCCTGCTGCAACCCGGCAATCGCGACTTCATCAATATAGGCGTCCGGCCTGCCGGCATATTCCGGCGGCAAAGCATGAGCTGCCAGCCACGACGTAACAATCCTTACCGGTCGCAGTTCTGCCAACCGGCGCGCTGCTCGTAACATCTTGATTTCATCAGCTATTGTCAGCCCATAGCCGGATTTAATTTCCAGCAGGCACACGCCTTCGGCGATCATTGCATCAAGGCGCGGTAACGCTTGGGCGACCAATTCATCCTCATTGGCGGCGCGAGTTGCGCTCATTGAGGACACGATGCCACCGCCTGCGCGTGCCACTTGTTCGTATGACGCGCCTTCGAGACGCATTTCAAACTCAAGTGCCCGGTTGCCGCCAAATACCAGATGCGTATGGCAGTCAATAAAGGCTGGAGTCACAAGGCGCCCGCCCAGATCGACGCAATTTTCTGCCCAGTCACTGCTAAGGTCCACGGCGGCCCCCACCCAGGTGATCCGACCATCGCGAACCGCAATCGCAGCATCCTCGATCAGCCCATAAGACTTTGCGGACACCATGCTGGCGACGCGGCAATTTGTAAAAACAGTTTCAGACATGAGAGGTTTCGCTTGATTAGATCAGGTCATGTATTATTATGTCTGCACATAATAAACTGTCAATCAGGTTTAACACATGACTATTTTATGGGCTGAACAAGCACTTACGCAAAACGGCTGGGAACAGGCCGTGCGAATCGACATTGATAAGGCTGGGCGAATCGCTTCGGTTACACCCAATCAACCAGCCTCCGGTCATCGGATGGCGCTTGCTTTACCGGCGATTGGCAACCTGCATTCGCATGGGTTTCAGCGTGCAATGGCTGGGTTGACGGAAAAACGCGGCGCCGACGCGTCTGACTCGTTCTGGAGTTGGCGCAAGTTGATGTATGACTTTCTGGAAGTGCTGACACCGAATGATGTAGAAGCCGTAACCGCCTTTGCGCAGATGGAAATGTTAGAGTCCGGATTCGGGTCGGTGGCCGAGTTTCATTATTTGCATCATGGCCCATTCGGTCAGCGATACAGCAATGTCGCCGAATTAAGCGAGCGGATATTTTCGGCGCAGAATTCGACTGGAATCGGCTTGACCAACTTGCCGGTCTATTACGCCCAAGGCGGTTGCGACGGTCGGCCGCTTGCAGGTGGCCAATTGAGATTCGGAAATGATTTCAGCAGCTACCAAGCGATAGTTGATGGTAATATCAGCCTGTTGTCGGCGGCCCCCGCTGACTGTGGCATCGGGATTGCGCCGCATTCCTTGCGCGCCGTTGAAAAAGAGGCATTGGATGACCTTCATCGACTGTATCCATCCGGCCCGGTTCACCTGCACATCGCGGAACAGCAGGCCGAAGTTACCGAAGTGCTGGCCTATTTTGGTGCCAGACCGGTTGAATGGCTGCTAAGCATCCAGCCGGTCGATGCGCGTTGGTGTCTGGTTCATGCAACCCAGATGACCCCTCAGGAAACGTTGGGCCTTGCCAAAAGCGGAGCGGTTGCAGGACTTTGCCCGATTACCGAAAGCAATCTGGGTGACGGGATATTTGATGGCGAAAACTACCTGCCGAATGGTGGGGTTTTTGGATTAGGGTCTGACAGCAACATACGGATATCTTTGACAGAAGAGATGCGCACGCTGGAATACAGCCAACGATTAAAGGACCGCAATCGCGCGGCAATCGCGACCCCTTCGGCATCCGTCGGTCGGACGATTTTTGAAGGCGCTGCCATGGGTGGCGCGCAGGCTTTGGGGCGGGCATGCGGTTCCATCGCAGTTGGAAATTGGGCGGATATTCTGGAAATCTCGACGAACCATCCGGATATGGAAGGGTTAAAGGGCGACACATTACTTGATGCCTGGATTTTCGCACGTGACGACCGGTTGGTTCGCAATGTTTGGTCTGCGGGTCGCCATATGGTTCAAGACGGCCGCCACATTAATACAGAAGCGATCACCGCTGCCTATCGTAACAGCGTGCAAAAATTGCGGACGCGTTTGTGAGCCATACCAGTTATCGCACCATCCAAACCGAGGTTTTGCGCCGAATTCGCACGCGAGTCTGGCAACCCGGGCAAATCATTCCTTCGGAAGTTGACCTTGCGGTTGAATTTAACTGCGCAAGGGCCACGATCAACCGGGCTTTGCGGGAATTGGCGGAAACCGGGATAATTGACCGTCGCCGCAAAGCAGGTACTCGGGTCAGCCTGAATCCGGTTCGCAAAGCCACACTTGATATTCCGATGACCCGTATTGAGATCGAGGCACGTGGTTTAACGTATGGCTATAAGATGCTGGCTAAAAACAATATACCGGCACCGGAGGATGTGACGGTTCGGATGAATTTGGTGCCGTTGCAACCTCTGCTGCATGTGAAATGTCTGCACTTAGCCGACGGTAAACCCCACGTTTTCGAAGACAGATGGATCAATCCCAATGCAGTGTCCAACGTCTTTACGGCACCGTTTGAGACCGTCAGCCCGAACGAATGGTTGCTTCAAAACGTGCCGATTTCCGGTGGTGATATCGTTTTAACCGCCGAACCTGCGACGGTTGGGGACGCTGCCGCACTTGGCATACCCAAAGGGACCGCCCTGTTTGTGGCGGAACGACGGACATTCATCGGAACCGACACTATTACCTTTGTCAGGCTGGCCTATGCACCGGGCTATCGCATGACCACGCATATCTAACGCCAATCTTGCGGCGGCAAAGCCTGCCTTCTATTGTGATCAAAAGGGAACCAAACCATGAACCAAGCGATCCGTGAACTTGCCGAAAACGTCGCAGTACCGTTCGAGACGGCGCGCGCGATGCCGAAATCGGTTTACACGTCGGACGAATTCCTGAAGGCCGAGATTGAACATATTTTCAAGCAAGACTGGTTTTGTGCGGGACGCGCTGACAGCCTTGCGAATGCCGGTGATTATCTGACGCTGACGCTGGCCGGGCAGCCGATCATGGTTCTGCGCGATCACCAAGGGTTCCTAAGGGCGCAATCCAACGTTTGCCGCCACCGGATGTCGACCTTGCTTGAGGGTCGTGGACAAATCAAGACGATCACCTGCCCGTATCACGCCTGGACCTATGGCCTTGACGGTCGATTGCGCGGTGCCCCGGCCATGGATCAGAACGCGGCTTTCAAGCGCGCTGATTATGTTTTGCCGCAGGCCAGGTGCGAAGAATGGTTGGGCTGGATCATGGTCAGCCTGAACCCCAATGCCCCGGCTGTCGCCACGCAACTGAGCGGGGTTGAGGAGTTGATTTCAGATTTCGGCATGGAGGATTATTCCGAAACCTTCTTTGAAACCCATATTTGGGACACGAATTGGAAGGTTTTGGCCGAAAACTTCATGGAAAGCTATCATTTGCCGGTTTGCCATGCGGGCACAATCGGCGGCCTGTCCAAGCTTGAAGAAATGATTTGCCCACCGGGATTGCCGGCGTTTAACTATCATACCATCCTGAAAGACGATCAGTTGCCGATTGCTTTGGCGCATCCAAATAACACGCGGATGCAGGGAGACCGGCGGCGCACCACGTTTTTGCTGGCGATTTATCCCAGTCTTTTGATCACCTTAACGCCGGGATATTTTTGGTATCTTTCGCTGCATCCCAAGGGTGTGGGTCAGGTTGATATTCGGTTTGGCGGCGGCATGTCGCAGGATTATGTCAATGACAAAGACGCAATGGCACATTTTACGCGCCTGAAAACTCTGCTGGACGAGGTGAATGTCGAGGATCGCGGTTGCACGGAAAAGGTCTTTCAGGGGTTGCTGAGCGATTTGGCGTCGCCGGGACATTTATCGCATCTTGAGCGGCCAAATTTCGATTTCGCGCACTATCTGGCGCGCTGCACGGGAGAGTCGCTCGACCGATAAGGTTAGCGGAATTAGATGTCAGGTTGCTGGTGGTGGGCGGCATTTCTGAGACTGCGCACAGCAATCAAACCGATCAAGGATGCAATCAACGCAAACAGGATGACGACGTCATATCCGGCAGCGTGCCAAATCAGCGACGCTATATAGGGCGAAATTGCGACCGCCACCAAATAGGGAATCGACGTGCGGGCCGAAATCGCCCCAAACGCGGCGCGGCCAAGGATTTCAGCGACCATAACCGGACGCAGGATGCTGAAAACGCCAAACGCGCATCCTTGCAGAACCGCGAACAGAAAAATTAGCGCTGGGTGATACTGGGCGGTCAACAGAACTAAGGACGCCACGCAAGCCGTTGATATTGCGATCATTGCCAGCGGCACACTGTTCAAACGCCGCTCGAACCTTAGCATCAGGACACGCCCTAATACCTGCGACGGACCGATCATCGACGCAGCTGCCGTGGCGGCCCAAAGACTGGCACCACGATCAACAAATATCGGCAAAACGTGGTTCAGGATAATGCCGTGGTTCAACGCCACAAACGCAAAGCCAAAGGCGATCAGCCAGAATTCCCGTCGCTTCATAACGCGCTTTATTGTGGCCCTATTTTCGGCCTTTATGGGTGCTGGCGCTTTTTGTGTCGTCGACCGCTCTAGCAATAAAGCGCCAAAATAAAGCGCTGGGGCGGCGATGAACGCGACCACGCATGCGAAGATTATTACAGTGATCCGCCATCCATAGGCACCGTTGAGCAATGCTGCGGCTGGAAAAGACAGCGTCGAAGCAAAGCCCGCGACAAGTGTTATACGCGTGATTGCAAACCTGGCTTTGCCTCCTAATGTACGGATAACAAACGAAAAACATGGTTCATACAACGTCGCGGATTGCGTCGCCCCGATCAATATCCATGCGGCCCAATATCCGCCTTTTGTGTCAAGTTCCGCCAACAACAACAGACCCAATGCGCCGACAACTGCGCCGACGGGCATCAAAAACCTGCCACACCCCGCATCAATGATCCGCCCAGAAATGGGGGCACACGCCGCCGATGTCAGGATCGCCAGCGTAATCCCAAGCGATATTTCGGATTTCGACCAGCCAAGATCGGTTTCCCACGCCAGAAACATCGCCGCAAAAACGTAAAACAACCCGGCCCAGACCAGAGTTTCGCCAATCGCCAACAGCGCAACCCCAGCAAACTGGGCGCGAGATGTTGCAGGTGGGTTGGACTCAGTATTGATAGCGCGCCTCAGAGATCATAAATCGCGGTGAATTTTCGGTTCAGGTAATCAAGCAAGGGTTTTTCGCTGATTGGTTTACCGGTTGAACGCGCCATCAACTCGGTCGGCTCGAACAACCCGCCATAGATCTGCACATTGGCGCACAACCAGTCGGTGGCTTGGGTTGTAACGCCCTCAGCCAGGTCATGATCCAGGGTTGGAACCGCTTGGCGCATGGCGTCGTTAAGGCCGCCTGCATAAATATTGCCCAAGGAATAGGTCGGGAAATAGCCAAACAATCCGACCGACCAATGCACGTCCTGCAAGACCCCATTACTGGCTTTATCAACGGCAAAGCCAAAATCGGCAAGGAAACGATCGTTCCAGGCAGCTTCAAGGTCATCGACAGCCAAATCGCCGGAAATAAGCGCGCGTTCCAGATGAAACCGCATGAGGATATGCAGGTTATATTGCACTTCGTCGGCTTCGGTGCGGATAAACCCCTGCCCGACCTGATTGACCAGTCGGTAAAAATCAAGTTCGGTAGCAATCGCAAAGTCACCAAACAAATCCCGCATCCGGCCATAAAGCCACCCACAAAATGTCTGCGACCGCCCCAGTTGGTTCTCGTAAATCCGGCTTTGGCTTTCATGCACGCCCATGGAAACACCACGGCCCAAGGGTGTCAGCAGATATTGCGCGTTGATCGCCTGTTCATAGGCCGAATGCCCGGTTTCGTGGATGGTGGAGTAGATACAGTTGAAGGGATTGGCGGGGTCAACCCGGGTGGTGATCCGCGTGTCAGTACCGGAACCCGACGAAAACGGATGCACGGCTTTATCAAGCCTGCCGCAATTCCAGTCATAGCCAAAAACCGTGGCAAGTTCGGTGGCCAGTTGCATCTGCTGGGCGTCGGGGAATGTGTGGTTAAGCGTTGGAATTTGCACGGAAGAATTGCGGATGCGGCCGCGCAGGTCAACCAATCCGTCGCGCAAGTTGCCGAGTATCTGATCAAGATAAGCCCCGGTCATTCCCGGCTCGTAGTCATCAAGCAGCGCGTCATAAAGATCGCCACCAGCACTTAAGGCGGCGGCTTCTTCCTGCCTGAGGGCCAGCACCTTTTTCAGGGTCGGCGCAAAACCGGCGAAATCATCAGCCGCGCGTGCCTGCGCCCAAATGCTTTGCGAAATTGAGGTGACGCGGGCGATTTCTGCGGCCAGATCGGCGGGGACTTTGCTGTTGCGTTGAAATGAACGGCGGATATGGCGAATGTTTGCGGCCTGTTCCTGATCAAGGTTGGCGCCGTCGAGTTTGTCG
>DJBQ01000172.1:0-4556 GCA_002430125.1 Rhodobacterales bacterium UBA5972
GGTGATCCGATCAAAGGCACCGAACATATCGACGTGCTGGAATGGTTTCTGGGCGATCCTGACACTCATTCGATCATCATGATCGGCGAAATCGGCGGGTCCGCCGAAGAAGAAGCCGCACAATTTCTGGCGGATGAAAAGAAGCGAGGCCGCTGGAAACCCACCGCCGGTTTCATCGCTGGCCGCACCGCCCCTGCGGGCCGTCGCATGGGCCATGCCGGTGCGATTGTCGCCGGTGGCAAGGGCGACGCTGAAAGCAAGATCGACGCCATGCGCCGCGCCGGTATCGTCGTCGCCGAAAGCCCCGCCGGTCTGGGTGAGGCTGTGCTTAAGGCGATTGGCTGACCCCAACGCAGCCCCGGCCATGCGCCGGGGCCTCCACCGCAAGGACAAGACAAACGTGAAACCCGACACCGCCAGTTTCAACCACACAGGGCCGCGCCCGACCATGGGGCGTGTCCGCCGGGCCGGAGGATTGATTTAACGATGGGACCGATAGAGGCCATGACTACTCGTGTGCGGAAATCCGTGACCTTCTCGGGCCGGGCGGACTCAAATGAATTCTGGTGGTTCACAAGTGTAGTATTCTCGTTCGTTTTCTGGCTCGCTGTCGGACCTGGTTTCGGAAGTATCGTGCATGAACTGCGATTGACGTCCATTGAAAATTTATTCCATGTTCTGGCTTTCGCCTTTACAGCCGTTTGCGCCCTGCCTTTGTCCAGCGCCGCGCGACGAAGGCTTCGGGATGCGAATCAATCTGGGCTTTACTTGTGGTTCCCGGTTATATGCGTCCTGACATACCTTTTTCTCATAACGCTGGTTGGTATTCCCTCCGGCATGGGAACCGCACAACATCACCCTTTTCTGCCGGGCGCCATCTATGCTTTTTCAGGAATCATGATTGCGCTGGCGCTGCCGTTCACGGCGGTGCCCGGCTTTGCTGCACTATTTTCTGTTCTTACTTTTCCGACTGACAATGATCCAACGGTGGAGACCCTTCCATGACCGAACAATCCCCCAACACCCAGTTCCACGCCTCAAGCTTCCTGCAAGGGCATAACGCTGATTATATCGAGCAGCTTTATGCCCGTTATGCCACCGACCCCAACGCGGTTGATGCAAGCTGGCAGGCTTGGTTCAAAGCGCTGGGTGACAGCGACGCCGACGTCAAGACCGAGGCCGCCGGGGCCTCGTGGCAGCGCGCCGACTGGCCGCCGCAGCCATCCGATGATCTGACCGCTGCCCTTGACGGCCAGTGGCCAGCCGAACCCGCCAAGGCTGCCGAAAGGATCAAGGCCAAGGCCGAGGAAAAGGGCGTCACCCTGACCGACGCCCAGATGCAGCAGGCGGTTCTGGACAGCCTGCGCGCCCTGATGCTGATCCGCGCCTACCGTGTCCGGGGCCATCTGGCAGCCGATCTTGACCCGCTCAAGATGACCGACACCAACAAGCACCCGGAACTTGATCCGAAGTCCTATGGCTTTACCGAACAGGATATGGATCGCCCGATCTTCATCGACAATGTGTTGGGCCTGCAAGTCGCCTCGATGCGCGAAATCCTGGCCATCGTGCGCCGCACTTATTGCGGCACTTTCGCGCTGCAATACATGCATATTTCCGACCCTGAACAAGCCGGATGGCTGAAGGAACGCATCGAAGGTTATGGCAAAGAAATCGCCTTTACCCGCGAGGGCCGCAAGGCGATCCTGAACAAACTGGTCGAGGCCGAGGGCTTTGAGAAATTCCTCCATGTCAAGTATATGGGCACCAAGCGTTTCGGTCTTGATGGCGGCGAGGCGCTGATCCCGGCGATGGAACAGATCATCAAACGTGGCGGCGCCATGGGGGTGCAGGACATCGTTATCGGCATGCCACATCGTGGCCGACTTTCCGTGCTGGCCAATGTGATGGCCAAACCTTACCGCGCGATCTTTAACGAGTTTCAGGGCGGCAGTTTCAAGCCCACTGATGTCGAAGGCTCGGGGGATGTGAAATACCACCTTGGGGCTTCGTCCGACCGCGAATTTGACGGCAACAAAGTCCACCTGTCACTGACCGCTAATCCCAGCCATCTTGAGGCGGTGAACCCCGTCGTTCTGGGCAAAGTTCGCGCCAAACAGACCCAGATCGGCGACACAGACCGCACCCGCGTTCTGCCGATCCTGCTGCATGGCGATGCCGCATTTGCCGGTCAGGGGGTTATTGCGGAATGTTTCGGCTTGTCGGGTCTTGTCGGGCACCGCACCGGCGGCACCATGCACGTCATCGTCAACAACCAGATTGGCTTTACCACCGCGCCGCATTTCAGCCGCTCGTCGCCCTATCCGACCGATATCGCGCTGATGGTCGAAGCGCCGATTTTCCACGTCAATGGTGACGATCCCGAAGCCGTGGTCCACGCCGCTCGCGTCGCCACCGAGTTCCGGCAACTGTTCCACAAGGACGTCGTGCTCGACATCTTTTGTTATCGCCGTTTTGGTCACAACGAAGGCGACGAGCCGATGTTCACCAACCCGTTGATGTATCAGAACATTAAAACCCACAAAACCACGCTGCAATTATATACCGAACGTCTGATTGCTGACGGTCTGATCCCCGAAGGCGAGATCGAGGATATGAAGGCCGCATTTCAGGCGCATCTGAACGAAGAATTTGAGGCAGGCAAAGAATACCGCCCTAACAAGGCCGATTGGCTGGACGGTCGCTGGTCGCACCTGGACAAAAAGAAGGGCGAATACCAACGCGGCGCTACGTCCGTCGATATGCCCGATTTGCAGGCTGTCGGTGCCGCGCTGACCCAAGCGCCCGAAGGTTTTAACTTGCACCGCACGGTCACCCGCCAACTGGAAACCAAGCAGGCAATGCTGGCATCGGGTAAAGGCATTGACTGGGCCACTGCCGAGGCGCTGGCTTTTGGATCGCTGCTGCTTGAAGGTTACCCCGTCCGCCTTGCCGGGCAGGACAGCATCCGCGGCACCTTCAGCCAACGCCATTCCGCCTTTATAGATCAGGAAACCGAGGCGCGGTATTATCCGCTGAACAACATCCGCGAGGGTCAGGCCAAGTATGACGTGATCGACAGCATGCTGTCGGAATATGCGGTGCTGGGGTTTGAATACGGCTACTCGCTTGCCGAACCCAACGCCCTGACATTGTGGGAGGCACAGTTCGGCGATTTCGCCAATGGTGCGCAGATCATGATCGACCAGTTCATCAGTTCCGGCGAACGCAAATGGCTGCGGATGTCCGGCCTCGTGCTGCTGCTACCGCATGGTTACGAAGGGCAGGGGCCGGAACATTCCAGCGCCAAACTGGAACGCTTTCTGCAAATGTCAGCCGAGGATAACTGGATCGTCGCCAACTGCACCACGCCGTCGAACTATTTCCACATCCTGCGCCGCCAGTTGCATCGCAGTTTTCGCAAACCACTGATCCTGATGACACCGAAATCCCTGTTACGTCACAAAATGGCGATCTCCAACATCGAAGACCTTGCGACCGGTTCGTCTTTCCACCGGGTTCTGTGGGATGATGCGCAAAAGGGCAACTCGGACACTATCCTGAAAGGCGACGATGATATCCGCCGCGTGGTGGTCTGTTCGGGCAAAGTCTACTTTGACCTCCTGGAAGCCCGCGACGCCGCCGCATTGACCGACGTCTACATTCTGCGTCTGGAACAGTTCTATCCCTTCCCGGCCATGTCGATGTCAAAAGAACTCAGCCGGTTCAAGAACGCCGAAGTCATCTGGTGTCAGGAAGAGCCGAAAAACCAGGGCGGCTGGAGCTTTGTTGAACCCAATATCGAATGGATCCTTGGCCGGATCGAGGCGAAAACCAAACGCCCGGTCTATACAGGCCGCTCCGCCGCCGCTTCACCGGCAACGGGCCTGGCATCACAACACAAATTACAACAAGCCGCGCTGGTGAACGACGCGCTTGGCATTGAAGGGGAATAAACCAATGGCAACTGAACTGCGCGTACCCACTCTGGGTGAAAGCGTCACCGAAGCCACAATCGCCACATGGTTCAAGAAACCCGGCGAGGCGGTCGCGGTTGACGAAATGCTGTGCGAACTGGAAACCGACAAAGTAACGGTCGAGGTTCCATCACCGGTCGCCGGCACTCTTGGCGAAATCATCGCCGCCGAAGGCACCACTGTCGGCGTCGATGCCCTGCTTGCCACGATCAACGAAGGTGCCGCCGCCGCTGCCCCTGCTGCAAAAATCGAGGCTCCTGCTGCTGCGCCAGCACCCGCAAAAGATGTCGAAGACGCCCCGTCTGCCAAGAAACTGATGGCTGAAAAGGGTCTCGACCCCGAACAGGTCACCGGCACTGGCCGCGACGGTCGCATCATGAAAGAAGACGTTCAGAACGCCGCAGCACCAGCGCCGGTCGCAACTCCGGCACCAGCACCAGCAGCCCCCGCCGCGCCGCGCGCGCCGGTTGCCGCTGATGATGCCGCCCGCGAAGAACGGGTCAAAATGACCCGCCTGCGCCAAACCATCGCGCGGCGCCTGAAAGACGCGCAAAACACCGCCGCCATGTTGACCACCTA
>DJBQ01000172.1:4753-4878 GCA_002430125.1 Rhodobacterales bacterium UBA5972
GCCGCCATGTTGACCACCTATAACGAGGTCGACATGTCCGCCGTGATGGACCTGCGCAACGAATACAAAGCGCTGTTTGAAAAGAAGCACGGCGTCAAACTTGGCTTCATGTCGTTCTTCGTCAA
>DJBQ01000118.1:0-1341 GCA_002430125.1 Rhodobacterales bacterium UBA5972
TGCTTTTTCTTGGCCTTCATAATGTTCGGCAAGCTGGCATAACGAGGTTCGTTCAAGCGCAGATCAACCGTAATGATCGTCGGCATTTTGACCTTCAGGGTTTGCAAACCACCATCAACTTCGCGGGTGACAACCGCATGATCGCCCTCAATCGCCAATTCGGACGCGAACGTGCCCTGCGACCAACCCAACAGGGCCGCCAGCATCTGGCCGGTTGCGTTCATATCATTGTCAATCGCCTGCTTGCCGCACAGAACCAGCCCCGGCTGTTCCTCGTCGACCACAGCCTTCAGCAGCTTGGCAACCGCCAGGGGTTCAACGTCATTATGGACGTCGTCCACCGCTTCGATCAAAATGGCCCGATCAGCACCCATTGCGAGCGCTGTGCGCAACGTTTCCTGCGCCTGCTTTACGCCGACGGAAACCACGATGATTTCCTCGACCTTACCGGCCTCGCGCAAGCGTATCGCCTCTTCGACGGCAATCTCATCAAACGGGTTCATCGACATTTTCACATTGGCGAGATCAACACCGCTGCCATCCGCTTTAACACGGACTTTCACGTTATAGTCGATCACGCGTTTGACGGGCACAAGCACCTTCATATCGCATCTCTCCTGACAGTGGGTGTTCCGGAATTTGGAACCAACTTACGAATCGTTGCGCCCGATTTACTGAATTGGAGCCCAAACTGGTAGGTCTAAATCGACGCTGCCTATGGGTTTTACGTCGCGTTTTCCAAGCCAGCACTTTGCTGGCCTTTCCTAAACGCGGTCAACTTGCCGATTGCGATCTGATCCGGGCGGGCAATTTCGGTGTTCTGCCTTGTTCTTAAGCAACATACAGCCTACATCCAAGATATGATGAAATGGCTTCCTTTTGTAAAATCCGACCCGCTTGTTGCGGTTGTGCGTCTGACCGGCACCATTGCCAGCGGCGGGCGTTTTGGTTCGGAAAACCTGAACGACAGCGGCACCGCCAGCGTTCTTGAACGCGCTTTCGCCAAGGGCAAACCGGTTGCGGTCGCTTTGGTGATCAATTCCCCCGGTGGTTCCCCTGTGCAATCGTCTTTGATCGCTGCGCGCATTCGGCGTTTAGCGGCGGAAAAAAACGTACCGGTTTACGCCTTTGTCGAGGATGTTGCTGCCTCGGGCGGCTATTGGCTGGCCACGGCAGCGGATGAGATTTTTGTTGATCCAAGCTCGATCGTCGGGTCAATCGGGGTGATCTCGGCCTCCTTTGGTTTTACTGGTCTGATGGAAAAGCACGGGATTGAACGCCGGGTCTATACGGCTGGCGAGGACAAAAGCATGCTTGATCCGTTCCGCCCGGAACGTGCCG
>DJBQ01000118.1:1537-17706 GCA_002430125.1 Rhodobacterales bacterium UBA5972
CGGAACGTGCCGCCGATATCAAGCGCCTGAAGGCGTTGCAAAAGCAGATCCATGACAGTTTTATCGCTCAGGTTAAAACCCGCCGTGGTGACCGCCTGAAAAACGACAAGCTGTTTACCGGCGACATTTGGGTCGGCGAACAGGCCATCGAGGTCGGGCTGGCCGATGGTATCGGCCATCTGGTGCCCAAGATGAAAGAAATATTCGGCGAAAAAACCCGCTTTGCGGTGCATGGCCGCAAGCGGTCAATCTTCCGTCGATTCGGCACCCAAATTGCGTCAGATGCTGTCGGCGTTATCGAAGACCGCGCCCTTTGGGCGCAGTTCGGGCTTTGACATGATTATCAAAGCCATCACCTTGTTTCTGATCGCCATGGGCGTGCTGGCAATGTTCGGCAAGCTGCGCGCACCAAAAATCGACAACCCATTCAAGCGGGACAAAACCCTGTCCGCCACCAAATGCAAAAAATGCGGCAGCTATATTCTCGGCAAGGGCCCCTGCGCCTGCGAAAAACCGGACTAATCCCTGATGAGCATTTTTTATGCCGTAATCGGTCTAGCCATCCTGCTGCTTGCAGGCGATGCTTTGGTGCGCGGTGCAGTTAATCTGGGCCTCAGACTGGGCATCCCTGCTCTGATTGTCAGCCTGACAGTAGTGGCGTTTGGCACCTCGGCCCCTGAACTTTTGATCGCGATCAAGGCCGCAATGGCTGGACTGCCCGGCATTGCATTTGGCAATGTTGTCGGGTCAAACACCGCGAATGTTCTGATGGTTCTGGGTATTCCAGCCATGCTTGCCGGGATCAGTCTGGCCGGTTGTGACACCCGTAAAACCTATTTGCAAATGCTTGGCGCGACCGTAGTCTTCATCGGGCTGGCCTTTTTAGGGCCGTTTTACATTTTGCACGGAATTATCCTGCTCGCCCTTTTGGCGGCCATGTTGACCGACAGCTTTTTCACAGCAAGGCGGCATCGCAACCTGGCCAACGAATGCGTGCCCAGCACCGATCTGGACGAAATCGACGAAGCTGATCCGGAAATGCCGGGCTGGAAAATCGCTATGTTTTTGCTTCTCGGCCTGATCGGCCTGCCCTGCGGGGCGGATTTGCTGGTTGACGGCGCCATCGGCGTCGCCCGGCATTTCGGGATTTCCGAAGCTGTGATCGGCCTGACACTTGTCGCCATCGGCACCAGTCTGCCGGAACTGGCCACCACCATCATCGCGGCCCTTCGCAGGCATGGCGATGTCGCGATCGGCAATGTGATCGGCTCGAACATGTTCAATTTGCTGGGCATCATGGGCATCGCCAGCTTTTTTGGCCCCTTAGCCGTGCCACCGGGTATCCTTGCGGTTGATATTTGGGTTATGCTTGCCTCGACCCTGCTGTTGCTGCCGTTTGTATTTGGCGGCCTCAACATCACCCGGTCGTGGGGCGCGCTGCTTTCGGCAACGTATATCGGATATATGGTCTTTCTTCTGGCCTGAACACACTCTGGAGGCGTGAATGCAAAACGGTGCAGCGTTGGTCACGGGCGGCGCACGACGGCTTGGCAAAGCCATGGCGCTGGCACTTGCGGACCGTGGTTTTGATGTCGCCCTGCATTACGCCGGTTCCGCCGACGCCGCCGCCGAAACTGCGGCCGAGATTGCAACCAAGGGCGTCAAAGTTGTAACCCTTCGCGCCGATCTGCTGATCGAGGCGGACAGCCAAGCGCTTGTTGCGCGCGCCGCTGATGCCATGAAACGGCCGCTAAATGTGCTGATCAACAATGCCTCGGTGTTTGAATATGACACCCTGAAAACCGCCAGCCGCAAAAGCTGGGACCGCCATATGGAAAGCAACCTACGCGCGCCTTTCGTGCTGACCCAACAGTTTGCCGCCCAAGCCCCTGCGACGCTTTCCGACGCCACAGGCGAACCAATGGCCAGCGCCTGTGTGATCAACATGATCGACCAACGGGTGCGCAAGCTGACCCCGGAATTCATGACCTATACGCTGGCAAAAATGGGCCTGTGGGCGTTAACCCAAACCGCCGCGCAGGCCCTGGCCCCGCAAATCCGGGTGAACGCCATTGGCCCCGGTCCAACCCTGCAAGGCGCGCGCCAGTCAGACAACCATTTTGTCAATCAACGCGCCGCCACGATCCTGAAACGCGGCAGCAACCCGGCAGATATAACAGCGGCAATGGCCTTTATCCTCGACAGTCCATCTCTGACGGGGCAACTTTTGTGCATTGATGGCGGCCAGCATCTGGGCTGGCAGACCCCGGATGTGTTAGGCGTAGAGTAACCCCGCGCAGACCACAAACGAAGAAGCCAAAGTGCATTTGTCCACTTTTCACGAAACGGTCACGAAAGTGTTAAAAATTAGCTAATGAAATCAATAATTTGGCGATTGAAGAAAAAATTTCATAATGAAATCAGTGCCTTAAAAATGTGCCTAAAAATGAGGCAGACGGCGGAAACCTACCGATTCAAACAAAAAAATCGCTGTGTCCGATTGTTACCCTCAGACTTATCCACAGAATTCGTGGACAGATTTTTTCTTGATCTTGCGAGGTTATTGAGGAAGCCTCCACAAGAATCACCTATAAGAACCGCATGAACCAACTGCCCCCGATAGAACCCTATGACGAAGAAGGTACACCCCAAGCTGCAAGCGAAACGCTGCGCGGGTATCTTTGCGTGCAGTCCTACCTCAATTCGCTTGATAACTCGCCGGGCGTTTACCGGATGCTGGATGAAAAGGGCGCAGTCCTTTATGTCGGCAAGGCGCGCAACCTGAAAAAACGGGTTTCGTCCTATGCCAAAGCCTCGGGTCACACGGCCCGGATCGGGCGCATGGTGTCCGCCACCGCGTCGATGATGTTTCTGACCACAAAGACCGAAACCGAAGCATTGTTGCTCGAACAGAACCTGATCAAGCAGCTCAAGCCGCGCTATAACGTTCTGTTGCGCGACGATAAATCCTTTCCGAATATTCTGGTCAGCCGCGAACACGCCTTTCCGCCGATCAAAAAACATCGCGGCAAACGCAGCGAAAAGGGTGACTATTACGGCCCGTTTGCCAGTGCCGGCGCGGTTAATCGCACGCTCAATCAGCTGCAAAAAGTGTTCCTGCTGCGCAGTTGCACAGATGCCTCCTATTCCGGCCGCACCCGCCCCTGCCTGTTGCACCAGATCGCCCGTTGCGCAGCCCCTTGCGTCGGCAAAATCTCGGAACAGGATTACGCCGCCTTGGTCGATGACGCCTCTGCGTTTCTGTCGGGCCGCTCGACCAAAGTTCAGGCCGATCTTGCCGCCAAAATGGCCGAGGCCAGCGCGCTTATGGAATTTGAACGCGCCGCCGCTATCCGCGACCGCATCCGCGCGCTGACCCAAGTGCAATCCAGCCAGGGCATCAACCCCCAAGGCGTGACCGAGGCCGATATCATCGCGCTTTATCAGGAAGGCGGCCAAGCCTGCGTTCAGGTGTTCTTCATTCGCGCCAACCAAAACTGGGGCAACCGCGCCTATTTCCCGCGCACCGGGGCTGACGTTGACCCCGAAGAAGTACTGGAAGCCTTTATCGGCCAGTTTTACGGCGACCGTATTCCACCCAAAACCATCCTTATGTCAAACCAGATCGAAAACCCCGATCTGATGCAACAGGCCCTAACCGGCAAGCTGGGCAGCAAGGTCGAATTGCTGGTGCCCAAACGCGGCGAAAAGGCGGAACTGGTGGAAAACGCCCACCGCAACGCGCGTGAATCTCTGGTGCGGCGTCTGGCTGAAAGCATCGCACAGGGCCGTTTGCTGAAAGGTCTCGCCGAGGCGTTTAACCTGCCCACGACCCCCACAAGGATCGAAGTTTACGACAACTCGCATATTTCCGGCACCAATGCGGTTGGCGGTATGATTGTTGCCGGGCCTGAAGGGTTTCTGAAATCCCAATACCGCAAATTTAATATCAAATCGACCGAACTGACCCCCGGTGATGATTTTGGCATGATGAAAGAGGTTCTGACCCGTCGCATGTCGCGCCTGCAAACCGAAGACCCGGAACGCAAAAGCGGCAACTGGCCTGATCTGTTGCTGATTGACGGTGGGGCCGGACAGGTTTCCGCCGTGGCCGAGATTATGACCAAACTGGGCATCACCGACGTTCCCTTCATCGGGGTTGCCAAGGGCGAAGATCGTGACGCTGGCAAAGAAGAATTCTATCGCCCCGGCCAACGGGTTTTCGCCCTGTCGCGCACCGATCCCGTACTGTATTTCGTCCAGCGCCTGCGCGACGAGGCGCACCGTTTCGCCATCGGTGCGCACCGCGCCAAACGCGCCAAAGCCATTGGCGCCACCCCGCTTGATGATGTGCCAGGCGTCGGCGCCACGCGGAAACGCGCCTTGTTGCAACATTTCGGATCCGCCAAAGCCGTGGCACGCGCCGGGCTAAGCGATCTTAAATCCGTCGAGGGTATTTCCGACACAATTGCAGAAACCATTCATGGCTTCTTCCATGATCGCGGCTGAGCGGCTAGAACAGACCAACACCTGACCAAAAGGCTGCAAAATGCAATGGAACCTGCCCAATACCCTGACCATCCTGCGTCTGCTTGCAGCCCCCGCATTGGTCGCGGTCTACGAGGTCTTTGCGCATCCGCTGTCGGATTGGCTGGGCATGGGGCTGTTCGTTTTTGCGGCGTTAACGGATTATTTTGACGGATTTCTGGCCCGCCGCTGGAAACAAATCAGCGCTTTTGGCCGGATGCTGGACCCGATTGCCGACAAAGCCATGACCATCATCGCGCTGGTGATGTTGGCTATGCTTCTTGGCAGTCGGTCCCTGTTTGTAATCCCCGCTATGGCGATCATTTTCCGCGAAATTTTCATTTCCGGCCTGAGGGAGTTTTTAGGCGAAAACTCCTCAAGCCTGTCGGTAACAGCCTTGGCGAAATGGAAGACCGCTGTGCAGATGATTGCAGTGGCCGTCCTCTTTGGCCATCTGATATTCGAGCATTACTTTGTGGTCATCAGCTTTGCGATGGACAGCGCCTCAGTGGCTGCTATATTGGACGGCACCCAGGAAGATACCCTTGGCCTCTGGTGGAAATATCAGGGCTACGTCGTAAGCTTTTATGGCGGCATTATCCTGATGTGGCTTGCGGCACTTCTGACGGTGATCACCGGGCTTGATTACTTCCGGAAATCATTGCCCTTTCTGTCGGACGAGGCAAACCCATGATCGATGTTTTGTACTTTGCCTGGATTCGCGAACGCATCGGCTTGCCGCGTGAACAAATCGAAAGTTCGGCGGTTACGGTGGCCGATCTGATCGAAGAACTGAAACTGCGCGAAGACCGATATGCCTTTGCTTTTTCCGATCTGGCCGCCATTCGCGTGGCCGTTGATCAAACGCTTGTAGACGTCACCATGCCCTTAAAAGGCGCACGCGAGGTGGCGTTCTTTCCGCCAATGACCGGAGGCTGACATGGCCGTAAAGGTTCAGGCCGACAATTTTGATCTTGCGGCCGAGTTGAAAAATTTTGGGCGTGATGCCGGTGCAGTTGTCACCTTTACCGGCCTTGTACGCAACAGGCCTGACGGCACGCTTGATCATATGCTCATCGAACATTACCCCGCGATGACGCTTTCAGCGCTGACCGAAATTGAAACACAGGCCTGCGCGCGTTGGGCACTGACCGATACCTTGATCATCCACCGTTACGGCGAATTGCGGCCCGGAGCGCAGATCATGATGGTGGCAACCGCCAGCCTGCACCGCGCCGAGGCTTTTGCTGCGGCTGAATTCCTGATGGATTACCTGAAATCCCGCGCACCGTTCTGGAAAAAAGAGGTCACGTCGGAGGGTGAAAGCTGGGTTGCCGCAGCCGACCGCGACGAAGAGGCGTTAAAACGCTGGTAGGACTGTCTTTTCTATTCCGTGTTCCAAAACAAGCACGCCCCGACCGGAGTCTTTGCCCCCGGACCCCAGAATACTTTCAAAAGAAAAGGCTTAACGTTTTTTCGCAATATAGGTCTGATAAAGCCAGATCAGCAGCAATGCGCCAAGCACCGCGCCAATAAACCCGGCAGCCAGACCCAGCACCGCCAATAAGGCACGGACCACCAACCCCCCGATGATCGCGCCCAGCACGCCGATGGCGATGGTCACCGGCACGTTGGTTTCAATATCCATCACGCGAGTTGCAATGAAACCGGCGGCAGCGCCGATGATAAGCAGGTAAAAGACAATCATAAGGGGCTCCAGAAACAGACGTTCCCTCCTTATATGGTCAATCCTGTAGCATTTTGAAGAGGCGGATGTTTATCCCAACCGTATTCCGGGCAGCACTGCGAAACCATGCAGCAATTCCTGCGTGCGCGCAGCACCGCGCCCGGCCCGTTGCACTTTTAGCAAACGCACGGCACCCTGCCCGCAGGCAATTGTCAAAGCGCCGTCCAGAACCGTACCCGCCTCGCCCTCACCATTCGCCACTTCACTCGCCAACAGCTTGATGCGTTCGCCGGATATTTCACACCACGCCCCCGGAAACGGCGACAGGCCGCGGATCAACCGATCCACCTCGACCGCCGGACGCGCCCAATCGACACGCGCTTCGGCCTTGTCGATCTTGGCGGCGTAAGTGATCCCGGTTTGCGGTTGCGGTATCGCCACAAGGGTTTCAAGCCGCGCCAATGCGTCAACGATTATGTCAGCGCCCAGCGCCGCTAAGCGGTCGTGCAAAATTCCTGTCGTGTCCGTCGCCGCAATCGCGATGCGGCTTTGCAGCAGCACCGGACCTGTATCAAGCCCCGCCTCCATCTGCATCACACAAACCCCGGTTTCAGCGTCGCCCACCATGATCGCACGGTGGATCGGCGCTGCCCCGCGCCACCGCGGCAGCAAAGACGCGTGGATATTCAGACAGCCATGTGTTGGTGCATCCAGCATCCGCTGCGGAAGGATCAGGCCATAGGCCACCACCACCGCCACGTCCGCGTTCAATGCTTCAAACGCTGCAATTTCGCCGGGATCTTTGAAGTTCAGCGGATGGCGCACCACCAGGCCCAGCGCCTCGGCCCGGTCCTGAACCGCCGACAGACGCAACTGTTTTCCTCGTCCTGCAGGGCGCGGCGGCTGGCAATAGACACAAGCGATCTGATGCCCGGCTTCCACCAGCGCCTCCAGCACCGGCACCGAAAACGCCGGCGTGCCCATGAACACGATCCGCATGTCCCTAGACCTCGCGCTTGGCAAGTTTCGCCGCTTTGCTCAGCAACATCTGCCGTTTCACCGATCCCAACCGGTCGAAATACATCCTACCGTTCAAGTGATCGATCTGATGCTGGATCGATACTGCCCATAGCCCGACAAAATCCTGCCGCACCCGAAGGCCCAGATGGTCGATGAAACTGACGGTGATCCCGCGCGGGCGTTTTACTTTGGCGTGCACATGCAGCAGGTTCGGGCTGCCTTCCTCGAATTCCACGAACCGGTCACTGACATGCAGCAGTTCCGGATCCGCCAGTCGCAGCGGCGCTTTCTTATCGGTCGAGCAATCCACAACCGCCAATCGCAGCATCACGCCGATCTGCGGGCCTGCCAGCCCGATGCCGGGCATCGCATACATCGTGTCCAGCATGTCGTCCCAAATCGCGCGCACCTCGTCTGTCACCGCGCCCACAGGTTCCACCACCATGCGAAGGCGCTTGTCCGGCCAGATCAGAAAAGGCCGCACCGTCATTCAGGCCGCGCCCGTTCTTTTTTCAGCTTTTTCATCTTGTTGGTGATCATCGAGCGTTTGATTTTGCTGAGGTAATCAATGAACAATTTTCCGTTCAGATGATCCAATTCGTGCTGCGTACAAGTCGCCTGAATGCCGTCAAACTCGCATTCCTGCAATTGCCCGTCCAGATCAAGATACCGCATCCGCACCACGGCGGGACGGGTCACATCGTCGTATTGCTCGGGGATCGACAGGCAGCCTTCGTCATAGGTGTTGGTTTCTTCCGAAGTCCAGACGATCACAGGATTGATCAGCGCCATGGGTTCAGGCAGCGCGTCCTTACGGGCGCAATCCATCACGAAAAGGCGGCTTAGAACCCCGATCTGCGGGGCTGCCAACCCGATACCGGGCGCGTCATACATTGTTTCAAACATGGCATCCGCCAGCCGGCGCAACGCCGGATCTACGGCTTCGACAGGTGCGCAGACCTTTCGCAGGCGTGGATCGGGATGGATAAGGATGTTTCGAACGCTCATAGAGCGCGATTTAAGCAATCGGCGCGAAATGTGCAACCGCACAGCGCAAACCGGATTTCACTTGCGGCTCGCCCTCAATCCGCTAGCTTGCCTTCCGAACAAATGGAGCAGACCTTAATGAATTTCGATCAGATCATCGACCGTCGCAACACCCATTCCGCCAAATGGGACATGATGGAAAGCTATTATGGCGTCTCGCCGGATGACGGGATTGCCATGTGGGTCGCTGATATGGATTTTCGCCCGCCTGCCTGTGTGGCCGGTGCCGTGCAGACAATGGTTGATCACGGGATATTCGGTTATTTTGGCGGCGACAGCGACTATCGCAATGCGATCACATGGTGGATGAAGGAACGGCATGGCTGGCAGATCGACCCGGCATCGATCTTTTCCACCCACGGGTTGGTCAACGGCACAGCACTTTGCGTCAGCACCTGGACTGATCCCGGCGATGCGGTGATCCTGTTCACGCCGGTTTACCATGCCTTCGCCAAAATCATCAAAGCCGCGGGGCGCGACGTGCGCGAATGCCCGCTGGTCAACAATAATGGCCGCTATGAAATGGATTTCGCCGACGCCGCGTCGCGCTTAACCGGCAACGAGAAAATGCTGGTCCTGTGTTCACCCCACAACCCCGGTGGTCGCGTCTGGGAGGTGGGCGAGCTGCGCCAACTGGCGGATTTCTGCATTGAACATGACCTCATTCTGGTCAGCGATGAAATCCACAACGATCTGGTTTTCCCAGGTCACAAACACACCGTCATGCCTTTGGCCGCGCCCGATATCGCCGACCGGTTGGTGATGATGACCGCGCCCACCAAGACCTTCAACATCGCGGGCAGCCATAACGGCAACGTGATCATTGAAAACGAAACATTGCGCCAGCAGTTTGCCGACAAAATGCTGAGCCTCGGGCTATCGCCAAATTCGTTTGGCCTGACGATGACGACAGCCGCCTATTCGCCGGAAGGCGCGAAATGGGTTGACGATTTGATGGCCTACCTCGCTGAAAACCAACGCATTTTCAACGAGGGTGTCAATGCGATTCCCGGCGTCAAGGCGATGCCGCTTGAAGCCACCTATCTGGCTTGGGTCGATTTTTCTGACACCGGCATGGCCGTCGAAGAATTCACCCGCCGCGTTCAGGACGAGGCCAAAATCGCCGTCAACCATGGCGGCACCTTCGGCCTTGGCGGCGAATCTTACCTACGTTTCAACCTCGGCACCCAAAAATCCCGCGTGATCGAGGCCGTGTCTCGCCTTAAGGAAGCCTTCGCTGATTTGCAGTAAATGGCCGCGCGCCGCCAACGACGGCCCGCGTCTTTCTGCGCTGCAGCACTTGCCAAAATCAGCGGCACATAATACCCAAAGCCCCAGTTAAAACGACATATCCTTACGCCCGGAACCCGATCATGAGCTTTCGCATCCAGCCGCCCACCCCTGCCCGTCCGAACCGCTGCCAGTTGTTCGGACCGGCGTCAAACACCAAGCTGTTTGCGAAAATGGCGGCGTCCTCGGCGGATGTGATTAACCTTGATCTGGAAGACAGCGTCGCCCCCAGCGACAAGGCCAGCGCCCGCGCTGAAGCGATTAAAGCCATTAACGACATCGACTGGGGCAACAAATATCTGTCGGTCAGGATCAATGGGCTGGACAGCCCCTATTGGTACCGCGACGTTATTGATGTGATGGAACAAACCAATGGCCGTCTGGATCAGATCATGATCCCCAAAGCTGGTTGCGGGTCCGACATCTATGCGGTCGATGCGCTGGTTTCAGGTGTGGAACTGGCCAAAAGCGCCACCAAACGCATCAGTTTTGAGGCGATCATCGAAACCGCCGCGGGCCTCGCCCATGTCGAAGAAATCGCCGCCGCCAGCCCGCGTATGCAGGCGCTGTCGCTGGGGGCAGCGGATTACGCCGCCTCGATGGGGATGCAGACAACGGGTATCGGCGGCACGCAGGAAGATTACTATATGTTGCGCGGCGAAGACCGGTATTGGGCAGACCCGTGGCACATGGCAACCGTTGCTATCGTCGCTGCGTGCCGCACCCACGGCCTGTTGCCCATCGACGGCCCGTTCGGTGATTTTTCCGATGATGAAGGGTATCGCGCGCAGGCGCGTCGTTCGGCGACTTTGGGCATGGCCGGAAAATGGGCCATCCACCCCAAGCAAATCGCGCTGGCCAACGAGGTGTTCACCCCGTCCGAGGCGAAAGTCACCGAAGCCCGCGAAATCCTTGCCGCAATGGAAGCTGCCAAAGCCCGCGGCGAAGGCGCGACCGTTTACAAGGGCCGTCTGGTTGACATCGCGTCGATCAAACAGGCCGAGGTTATTGTGAAACAGTCCGAATTGGTCGCCCGCTAAAAGGGTTTCCTCCGCCCGTGTTCATCGGGCGGCCATCGCCGTGATTGGCATAACCTCTCAGGCCGTTGTTAATATTCAATCAGGTCAGATTGGCCCGTTAAAATCCGCCTCTTCAAGCGGCAGATAGACCATTGTGACCAGATCGGCCGGGGCGGTGTTTTCCGGCGTGTTCAGATATATCTCGAATGTTGGTGCCTGCGCCCTGACCTCGCCCGAGGCTGGCAACCAGACCGACAACAGCCAGTCATAACTTTGCGCCAAGCCTTCATAGGGGCCTTGATGCCGCAAAACCACGCAACGCGCTGCTCGCAAAAGCAGCGTGTCCATGCCTTCAGGCGCATATTGACCATGCTTCAGAACGAACCCGGCATGGCTGCGCAGCTTGTTGGCAGGCGTTGTTTTCGGATCATCATGGTAAACCGCGATCATCTCATTGACCCGCCCGAACGCTTGGGCGGCCCCCAGCGCCTGACCAGCCGCAGCAAATGCAGTCGCTAATTCCTGATAAATGCCAGTATGGGCAATGGCAGCCACGCGCCGTTCGGGTTCTGCGTGAAATGTAACGTCGTGCATAACGCACCTTTATGTTTTCGTTCACACGCGATTCTCCGGCCTTTAACACATCAGTGCGATTGGCAAAGTGTCGCCATAACGCATTGCATTCATGCTGACCTGCGGCCATATAGGAAGGGTTGAAAGCCAGAGTTTGGGTCCGCCATGCAGAACTATCTTGAATTTGAAAAGCCCCTTGCCGAGATTGAAGGCAAGGCCGAGGAATTGCGGGCTCTGGCGCGCCAGAACGAGGCGATGGATGTCGAGAAGGAAGCTCAAGCGCTTGATAAAAAGGCCGAAAATATGCTGGCCGAGCTTTATAAAACTCTGACGCCCTGGCGCAAATGTCAGGTGGCAAGGCATCCGGATCGCCCGAATTGCAAAGATTATATCGCAGCGCTTTTTAAGGAATTCACCCCGCTGGCAGGGGACCGGAATTTTGCTGATGACCACGCGATCATGGGTGGGCTTGCCCGGTTTAACGATCGCCCGGTCATGGTGATTGGTCACGAAAAAGGACATGATACCAAGTCGCGGATTGAACGCAACTTTGGCATGGCCCGTCCCGAAGGTTATCGCAAAGCGATCCGTCTGATGGATTTGGCCGACCGGTTCGGCCTGCCGATTATCACATTGGTCGATACCAAAGGCGCCTATCCCGGCCGCGGCGCCGAAGAGCGCGGCCAATCCGAAGCGATTGCGCGCTCGACCGAAAAATGTTTGCAAGTCAAAGTTCCGTTGATCTCGATCATTATTGGCGAAGGCGGGTCAGGCGGTGCCGTGGCTTTTGCCGGGGCCAATCGCGTCGCCATGTTGGAGCACTCGGTATACTCGGTAATCTCGCCCGAGGGATGTGCGTCGATCTTATGGAAAGACGCCAACAAAATGCGCGAAGCAGCCGAGGCCCTGCGTCTGACCGCGCAAGATCTGCTGAAACTGGGCGTTTGCGATCTGATCATCCCCGAACCCATGGGGGGCGCGCAACGTGATCGTAAAACGACGCTTGCGAATGTGAGCGAAGCTCTGGAAAAGATGCTGGCGGATTTGCTTTTGAAAACTCCTAAAGATTTGCTGAGCGAGCGTCGGAAGAAGTTTCTGGATATCGGCAGCAAGGGGTTGGCGGCGTAACTGCGGCATCGGTGCGATTGGCAGCGGTAGCGACACCTGCCCATCATTGGCCATGAGCCAGAAAATATTATCGTTTACGTTGGCGAACTCCATGACGCTTGGATAACCTTTGGCGAGGATCCTTGGGTTGACGGCTGCGATTTCTCGCCTAACGCATATGTCCTTGAACAGGCCGCGGAACTCTGCAAGCGATAAGCCCTTTATGGAGAGAAGATTAGAGGGCTTTGGTGCGATACAGCCCGATTTTCAACCCGCCATGTGACACAACGGGGCCGTTCGGCAAAAACGGCAGACCTGTCGATTTTGCCAGCGACGGCTCGCTGGTGACCAGCCCAACCCGCCAGCCGGAAAACCTTGCGGCAAGGGTCTTTCCCAGCGCGCCATAGACGGCAAAAAGCAGCTTTTTGTTGCCAATCCGCCCGCCATAAGGCGGGTTGACCATCACCAGCCCCGGCGGGCCGGGCGGCGGCGCGAAATCACTGACAGCCTGATTTTGAAACGATGTGATCGCTGCCACACCAGCGCGTTCGGCGTTGTCAGTACTCATCCTGATCGCTCCGGCATCGCGATCACAACCCAAAAACCGCAGCGGCGTTGCAACATCCGGCTGCACTGCGCGCATGTTTTGCCAAGCCTGATGATCAAATCCGGCAAAGTTTTCAAACGCAAATCTACGGCTGCGCCCCGGGTTCAGACCAACAGCGATTTCGGCCGCCTCGATCACAAATGTGCCCGATCCGCACATCGGATCAGCCACCGGTTCCGTGCCAGTATACCCGCATTCGCGCAGAAAAAGCGACGCCAGTGTTTCGCGCATCGGCGCCTTGCCGACTGCCATTTTATGGCCGCGTTTGTGCAGAGGCTCGCCGCTTGTATCAAGGCTGAACGTGACCAGATCGTCTTCAATCCGGGTGATCAGCCGCATACCGGCCTCGGCGGAAATAACGGCGCCCATTTCTTCCACCAACGCCGTTTCGATGCGTTGCGTGGCGGCCCCGGCATGGTAAATTTTCGATTTCCGGCACGTTGCTTCGACCCGCAGCACGGTGCCGGTTTGCAAAAAATCGCCCCATGCAAATTTTCGCGCCCGCTTGTCAAGCTGCGCCAGATGCATCGCACGAAATCCACCAATCCGCACCAAAACCCGACTGGCACCGCGCAGAACCAGATTGGCCCGCCAAACCTCGGGCCAGCCACCGGTAACCGTCACGCCACCGGGTGACACGACTGGGTTGGTGAACCCTTTTTCGGTCACTTCAGCACAAAGGGTCGTTTCCAACCCGGGAGGAGCTACCAGAAAAATCTCAAATTCGGGGCTTGTTGTCATGCCGCTTGCATAACCGGAAATAGATTGCGCTGCGACAGGTATCTTTGCGGGCGACCCTCGTAAACACCTCCACCGTACGCATGCTTTACCAATCCCTAACGCGGCGGCCTTAAACCAGCCCGCAAGCGCTTAAACATGGTTCGGCCCCGCACATCACGGTAAACATCCCGAGGGGCCAGCCGGAAACCTACAGATCGACAGGTATGGGGCGCAAGCCTCGTTTCGGCCTATGAACCATATCGGCGAGCCCGCCTTCTTTCTATTCCATGTACGAGAATGACGCTTTCCCCTGCCGCTGGTTTCAGCGTGTGGGGCGAAAGACGTTCGCCACCTTAATAGTCGCGTTCCCATAACTGGGTTTTGGCCCGCTCGTCATAGGTGGCGTCATAGGCGCTGCCGCCTTCGGCACCCTTGGTCATCGCCTTAATAAAATCACCCGCGCTTGGTACGTCGGGTTTTTCGCTTACGTTCCACAACCCGGCGCGAAATATCGCCTTGGCGCATTGGAAATAAACCTCGTCAATATTGATCACCAAAACCGTGCGCGGCAGCATGCCTTTGCGGCTAAACTGCCCGCGCAGGGCTTCGTCGGCCGAGATCCTCGCCTGCCCGTTCACCCGCACGATATTGTTCGACCCTGCAACCATGAACATTAACGAACACCGCGGGTCGCGCAGGATATTTCGCAGGCTGTCAATGCGGTTATTGCCAGCCCAGTCGGGCATCAAAAGCGTGCGCGCATCCTTTACGGCAACCACCGGCCCGTCGTCGCCGCGCGGGGTTCCGTCGGTGCCTTCCGGCCCTACGGTCGACAAAACGCAAAACCTCGACGCCATGATCCATGCCAGATATTCCGGCGTCAGGTGGTCCGCCACTTTGGAGATCGAGGTTGGCACAGGCGCGCCATAAATCGCCTCAAGCTGCGTCATATCCGAAATATATTTCATCGCCTCACCCCTTGATGACAAGCCCTGCATCCACCATCAACCGGTCGGAATTGTTTTCAACCACAGCCTCGAGTTCGGCCATGAAATCGTCAGTTGACAGACCCTGTTCGATGGCGGGCAGAAACTCGACCACCGCCAGACCGGGTTTTCGCATAATCCCGTGCCGTGGCCAGAACACGCCGACATTGGTGGCCGCTGGCACACAAGCCTGCCCGGTTTCATTATAAAGAACGGCGGTTCCGATCTTATAGGCCCTGCGCGCACCTGCCGCGACCCGCGTGCCTTGCGGGAAAATGATCAGCTGACCCGGCAGCTGGGTGCCGGAATTGACGTCCACAACCATCTTTTTGATCGCCAGACTGCGCTTGCCACGATCAACCGATATACAGCCGATGCGTTTGGCGTAAAACCCGACGATCGGAGTCCACAGGATTTCCTTTTTCATGATGAATTTCGGGCGCGGCACTGCGTGAACGATCATGATAATGTCAAAAAAGCTTTGATGTTTGGAGGCGATAATCACCTCGCCCGTCGGTGGGATGCCGCGAATTTCCGAGTGCAGCCCAACCATCCAGCCAGCCGTCCAGCGCACCCAGCCGGTATAAGCATGCACCGCGCGAAACGCCCATTCGCGGGAAAACAGCGCAAACGGCGTGTAAAACAGCGCCATCAGAACCATCATCAGATACATCTGAATGATGAACACCAGCGACATGAAAAGCTGCACCGGATAGGCCATCAGGTTAGCCCTTTAAGGGTGCGAAATGCTGCCTGTCGGGTCGCCCAAAACGCCACAATAGCGGCAAGTGGCGGCACCAGAAACGGCAACGCCCAATGCATCCCGCGAAACCCAAGCCCGGTCAGAAACGCGCCTTCTTCGGCGGCAGCGGGCGTCAACGCAACGGCAATCAGCGCCAAAAGGGAACCCACACCGGCCCCGGCAAAGGCGCGCAGGGTAAAGCGGCGCACAAAGGCGCGGGCGATATAGGCGTCTTTGGCGCCAACCAGTCGCAGGACTGAAATCACTGTGGCATTTGCGGCCAATGCGGCCTGTGCCGCCAGCGTAATCATTGCAGCCATGGAAAGCGCAATCAGCGCCAGCGAAAACCCTGCCAGCAATCGCAGGCGGAAAGCTGCATCCACCAGCGGTTTACGCCAACGGGTATGATCGTCAAATATTGCCCCCGGCGCTTCGGCAGACAGGCGCAAACGCAGGCCTTCGATATCCGGGCCAGCGGTGTCCTCGACCACTTCAATCAGCCTTGGGATCGGCAGGTTTTCGAGCGGCAGATCGGGGCCGAACCATGGTTCCAGCAATTTGCGTTGCTCCTCGTCGGTCAGTTCACGTGCCGATTTAATGCCGGTTGTTGTCGCCAACACGTTCAAAACCGCTTTGGCCTGCGCGTCCATCTGCCCGTCGGGTGCCGAAATCCGCACGGTGGCAGTGCGTGCCAACTCGGCAGACCAGCGATCCGCTAATCGCCCCGTCGCCAGTGCAAGCGCCAAAGCGAACACCGCCAGAAACGCCATCGAAGCGGCGGTAAATGTTGTCAGACGCGCCGTAAATCCGGATGGTGGCACCACTCGGTCGGCCTTTTTATCGC
>DJBQ01000118.1:17808-21563 GCA_002430125.1 Rhodobacterales bacterium UBA5972
ATCGCCGGCCAGCAAGTCCCTGAACAACGCGAAAATCTCCCTCACAGATCTGCCCCCGCAAGTTGCAGCCGGTGATTGTGAATGCGCAGCACACGCGCCGATACCTGCGTTTTGGCATTGCGGATCAGGTTCAGATCATGCGTGGCGATCAGGATCGTTTTACCCATCCGGTTCAGCTCGACCAAAAGATTAAGCAACCTCACGGCCATCTCCCAATCAATGTTTCCGGTGGGTTCATCAGCAATGATAACATCCGGCGACATAACAACCGCCCGTGCAAGCGCCGCCCGCTGCCGTTCGCCGCCTGACAATTGCGGCGGCAGACTGTTGCGTTGTGCGGCCAGCCCGACCCAGGCCAGTAATTCGTCCAAATTGCTTTCCTGCGCACTGGCGTCGCGTCCTGAAACGCTCAGCGGTAAGGCGATATTTTCGGCCACCGTCAGGTGATCCAGAAACTTGCAATCCTGATGCACAACACCGATGCGACGGCGGGCCAGCGCCACCTCGTCGCGGCTGAGAGTGGTCACATCTCGGTTAAAAATCTGCACCAGACCGCTGGTTGGCAACAGCTCCATGTAGCACAACCGCAACAGAGTGGTCTTGCCAGCCCCCGACGGGCCTGTCAAAAAATGAAACGACCCGGGCGCCAAACGCAGAGTCAGGTCCTTCAAAAGGTCGTTGCCGCTATAGCTATAAGCGGCAGTTGCCAGTTCAATCACGCTGTGCTCCGATTCGTCCAACGCGTAATAGTTGCCCACAGACCCGGTGGTTGCAATCGCCGACTGGTTTATCAGATACTTGGAATGAAAGACATGCGCCGTTACAAGTAACTTGCAAGGCTGATTCGTCTTTGAAATTGGCCGATAAAAGTCATCGAGGTCCGGATGCGTCTGATCTGCCCGAACTGCGCCGCGCAATATGAAGTCGCCGAAGACGCGATCCCTGAAAGCGGGCGCGATGTGCAATGCGCAAATTGTGGTGACACCTGGTTTCAGGAACACCCAGCGGCGTCTTTTAGTCAGGTAGCGACCGAAGATGACACGGACGCGCCTGAAGATGTGACGCCGGGCTTTGAGGCCGGTGCTGACTCCGACCTGACCGACGAGGCGGATCACCGGCCGGATGCAATTTTCGATAGGGTCGACGACGATCTGGATGATCCAGATGCGGCTGAAGCCATGTCGCCCCAACCGGCCTTCGCCCAGACAAAAACCGACCCCTCGGTTCTGGATATCCTGCGCAGCGAAGCTTTGCGCGAGGCGTCGGCACGCGACGCTGAAATTACCGGCGCTGAATCGTCGGAAACCGCCACGACACGGGCTGCCGAAAGCAGTCAAAAAGCGGCCGATACGGCGACTAAAAGGCGCATCCATTTCACACCCGATGCGGCAACTGATGACGATAGCCATGCAGCCGGGTATAAGGGAACCGAAGACGACGACCCAGACGGCGATGATGATCTGGAACAAGTGGAGGACCTGCGTGTTCTGCCAATCCCACCGCGCCAAGCCAGACAGGAAAGTGCCGCGCGCACTTTGCCCGACATCAACGAGCTGAATTCATCATTGCGTTCCAGCCACGACAAAGCGCGCGGGCAGGACGGCACCCCCGCAGCCAAGGCACGGGCGCGCAATCACAATAACGTAAAAAGTCGGGCGGGGTTTTATCTGGCAGTTGTGTTGGCTCTTTTGTTGGTCATCCTGTATGTTCTGGCCGCAAAAATCGGTACATCCATGCCAGCCGCGCAACCCTACCTTGACAGCTATGTCAACCTGATCGACAGCCTGCGCCGTGGTCTGGCAGATGGGTTTTCCGGTTTAATGAAGGTCGTGAAGGGCCTGTTGGCCAAGATTCTGTAACGGGGTTCTCCCGCCAAAATTCCGCCCTTCGGTCGGTTTTTGTTGGGCCCGGCAGTTTTGTTTCACAAAACTGGTCCTTATTGTTTATTGCGGTGGTTTGACGACGGCTGTCGGGAGTGGCTCAGTAACTGGTTCAGGCGAGGTTCAGAACCGGTCAAGCAGGCGCTCCAGATACTCAAGCTCGATCTTAGGGCGGCTTTTCTCGCCCGTGCGTCGGCGGATTTCATCCAGCAACTCACGCGACCGCAAATATGGGTCTTTACCGTTCAGCAGGTTTTCGTCCGAGCCAAGCCGCCCGACTGAGCCGGCTTGGCGGCCCAGTGGATCGCGTTCGGAATTCGGGTCAGGCCGCCCGGCCTGATCGCCTTGACGGCCCATATTGTCGCTTTGATTGCGGGCCATTTCCTGACCAAGGCTTTCGATGCCTTCGCGCAGTGCATCCAATGCGTCGGACTGTTCATTCAACGCTTGCGATATGTCGCCCTTATCAAGCGAGCGCCCTGCATCGCCCATGCTTCTTTCGGCCCGTTCCAGCGCATCACGCGCGGCACGGCCTTCGGGATTGCCCGCATCCGGCAGTCCATTGCGCTGGCTTTCCAGCATGTCGCGCAGGGCTTCCTGGCGCTCGGCCAATTCACGGTCACTTAGGGCGCGGGGCTGATCGTTGCCGTTCTGGTTGCCTTCACCACCGGGTTGGCCCTGCTCGCCTTGGTTGCCTTGCTGACCCTGTTGCCCCGGCTGTTGCTGACCTTGCTGGCCGTTCTGGCCCTGTTGCCGTTGGCTGTTGAACTGTTCCTGCAAACGCTTGAAAGCCTCGTCCGACAGGCCCTGTTGCTGGCGCAGGGTTTCTTGCAGATCACGCATCGCCTGTTGGCCTTGTCCCTGCCCTTCGCCCTGCTGGCGCTGTGCCATTTGCATGTTGCGCATCATTTCGCTGAGTTGTTCCAGCAACGCCTGCGCTTCCTCGGTGCGACCTTCGCGCATCAGGTCCTGAATGCGGTCCAGCATTTCCTGCAACTGCTCTTGGGTGATTTCCTGCTGTTCGCCGTCTTGTGATTGTTGCTGGTCGGGGTTCTGTTCGGCCTCGCGCGCCAGTTTTTCCATATAGTCCCGCATGGCGCGGCGCATGTCTTCGGCCAGTTTGGCGATTTCTTCTTCGGTCGCACCGTTTTTGATGGCTTCCGAAAGACGTTCCTGAGCGCGTTTCAAGCGCGCCTCGGCATCGGCCAGATCACCGTCTTCAAGTTGCAGCGCGGCTTTCCAAAGGGCTTCGGCCAATTCATCGCGCATCTTGTCGGTTAGCGGGGTTTTGGCGTTAATCTCGAGCCGCCGTATCACAGATCGCGTGGTCAGATAGGCCTTTTGGCTGTCAAAGATATCTTCCGGTAAATAGGTCAGCGCCCGCAGCACCAATGCGATACGCTGCGCGTTGTCGCGGTTCCACAAAAGATCGCGGCGTTGTTCGACAAGGGCGGCAGCCATCGGGTCAAAAAACCGGCGTCCCGGCAGGGCAAAGATTTCAGGCGTATTGGTGCCGGTTTGGTCAATCGCGTCGTTGGCGGTAAGGGTAAGGGCGACCGGCAGACCGGCCCATGGATGCTTTGATAAGTCTTCGACCAGCGTTTCCTTAAAGGTGTCCGTACTGCCATTATAAGGCAGCGGCAAATCAAGGGTCACTGGTGCGACCGGTTCCGGTTCCAGCACCAACCCATAGCGACGATCAACCGTGGCCATATCCAGCGTAATGCGGGCGGTGCCGTGGGTGACGCCATAGTCATCTGACGCGCTGAAGGGCAGTTTGGTTTCGCCACTCGGGCTGCGTTCGGCGAGGCCTGTGGCGGTGATCACCGGGGGGGTGTCCGGGGTCATTACGATGCGCCAGCCGATATCGTTACC
>DJBQ01000118.1:21610-26353 GCA_002430125.1 Rhodobacterales bacterium UBA5972
GCTGGTCACCGTCAGATCGCCACTTTGGGTCACGACGAAATCCAGTTGGCTGACGGGGGCGCCGTCTGTGACAGGCGCCAAACCTGACAGGTTTTCGCGCACCCCCAGATCGCCGGTTTCGCCATAAAGCCTGAGGGTGACTTTGCTGCCTTGCGGTACCGGCAGCGGATCATCGCCTTTGACTTCGTTGAGATAAATCGCTGGCAGCCCGGTATAACGCGGTGGCTCGATCCAGCCTTCATAAATCGGACCTTGGGCCATAGCCTGCGCTGGTGTGGTGCCCAGCAGATTTCCAAGGTCAGCATCGGGGTCGGGATTGCCGAAAATCAGCGCCATCACAAAGGCGGTGGCGGCGACATAACGCAGGCCAAACGGATCAAGCCCCGAGATTTTCAGATCGGGCGCAACTGCGCGCGCACTTGCCGCCTGTTCAGTCATCCGGGCGACATGCGCGCGCCACATGGCGGTCGAGGCGGCGTCGCCCAAGCCCAAAACCTGCTGATCCCACATGGCAGTCAAAGGCCGGCCCGGCAGGGTTGCATCAAGGCGCAGGGCGGCATGGTCCTGACCCGGCCAGCGGAATTTTCTGAGGCCTTGCGCGGCGAACCACAAAGCGGCCAAAGCCGTCACCGAAAAACCGGCTTGTGCGGCCCAAGGAGGGACAGTTTCAACCAGCCGGAAGGCCAGAACAGACCACAGGACAAATCCGATTGACCATAGCGGCCAAAAGGCGCGGGTGATGCGTTCGGCGAACATGCCAAGGCGGGTCAGAAACAGCGGACGGCGCAGGAATTTCATGGCGCGGGATTTGCGCATTCCCTGCGTTGCTGAAATCTCGATCTGACGTTTTTCTCTGGCCATCAACCACTCAATTTCCGGGTCAGCGGCAAGCGCATCCTAGTCACGATCCAACTGCCACGGAGGCAGTCTATCGCGGTTTATCATTTCGTCAAAGCTTGGCCTTGGCCGAATGACAGCAAATTGATCCCCATTTACCAAAACTTCGGGAATAAGCGGGCGGACGTTGTATTCCGAGGCCATAACCGCCCCGTAAGCCCCGGCTGACCGGAAGGCGACAAGCTCGCCAGCTGCAACCGGCGGCATGGCGCGTTGCTTGGCGAAGGTGTCACCGGTTTCACAGACCGGGCCGACGATATCAATCAATGTCGGCTCCACACCCACGGCGGGCTCATTCACCGGGACGATGTCGTGGTGGCTGTCATACATGGCCGGGCGGATCAGGTCGTTCATTGCGGCATCAAGTATCAGGAAATTCCGGCCTTCGCCTTCCTTTACATAGATCGCAGAGCTGACCAACAGACCGGCATTGCCGGCAATCAGACGACCCGGTTCAATCTCGATCTCGCATCCCAGTCCCCCGACGGTGCGCCGAATGACTTCGCCGTAATCCAGCGGCAAAGGCGGGGCGGAATTGTTGATCTGGTAGGGAATGCCCAGACCGCCACCCAGATCAAGACGACGGATATTGTGCCCATCTGCGCGCAGTTGCACGGTCAGGTCGGCGACCTTCAGAAAGGCGGTTTCAAACGGCGTCAGATCGGTCAATTGCGAGCCGATATGAACGTCGATCCCCATCACCTCGATCCCCGGCAGGGCCGCGGCCATCGCATAGACCGCGCGGGCTTTGGTGATCGGAATACCGAACTTGTTTTCCGACTTGCCGGTGGCGATTTTTGCGTGGGTTTTGGCGTCAACATCCGGGTTGACGCGAATGGTGATCGGCGCGATTTTGCCAAGGCTGGTGGCCACGGCTGACAGCGCCAGTAATTCGGGTTCGCTTTCGACATTGAACTGCCGGATGCCGCCGCTTAGCGCCATCCGCATTTCGTCGGCGGTTTTGCCGATGCCTGAAAACACGATCCGTTCGCCAGGAATACCGGCGGCGCGGGCTTTGGCATATTCACCGCCTGACACCACGTCGATGCCGGCTCCAAGGTCGCCCATCAGTTTCAGGATCGCCAGATTTCCGTTGGCCTTCATCGCGTAACAGACAAGGTGGTCCATGCCCGCCAGCGCCTCGGCGAATAATTGGTAATGCCGGGTGAAAGTGGCCGTGGAATAGACGTAAAACGGCGTGCCGACAGCGGCAGCGATTTCTGGCAGTGGGACGTCTTCGGCGTGCAGAATACCGCCTTTGTAAAGGAAATGATCCATGCTCAGGTCACCGGGCGCGTGCGCAGAAACAGAAACAAAGGCAGCGCGCAACTGACCCCGATCAGATAGATGGCGGGCACGCAGATCAGCACCCAGTAATCCTTGCGGATATAGGTTTCTGCAACGATCCACAGGTTCAGCGCAAGGGCGGAAATCACCAGATCATAGTAAAGGCCCAGCGTCGCCCCGTTGGCCTTCCACGCCGCCAACAGGTTGAAAATACCGGCATTGTTGGCTTGCATCCACGGCACGTAAAACAGCATCGGGGCGATGGTGCCAATGACCGCCAACAGCAGATAGGATGCGCGTAATCCCGACATTGAGCCCCCTAGAACCAGCTAAAGGAATGCGAGGATTTTGCGGGCGGCGTCAACGGTTCACCGTCTATGCCGCAGGCCGACAAGGCCAATAAAACGGCCAGAAAGCAAGCATACCGACGTATCATTTCAGCACCTCGTTCCAACGGGCGATTTGGGCGCGCACCTGATCGGGTGCGGTGCCGCCATAACTGGTGCGACTGTTGACCGAGTTATGCACCCCAAGCACCTGAAACACGTCGTCGGTGATGGCAGCATGCACGCCCTGCATCTGGACCAGTGTCAGATCGGGCAGATCGCAGCCCTGATCCTCGGCCAGTTTTACCAGGGTGCCGGTCACGTGATGGGCGTCGCGAAACGGCATGTTCAGGGTTCGTACCAGCCAATCGGCAAGATCGGTGGCGGTGGAAAAGCCGGTGGCGGCGGATTTTTCAAGAACTTCGGCGTTGGGCTTCATATCGCCGACCATACCGGTCATCGCGGCCAGCGCCAGCATCAGGCTGTCAGCGGCGTCAAACACCTGTTCCTTATCTTCCTGCATGTCCTTGGAATAGGTCAGCGGCAGCCCCTTCATCACCGTGAACAGACCAACCATCGCACCCAATATGCGCCCGATCTTGGCGCGGATCAGTTCGGCAGCATCCGGGTTCTTTTTCTGCGGCATGATGCTGGAACCGGTGGTGAACCGGTCGGACAATTGCACGAAGCGGAATTGGGCTGAAGACCAGATCACCAGTTCTTCGGCAAAGCGTGACAGGTGCATGGCACAGATTGCAGCGCCCGACAGGAATTCCAGCGCGAAGTCGCGGTCAGCCACCGCATCCAGCGAATTGGCTGCCGGTCGGTCAAATCCCAGTTCCTTGGCGGTCATATGCCGGTCAATCGGGAAGGATGTTCCGGCCAAGGCCGCAGCCCCCAAGGGGCTTTCGTTCATCCGCGTGCGCGCATCCTGCATCCGCGACATATCGCGCCCGAACATTTCAACATAAGCCATCATGTGATGTCCCCACGTCACCGGTTGGGCGACTTGCAGATGGGTGAACCCCGGCATGACCATTCCCGCCCCCGCCTCGGCTTGTTTCAGCAGCACCCGGATCAGGGCCTCAAGCCCTTGAATTGTCGCATCAATCTGGTCGCGCACCCAAAGTTTGAAATCGGTCGCCACCTGATCGTTGCGCGACCGCGCCGTGTGCAGACGCCCGGCAGGTTCACCGATCAGGTCTTTCAGACGGCTTTCCACGTTCATGTGGATGTCTTCAAGAGCTGTGGAAAACGCGAAACTTCCGCCCTCGATTTCTGACAATACCGTGAGCAGGCCTTTCCGGATCGCGCTGGCATCGCTATCGGTAATGATACCCGTGGCGGCCAACATCGACGCATGGGCGCGCGAGCCTTCGATATCCTGACTTGCCATTCGCTTGTCAAAGCTGATCGAGGCATTGATTGCCTCCATGATCGCATCTGGACCCGAGGCAAACCGCCCGCCCCACATCGTGTTGGATTTCTTGTCGTCGGCCATTGTGATACTTTCAGTCAGGAGACCCGAGATGAGACGAGCCTTATTGTTAGCCGTGCTTTATACCGCCATCGCGTTTGGTGCAAACCCTGCCTTTGGGGCCGGCGTGGATATCGACGCAATGAAGGCGCTGCGTATGGGGGAGATGAAAAAGCTGGCGATTGCAGCGGCCCCCAAGGAATTGCCGGTGGTCGAAATAACTGATCTGGCCGGTAAGACGCATGTTTTGGCCGAGCTGAAGGGAAAATATGTGCTGGTGAATTTCTGGGCCACGTGGTGCGCGCCCTGTCGCAAGGAAATGCCGGGGCTGGAGGCGTTGCAGCAGGAACTGGGCGGCGATAATTTCGCCGTGCAGCTGATCGCGGTCGGGCGCAATCCGCCGCCGGCGATCACCAAGTTCTTTGACGAGGCCGGGATCACGGTGCTGGAAACATGGCTTGACCCGAAACAAAAGCTGACCAGCCAGATCGGGGTGTTCGGTTTGCCGATCACGATCCTGCTGAACCCTGAAGGGCAGGAAATTGCCCGGATGCGGGGCGATGCAGATTGGCATAGCGACGAGGCGTTGGCATTTTTGCGGGCGGTGATTGCTGGGGCTGAGGGGTGAATGTCTTCTATGCGGATATGCGGACTTAGCGGTCGAGGGCAGGGCATGCAATGAATGTCTGTTCAGAGTAAGTTTTGGGGGCTGCACAGCTCATAATTTTTTATGTGTAAAACGCGGGGCAATAATGG
>DJBQ01000006.1 GCA_002430125.1 Rhodobacterales bacterium UBA5972
TTGCCACAGTCGGAATGAATCTACAGCACTTACAGCCCGATAACTGAAATCAACCGCCCGTAATCGGCCTCGCCGGCATGGGTTGTGCGCCGGTAAGAATAAAACCTGTCGACATCCGAAAATGTGCAGTGGCCAGTCCAACGGACCGAACCAATGCCAGCCTTGCGCAAACGCTGCAACCCGAAGCCGGGTAAATCAAACATCATCCGGTCGCCGTTGCCGTTGGCGAAAAACCGGGCGTTATCGGAATTTTGCGCGATGAAGTGGTCGAAAAACTCGGGGCCAACTTCATAGGCGACCTGACTGATTGCCGGGCCGATCACCGCTTTGATCGCGCCCCGGTGTGCACCGAGCTTAACCATTGCATCAACCGTCGCCTCAAGCACGCCACCAAGCGCGCCTTTCCAGCCGGCATGGGCCGCCCCAATCACGCCAGCACCAGCGTCGGCAAACAAAACCGGCTGGCAGTCGGCTGTCAGAATGCCCAGCAACGCGCCTTTGGTGCGGCTGACCATCGCGTCGCATTTCGGACGCGGCAGGGTTGTGGGAGCATCTTCAATCACCAGAACATCGCAGGAATGGGTCTGATGGACCGTGGATAAATCCGGTTCCTCGGCGTCAAACGCACGGGCGACCAGACGGCGGTTAATCGAAACCGCTTCGCGTTGATCAGATGACCCCGGCCCGCAATTCAGCCCGGCAAAAATGCCTGACGAGATACCACCCTTGCGCGTAAAGAACCCGTGGCGAAACGGGGTCAGTTCGTCGGCAGTGATGATTTCAAGTGTCATTCAGTCAAATCCGGGCGGCGCAGGGGAATCGGCGGGATATAATGCAAGGGCTTGAAACAGGCTCCCCATTTCATCGGGATGGGTCAAGCGGTGATGTGCAGCGATATGATTTTCAAGCGCTGCGCCGCTTAGTGATCCTGCCAGCGCCTGCGCCCGGGCGGTAATTCCAAGCCGTTCCAGCAACACCCCTTGCGGCGTCAAGCCGGTCACCGCCACCCCTTTTGCCGCCCGTGCAAGGGCCGCGAAATCAACATGCGCCGTCAGATCCGCCTCGCCCGGATATGCAAGCGGGCTTTGCTTTTGATGCCGCCGCAGCGCCTGCAAAGTATCCCCGTCGCTGCCCCAGGACCCGTAATCCACAATCAAACCCATGCCGCCATGTGCTGCAATCCGCCGCGCAACGTCCCGCACAATCCCCTGTGCTGCCGCATTGGTTTCGACCACGTGCCCAATCCGCGCAGTCGCCGCCTGATCCTCAAGCGCCTCGACCGTCATCGCGGCGGCAAGACCAAAGGCCAGTCTGCCGTCCGATAACCCGACCATCTGTTCCTGCCAGCCGGTTTCAGCGCGCACAAACTGGCGCACCGGCAGGGCATCGAAAAACTCGTTTGCCAGTAAAAACAGCGGCCGGTCAGGCAATTCTGTCATCTGCCGCACCCAGTTCACCTGAAACCCCGCCAGCATGTTTTGCTGTATCGCCTGCAAGGCCGGACTGGCCTCGACCAGCCAAATTTCGGCCGCCGCAACAAACCCCGGCACCTGCGCGCCAACCCGCAAGACATCCGCCATCAACGTGCCGCGTCCGGGCCCAAGTTCGGCTAATATGAACGACGTTGGACAGCCCTGATCCTGCCAGCACTGCACCAGGACAAGGCCCAGCATCTCGCCAAACATCTGGCTGATTTCCGGCGCGGTGATGAAATCCCCAGCAGCCCCGAAAGGATCGCCGGTGATGTAATAACCATGTTGCGGATGCAACAGACACAGCGTCATATAGTCCGCCACACTGATCGGCCCAAAGCGTGTGATCTGGTTATGGATTATGCCTTCAAGTGCTGTCATGCCTTTCTGCGCGCCCACCAGATCAACCCCAAACCGATCGCGATCATCGGCAGCGACAAGCATTGCCCCATCGTCAGGCCCCAGCTATCAGCCGCCGTCCCAAACCGGATTACATGGCCAAACGGGTTATCCGTTCCGACAAATTGCTGATCGGCCTGCCTGAATAGCTCAACAAAACTGCGCGCCATCCCGTAGCCCAGAAAAAACACACCGGTGATCTGCCCCGGCAGTTTCAGCCAGCCACGGCGATAAACCAGCCAAGCCATGACCAACCCCAAAAGCAGCCCTTCAAGCCCGGCTTCGTAAAGCTGCGACGGATGCCGCCCGCAGACCCCGACCCACCCGTCAGGGCAGGTTTGCGCCAGTGTGCCGGGAAAGGCGACTGCCCAGGGCAGGGTCGTTGCCCGCCCCCAAAGCTCGGCATTGATGAAATTCGCGATCCGGCCCAGAAACAACCCGATGCTGGCCGTCACTGCGAAACTGTCACCAACACTGGCCACGGGCAGGCCGTGTCGCCGGCAATAGATCACACCTGCCACAATAACCCCGGCAAAACCGCCATGAAACGACATGCCGCCTTGCCAGACTTTTAAAATATCCGCTGGGTTTTCAAAGTAATAGGCCGGTTGATAAAACAGCACAAAGCCAAGCCGCCCCCCCAGAATGACCCCGATGATCACCCAAGTCAGCAGGTCCTCCACCTGTTTTGCCTGCATCGGCGCTTTGCCGCCGCGCCACAATGAGGGTTGCCCCATTATCAGAACAACCCAGCGCCACGCCAGTATCAGGCCGGCAATATAGGCCAGCGCATACCAGCGCAGTGCCAGTGTGACCGGCCCCAGCGTGATCGAGAAAATATCAGGGCTGATATCGGGAAAAGGAATGAGTGCCTGCACGGTGCCGCCTGTCTTTGATTTCGCCATTCTGGCCTGAAACCAGTGATATAAGTCAACCGCTCCCTTGGCAAATCCTGCCGACACCGCCATATAGAGGGTACGTAGAACTGGATCCGAGGCGATCATGCAGACCCGTAATAAGATTTTCGACGATATCTCGCAATTGATGACAAACGCTGTGGGCGTGGCGCAAGGTGCCAAAACCGAGGCGGAAACCGCGATGAAAAGCTGGATGGACCGTTGGCTGGCCGACCGCGATTTTGTCAGCCGCGAGGAATTTGATGCGGTGCGACTGATGGCGCAAAAGGCGCGCGAAGAAAACGACGTCCTAAAGGCCCGGCTGGATGCAATGGAATCAGCGCCCTTAAGCAAGACCAAAACCGCCGCAAAACCCGCCGCGTCGGCGGGAAAAGCCAAATCCTGACCGCCGCAACGCGCGCGATTATACCCGAATTTCATCCACAAATCACCCTTTCTTGTGGATAAGCCAGCGCAATGTGCCAGTCTGTCCACAGATTAGGTTAACGCGCGCATTTTCCTTGAAATTTCGCTTTACAGGTCGACGGATTGCGACCACCATATCTTGTAAGGTCGATGGATCAACCCACGACCAATAGCAAGGTATACAGTCTGTAGTGGGGATACATCCATCCAGACAAGCAGCGAACGGATCAGGCAATGGCACATCTCGAGCATTATCAGGACACTGCAGAAATCCACCCGATCGACATCGTGGAAACGCTGGCTGAACATCACGATTGGGAATTTGACCGCGTCGCCGACGACCAGATTGCCATGGCAATCGAAGGCGCTTGGCGGACGTATTCAATCACGCTGGCGTGGTCGGCCCATGATGAAACGCTAAGGATGATCTGCACCTTTGAAATGACCCCACCTGCGGAAAAACGCGCCGAACTGTTTGAAACCCTCAATCTGGTGAATGATAAATGCTGGGTCGGGTCCTTTAATCTGTGGGAAGCGCAAAACTTGATGGTTTACCGCTATGGTCTGGTGCTGACGGGCGGCGAAACCGCTGGCCCGGCGCAAATCAACCAGTTGGTTCACACCGCCGTTGCCGCCTGTGAGCGGTTTTATCCGGCCTTTCAATTGGTATGCTGGGGCGAAGAAACCCCGGCGCAGGCCATGCGGGTTGCGATGGACGAGGCTTTCGGAACTGCTTAATATCCTCACCACATTGGGGTTTCGGGGGTTTCATGACTTTATCAGACATTAACAGCAAAGGGCTGGTGTTGCTTGGGTGCGGCAAGATGGGCTCGGCCATGTTGGCGGGCTGGCTTAAGGGTGGCATGCCGCCTCAAGCCGTAACCGTGCTGGATCCGCAGCCCTCGGACTGGGTGCAGGGTCTGGCCGCCAAGGGGTTGAATTTAAACACCGAACTTCCCGAAAGCCCGGCGATCTGCATCATTGCCGTCAAACCTCAGATGATGGGCGACGCCTTGCCGCGCCTGCAAGCGCTGGGCGGTGGGGCCACGGTGTTTCTGTCCATCGCCGCAGGCACCACAATCGCCGCGTTCGAGCGGGTTTTTGGTGCCGATGCCCGGATCATCCGCGCGATGCCAAACACCCCGGCCGCCGTCGCGCACGGTATCACCGCCCTGATCGGAAACGCCAATGCCAGTGATCGCGACATGGCCCTGGCCGAGGCTTTGTTGCGCGCCATTGGCCAGACCGTGCGGCTGGATGACGAAAGCCAGATGGACGCTGTGACCGCCGTTTCCGGTTCCGGTCCCGCCTATGTTTTTCACCTGATCGAAACCCTTGCGGCGGCCGGCGAGGCCGAAGGTTTACCGGCCGAACTGGCAATGAAACTGGCGCTGGTCACCGTGGCTGGTGCCGGTGATCTGGCTGAAAACGCAGAAGAAGATCCAACCCAGCTGCGCATCAACGTCACCAGCCCCGCAGGCACCACCGCCGCCGCTTTGGCGGTGTTAATGGACCCTGAAACCGGCTTTCCGCCCTTGATGAAAAAAGCCGTGGCCGCCGCCGCTGCACGGGGTCGCGAGTTGGGGAAATGAGCGAACTAACCTTTGACGATTTCCTGAAAGTCGATATCCGCGCGGGCCGGGTATTGCGCGCCGAACCCTTTCCCGAGGCGCGTAAACCGGCGATCAAACTTTGGATCGATTTCGGCGCTGAGATTGGCGAGCGGAAAACCTCGGCCCAGCTAACCGCGAATTATACACCTGAGACGCTGATTGGGCGGATGGTCATGGCGGTGGTCAATTTTCCGCCGCGTCAAATCGGCCCTTTCATGTCCGAAGTGCTGGTTCTGGGTGTTTCCGATGATCAGGACGGCATCGTCCTGCTGGCACCGGATCAGGATGTAACGCCCGGGCAAAGGATGCATTGATGAAACCCAGTTTGCTGATAACCCGCCCCTTGCCGGCCCCGGTTATTGACGCCGCCCGCGCGGTATGTGACGTGACCGTCGCCCAAAATAATGACCCTTGGCCCGTGGCCGCGACTGGCCGGGCGCTGGCCCAATACGACGCGATTCTGGCAACCCTTGGCGATACGTTCAGCGCGCCGGCGTTTGCGGCACAACCTGCGAACAAGTGCCGTCTGCTGGCCAATTTTGGGGTTGGTTACAATCACATAGACGTGGTTGCCGCTGCCGGGCATGGCATCGCCGTGACCAATACACCCGGCGTTCTGACCGATGCCACTGCCGATATGGCGATCACCCTGATGCTGATGACTGCGCGGCGGGCGGGCGAAGGCGAGCGGATGCTGCGGGCCGGAAAATGGCCCGGCTGGCATCCAACCCAAATGCTGGGAATGCACGTCACTGGCAAAACCCTGGGCGTGATCGGCATGGGCCGGATCGGGCAGGCGGTGGCGCGGCGGGCGCATTTCGGGTTTGGCATGGACGTGGTGTTTTTCAATCGCTCCAAGGTTCTGGATTGCGGGATACCGGGGGCGCGGCAGTTGGTTTCAATGGCCGAGGTTATGGCACAAAGTGATGTCGTTTCCGTTAACGTGCCCGGTGCCCCAGAAAATCACCACCTGATTTCCGCCGACGTGCTGGCCGCCGCCAAGCCCGGTACGATCATCGTCAATACCGCGCGGGGCGATGTGATTGACGAGGCTGCGCTGATTTCCGCTTTGAAATCAGGGGCTTTGGCTGGTGCCGGTCTGGATGTTTATGAACATGAACCGCATGTCCCGGATGACTTGATTGCGATGGAAAACGTGGTTTTGCTGCCGCATATGGGGACCAATGCGTTGGAGGTTCGCACCAAGATGGGGCTGATCGCGGTTGAGAATATCAAGGCGTTTTTCGAAGGTCGGGAGCTGCCAAACCGCGTTTGATTTCAGGTGGTTAAGCGCGCCAAGAGGTCCCGGAGCAGGTCCGGGACAGCGGTGTCATTTCCCCACCGCCGCACGCCAGTGTTTGCGACACAGCGAAACATAGGTTTCATTGCCGCCGATCTGCACCTGCGCGCCATCCTTCATTGCTTTGCCGTCCGGCCCGTTACGCACCACCATTGTCGCTTTTTTGCCGCAAAAACAAATGGTTCTGACTTCGCGCATCTCGTCAGCCCAAGCTAAAAGGGCGGCGGAGCCGGGGAACAACTCGCCGCGAAAATCGACCCTTAGTCCGAAGCACATTATCGGCACGTTCAAATCATCCACCGCGCGGGCCAGTTGCCAGACTTGTGGCTTGGTCAGAAACTGCGCCTCGTCGATAAAAACGCAGGCGATATCGTTGTATTTCTTATGTTTTTCAATGGCTTGGTAAAGGTCTGTTGTGGCGTCAAAAGTGTCAGCATCCTTGCCAATTCCGATCCGCGAGGCGATCCGGCCCAAACCAGCGCGATTGTCCAGATTTGCGGTCAAAAGATAGCTCTCCATGCCCATTTCTTCATAGTTATGAGCTGCTTGCAGCAGAACCGTGGATTTGCCGGCATTCATCGTTGAGTAGTGAAAATAGAGCTTGGCCATAGGACTGTTTTGACAAACCCCGCTGCGGCCTTCAAGCGGATTTTGACCGTACACAACGCGTACACAACCCGTACACAACCTGTGCATACGATGGACACACGCAATTTTAATCAAATTCGCGCAATCTGGGGCTTTTGAAAGGTTCGATTGCGATGAAAGACCCCGAAAAACTGACCAAGAAGGAACGCGTGGATCTGACCATGCTGATGGACGCGATGGCGCAGACCGAATTTGACCTGCTGCACCCGATTGCCCGCCACGCCAATTTTCCGGCGACGTGGCGCGAAATCGCGCTGGAAGGGGCAAACCCGACGCGCACCCGTATCACCGCGCGGTTTGATGCGGATGTGGTGAAATTCTTTCGCTCGCTGGGGCCGGGATATCAGGACAAGATGAACCGGGTACTGAAATCATGGATGCTGATGCGCCTGACCGGCCTGCTGGAAGGCCCTGAGGGGCGCGAAGTTGTCGAACGGGTCAAGGCGTTTCGCGAGCGAGACGGTGCGCGGCCGAAGTTTGGCGATACTGACCGGATGTTTCGGCGCGAAGATTAAAGGTGGACGTTCGCGCCCGCCAACAGATTGCACGCGTCAGAGGTTTCGCTTATTGCTCGCTTTATGCTGACTTTCGCCGCCGCTGTGTTTTTCCTCATCATCACGCCCGGACCGGGGGTGTTGTCGACGGCTGGCGTTGGGGCTGGTTACGGGGTTGGGCCGGGGCTGCGGTATGTCGGCGGGCTGTTTGTCGGGAATTTTCTGGTTGGACTGGCGGTGGTCAGCGGGCTTGCGGCAATTGCGCTGGCGGTTCCGGGTATCCGCGAGGTTCTGCTGTTCGCCTCGGGGGCGTATCTGTTGTATCTGGCGGCGCGCATTGCCTTTGCCGGGGCAAAGGTCGCGTTCATCAGCCGCAGTTCTGCGCCGGGTTTGTGGGGCGGGGTTACGTTGCAGATCATCAACCCCAAAGCCTATGCGGTCAACACGGCGCTGTTCACCGGCTTTGCGTTTTTGCCCGAGGCGGCGATTGTTGAGGTTGTGGTCAAGCTTGTGATCCTTAACCTGATCTGGATCCCGATCCACCTTGGCTGGCTGTGGGCAGGCGTGTCACTGCACCGGCTGAACCTTGCGCCCCGCACCCAGCGGATCATCAATATCGGCATGGCTTTGTCGATGCTGATGGTGGTCGGGCTGGCTGTGTGGGCGGCGAGGTAGGGGGAAGGCTTAAGTCGGGCGCTGCGTTATGCGCTTAGACGCAGCCGTGCAAATTTCCCGATGCGCTGCTTATTCGCAGGCGAAATGCTCCCCCAGAGCATTTCCGGGGAGCCTGCTTACCCCTGCAACGACCTCACCCCAATCGCCCCCTCGCGGGCGTTGCGCATGGCCAGTGCCATTGCGTGGCTGCCGGCTGCCGTGGTGAAATAGACGATCCGGTCGTACAAAGCGACCGAGCGGATTTCGCGGCTGTCTTCAACCGCTTGCGCGCCTTCGGTGGTGTTGAAGATCAGGGTGATCTCGTCGTTTTTCAGCATATCAACCACGTTCGGCTGGCCCTCATAGACCTTTTTCACAATCTCGGCAGCGATGCCGTTGTCATGAAAAAACGCTGCTGTGCCGCGGGTGGCGACGACGGAAAAGCCAAGCTCGGTCATGATGCGGGCGGCTTCCAGCATGTCGGGGGTTTTGTCCATGTCTTTGATTGAAAAGAACACTTTGCCGCCGGTGGGGATCACGTGGCCCGCACCCAGTTGTGCCTTAAGAAAAGCGCGGGGGAAGTTGCGGTCCCAGCCCATCACCTCGCCGGTCGAGCGCATTTCAGGGCCAAGTAGCGTATCAACGCCGGGGAAGCGGGCGAACGGCAGCACCGCCTCTTTCACCGAAAACCACGGCATGTTGGGGTCGGCCAGCGTCATCGGATCACCCATCGGCAACACAGTGTCAGCGTCGGTGTTTTCGGGGTAGGGTGCGCGTAAAGGGAAGTTTGACAAAGGCTCGCCCGCCATCAGTCGCGCGGCGATGCTGGCAATGGCTGAATCCGTGGCCTTGGCGACAAACGGCACGGTGCGCGACGCACGTGGGTTAACCTCGAGCACGTAAATCTCGCCGTCTTTGATCGCGAACTGCACGTTCATCAGGCCGACCACATTCAGACCCAGCGCCATCAGTTTGGTCTGGCGGGTCATCTCGTCGATCAGATCACGTGACAGGGAATAGGGCGGCAGGGAACAGGCGCTGTCACCGGAATGGACGCCGGCCTCTTCGATATGTTGCATGATGCCAGCGACATGCACGTTTTTACCGTCAGACAGAGCGTCAACATCAACCTCGACCGCGCCCGACAAATAGCTGTCAAGCAGCACCGGGCTGTCGCCGGACACCACCACCGCTTCAGTAATATACCGGGTCAGCTGCGCGTCATCACGGATGATTTCCATGGCGCGCCCCCCCAGCACATAAGACGGGCGGATCACCAGCGGATAGCCAACATCCTTGGCAATCACAAAGGCCTGTTCGGGGCTTGAGGCGATGCCGTTATAGGGTTGTTTCAGCTTCAGTTTATGCAGCAATTGCTGGAACCGTTCGCGGTCTTCGGCCAGATCAATCGCGTCAGGCGAGGTGCCAAGGATCGGGATACCCTCGGCCTCAAGTGCGTTGGCCAGTTTCAGCGGCGTCTGGCCGCCGAACTGCACGATGACCCCGTGCAGGGTGCCGTTTTCGCGTTCTACCCGCAGGATTTCCAGCACGTGCTCCAGCGTCAGCGGTTCAAAATACAACCGGTCCGAGGTGTCGTAATCGGTGGAAACGGTTTCCGGATTACAGTTGATCATGATGGTTTCATAGCCCGCCGCAGTCAGCGCGTAACAGGCATGACAGCAGCAGTAATCAAACTCGATGCCCTGGCCGATCCGGTTGGGGCCGCCACCAAGGATCACCACCTTTTTACGGTTCGTCGGGCGGGCTTCGCATTCGGCTTCGCCCTGCACCGGGGTTTCGTAGGTTGAATACATATAAGGGGTTTGTGCCTCGAATTCGGCGGCACAAGTGTCGATGCGTTTGAACACCGCTTTGACGCCAAGGCGCAGGCGTGCGCGGCGGATCTGGCCTTCGTCACGGCCGGTCAGGATGGCAAGGCGGGCGTCGGTAAAGCCGTACATTTTCAGCCGCCGCAGGGCGTTTTCAGTGACGGGCAGGCCGGACTCGCGAATGTCCGCCTCGATATCCACAATCTCGCGGATGCGCGCAAGAAACCATGGGTCAAAATCAGTGGCCGCATTGATTTCAGCATCGTCAAGCCCGTGCCGCATCGCTTGCGCACACAGACGCATCCGGTCCGGTGTACGCGCAGAAATCGCCTTGATGATCGCGGTTTTTTCCGGCGCACCGGGGATGGCGATTTCATCAAATCCGGTTAGTCCAGTTTCAAGCGAGGCCAGCGCCTTTTGCAGGCTTTCATGGATCGTGCGCCCGACGGCCATTGCTTCGCCAACCGATTTCATCGCGGTGGTCAGTTCAACCTTGGCACCGGGAAATTTTTCAAAGGCAAAGCGCGGGATTTTGGTGACGACATAGTCAATCGTCGGCTCGAAACTGGCGGGCGTGACCTTGGTGATGTCGTTGTCAAGTTCATCCAGCGTATAGCCAACCGCCAGCTTGGCGGCGATCTTGGCAATCGGAAACCCCGTGGCTTTGGAGGCCAAGGCTGACGATCGTGACACCCGCGGGTTCATCTCGATCACTACCATGCGCCCATCAGCCGGATTGACCGCCCATTGCACGTTCGACCCACCGGTTTCCACGCCGATTTCGCGCAGCACATTGATAGAATGAGTGCGCATCATCTGATATTCTTTGTCCGTCAGCGTTAGCGCCGGGGCGACGGTGATACTGTCGCCGGTGTGCACGCCCATCGGATCGACGTTTTCAATCGCGCAAATGATGATGGCGTTGTCTGCCTTGTCGCGCACCACCTCCATCTCGAATTCTTTCCAGCCCAGCAGGCTTTCATCAATCAGGATCTGGCTGACTGGTGACGCATCCAGCCCGCTTTCACAGATTTTCAGGTAATCCTCGCGGTTATACGCAATGCCGCCGCCGGTGCCGCCCATGGTAAAAGCCGGGCGAATGATCGCCGGCAAGCCGACAACTTCAATCGCGTCAAGCGCCAGTTGCACCCCGGCCTTGATGTCAAACTTACCATTGGGCAACTTGGGTGACGTCACAATCGTAGCGCGCGGGTTTTCAATGCCCAAGCGGTCCATCGCCTCGCGAAACAGCTTGCGGTCCTCGGCCATTTCAATGGCCTTGCGGTCAGCGCCAATCAGCTCGACCCCGAATTTTGCCAGTATCCCCATGTCATCCAGCGCAAGTGCTGTGTTCAACCCGGTCTGCCCGCCCATGGTCGGCAGCAGCGCGTCGGGGCGCTCTTTTTCGATAATACTGGCGACAATATCCGGGGTGATCGGCTCGATATAGGTCGCATCGGCCATCTGCGGATCAGTCATGATGGTGGCAGGGTTCGAGTTGACCAGAATGACCCGGTAGCCTTCTTCCTTGAGCGCCTTGCAGGCTTGCGCGCCGGAATAATCAAATTCGCAGGCCTGACCGATGATAATGGGGCCGGCGCCGATGATCATGATGGATTTGATATCGGTTCTTTTTGGCATCAGTCGCCCCGTGCATAAGGCCCGCCTGCGGCACTCCGTGGCGGGGAAGGATTCGCTGCGATTTGCAAATTGCGCCGGTTATAATCACCTTACCCATGGGTTCAAGGCGAAAACCACCTCATCATAGTTTCAAAAATACTCTCGGGGG
>DJBQ01000100.1:0-855 GCA_002430125.1 Rhodobacterales bacterium UBA5972
CCATTTATCCGACCTCTTTCATTGCGTTTTGAAGATTGGCGAGCTTGGAAGCAATCGACGTGTCGATCATTTTCGAGCCCAGTTTGATCACCAGACCGCCGATGAGAGCCTCATCAACGCTGGCCTGAATTTTCACATCCTTACCGACCGAGCTTTTCAGTTCAGCGGCAAGTTTGGTTTCCTGTGCTTTGGTCAGTTTCTTCGCAGAAACCACCTCGGCTGTAATTTCACCTTTTTCATCGGCGATCTTGTCTGCCACAGCCCGAACCAGTTGCGGCAACACGAACAGACGGCCTTTTTTCGCCATCAACCCGACTGTGTTGGCGAAAATTTCGCTCAAGCCCATTTTCTTGGAAATCGCGGCCATTGCGGCCACTTGTTCGTCGCGCGAATAAATCGGCGAGGAAATCAGTTCGCGAAAATCGGTGCTATCCGCAATTGCAGAACGCAAAGTGTCGACGTCTTTTTCAAGAGCGACAAGTTTCTTGGCCTCTTTGGCCAAATCAAATACCGCCGTAGCATAACGCGACGCGATACCGATTGTTGTAGAAGCGGTTTCGGACACTTAGACCCTTCCGATTATTGGCTTCCCGGGCCCCTGTTCACATGGGCTCCGGACGGTTGAGGTGAGCGCACACATTTGTATGCACGTCGAAATCGGCGCGGGTTTAGCAGAGGTTATTGGGGCGCGCAACTGCTTAGGCGGTCTGGAATACGTTATTTTATTCGTTTTTTTTCAATACATTAGCGGACAGTCCTTGTCTTGTGCGACGCTTTGAAGCGTCAAATGATGCTATATTGCCAGCCCCAAACCGGATTCCACGGCATTTTGGGGCGGATTACTCGAATCCAACC
>DJBQ01000100.1:943-2542 GCA_002430125.1 Rhodobacterales bacterium UBA5972
CGGTTTGCCGATCCCCCCCAAAACGCGCAGGGGGCTTGACACTTTAACGGCGCGGCCTCTTTGGGTTGGGGCGTAAACCTGTTTGCTGGCTTCGATCATCAGCACGCCACTGGCCAGATGACCGCTGACTTTTTGGCCGAACTTTTCCCAGACCGGTGCGGCTTTCAGCCAAAAGCGTTTCTGGCTGGGGGGGGCATAAAGGGCAGCCAAGTGGCGCTCGACCAAAAAGCGGTGGCGCTTTAACTGGGTTTCAAGCTGGCCCAGACTGTATGGTCGACCGTACCCAAAAGGCGTTGCATCTCGGCGCGCCCACAGGCCCGAACGGTTCGGTACGATTATCAGCACCCGACCACCCGGCGCCAGCACCCGCCATATCTCATCCAGAAGTTCGGAAGGTTGTTCCGAGGTTTCCAATCCGTGCAAGACCACCAACCGGTCCACAAACCCGGTCGGCAACGGCCACTGGGTTTCCTCGCACAACACCGAATAATTATCATTGCCTTCCGGCCAGGGCATCACACCCTGCGGTCCCGGCATCAGGGAAATCACCCGGCGGGCTTGCTGCAGGAACGGGCGCAGCATCGGGGCTGCAAAGCCAAATCCGGCAATCGTTTCGCCGTCAACATTCGGCCAGATTTCCATCACCCGGTCACGAATGGCCTTTTGCGCTGCGCGCCCCAGCGAGGTGCGATAGTAAAACGCCCTGAGGTCAACCACATCCAAGTGCATTGCATCCTACCTGACAATCGGTGAAACTTGGGGCAATTCTAGCCAAACGGACGCGAAAACACCATGCCTGTGGAAATCCTGACCATTCCTTGCCTCACCGACAATTACGCCTATGCCATACACGACAACGGGTCAGGCGAAACTGCGGTGATTGACGTGCCTGACGCCGCACCGGTTTTGCGCACGCTGGCCTTTAAGGGCTGGGGATTGAACCAGATCCTGATCACCCATCACCACAGCGACCACATCGACGGCGTTGACCTTGTGCAACAAGCAGTTTCAGCCCCGGCGATTGGCGCGAAGGCTGATATGCACCGCCTGCCGGAGCTCGCGCTGGGGGTGGAAGAAGGCGATGCCTTTGCATTGGGGTTTCAGCCGGTGCATGTTTATGACGTATCAGGCCACACAATGGGCCATATCGCGTTTCACTTTCCGGATGCGAACGCGCTGTTTACCGGGGACAGCCTGATGGTGATGGGGTGTGGCCGGTTGTTTGAAGGCGACGCCAAGACAATGTGGGGCAGCCTGTCAAAGCTGATGGAACTGCCGCCCGAAACCATGATTTATTCCGGGCATGAATATACCGCTGCAAACGCCAAATTCGCGTTGACGATCGAACCTGACAACCAGGACCTGATCGCACGGGTTGCCGAGATTACCCGCCTGCGGGCGCGACGTGATCCAACCGTCCCGGCGTCTCTGGAACTGGAACTGGCAACCAACCCGTTTTTGCGCGCAAACCGGCCCGAGGTGAAAGCCTTGTTGGGGATGGACGGGGCAGAAGACTGGGAAGTTTTTGCCGAAATCCGCCGCCGCAAAGATCGATTTTAAAGGTAGCGCTGGTATTGCGTCCCGCGACGCGGGGGGGCT
>DJBQ01000100.1:2703-5639 GCA_002430125.1 Rhodobacterales bacterium UBA5972
GACGCGGGGGGGCTGCCTGCCCCCCCGGCCCCCCCGGGAGTATTTCTGAAACCGTGAAACCACGAGGATTTGTAGCCTTTTTGGCCTTTTCGCAAAGAAAACAAAAAATACCCCTTGAAGCTGCCACAATAAAACCGAAGTTTAACACTATGCGTTGTAACAGATGCAGGGGTCTGAGGCCGATTGCACAGACCGGGATTAGATGGAGGGGCTGAAAATGCCATCGTTCTCGACGACATTAGAACATGCGATTCACGCAGCTTTGGCGCATGCCAATGAGCGGCGGCACGAATTGGCAACGCTTGAACATTTGTTGCTGGCGCTGATCGACGAACCAGACGCCGCCAAGGTAATGAAAGCCTGTGGGGTTGATCTGGACGTGCTGCAAAAGGCGCTGATCGAGTTCATCGACGAAGAGCTGACGACGTTGATATCGGATATCGACGGATCAGAGGCCGCCCCGACGACGGCGTTTCAGCGGGTAATTCAGCGCGCGGCAATCCATGTGCAAAGTTCCGGCCGTACCGAAGTGACGGGCGCCAATGTTCTGGTGGCGATTTTTGCGGAACGCGAAAGCAATGCGGCGTTCTTTTTGCAGGAACAGGAAATGACCCGTTATGATGCGGTGAATTATATCGCGCATGGCGTGGCCAAGGAGCCGGGTTACGGCGAAAGCCGACCAGTAACCGGGGCTGAGGATTTTGAGGCTGAAAGCCAGCCCGCCCCCACAGGCGAGACCAAGGAAAGCGCGCTGGCAAAATACTGCGTCGATTTGAACGATAAGGCTCGCAAAGGCGAGGTTGACCCGCTGATCGGCCGCGACCATGAGGTTGAACGCTGCGTGCAGGTTCTGTGCCGGCGGCGCAAAAATAATCCGCTGCTGGTTGGCGATCCGGGCGTTGGCAAAACCGCCATCGCCGAAGGTTTGGCGCGCAAGATTGTGGACGGGGAAATTCCGGAAATTCTGTCGGGCGCGACGATTTATTCGCTTGATTTGGGCTCGTTGCTGGCCGGCACCCGCTATCGTGGCGATTTCGAGGAACGCCTTAAGGCGGTGATGAAAGAACTTGAGGATCACCCTGATGCGATCCTGTTCATTGATGAAATCCACACGGTGATCGGCGCCGGTGCCACCTCGGGTGGGGCGATGGATGCCAGCAATCTGCTGAAACCAGCCCTGCAAGGCGGCAAGCTGCGCTGCATGGGGTCAACCACTTACAAAGAATTCCGCCAACATTTCGAAAAGGACCGGGCCCTTGCGCGCCGGTTCCAGAAAATTGACGTGAACGAACCTTCGGTCGAAGATTCGATCAAAATCCTGAAAGGCCTGAAACCTTACTTTGAGGACCATCATGACGTGCGCTATACCAGCGACGCGATCAAAACCGCCGTTGAATTGTCGGCGCGCTATATTCATGACCGCAAGTTGCCTGACAAGGCGATTGACGTGATTGACGAAGCCGGCGCCGCGCAGCATCTGCTTCCCGAAAGCAAGCGGCGCAAAACCATCTCGACCAAAGAGATCGAGGCTGTGGTGGCAAAAATCGCCCGCATCCCGTCAAAAACCGTGTCCAAAGGCGATGCGGAAACCCTGCGTGATCTGGAAACCGCGTTGAAGCGCGTGGTGTTCGGGCAGGATCAGGCGATTGACGCGCTGTCGTCAGCGATCAAGTTGTCACGGGCGGGCCTGCGCGAGCCGGAAAAACCGATTGGCAACTATCTGTTCGCCGGGCCAACTGGTGTCGGCAAGACCGAGGTTGCCAAGCAATTGGCCGACACGCTGGGCGTTGAACTGCTGCGCTTTGACATGTCGGAATATATGGAAAAGCACGCGATCAGCCGGTTGATCGGCGCGCCTCCGGGGTATGTCGGGTTTGATCAGGGCGGGTTGTTGACCGACGGCGTTGACCAGCATCCGCATTGTGTTCTGTTGCTGGATGAAATCGAAAAGGCGCATCCGGATGTCTATAACATCCTGCTGCAAGTGATGGATCACGGTAAACTGACCGATCACAACGGCCGCACGGTGGATTTCCGCAATGTCATCTTGATCATGACAACCAATGCCGGCGCCGCCGAACAGGCGAAATCGGCGATTGGGTTTGGCCGGGACCGCCGCGAAGGCGAAGATACTGCCGCGATTGAACGCACATTCTCGCCGGAATTCCGCAACCGTCTGGATGCCGTCATCAGTTTCGGGCCATTGAGCAAGGCTGTGATCCTGCAAGTTGTCGACAAATTCGTGCTGCAATTAGAGGCACAGTTAATGGATCGCAACGTGATGATCGAACTGACCAAACCGGCGGCTGAATGGCTGGCCGAAAAGGGCTATGATGATCGCATGGGCGCGCGCCCCCTTGCCCGCGTTATTCAGGAATACATCAAAAAGCCACTGGCCGAGGAATTGTTGTTCGGCAAATTGGCCAAAGGTGGTTTGGTCAAGGTTGGCATGAAAGACGGCAAGCTTGACTTGAAATACGAGGCTCCGGAAAAGCCGCGCTTGACGAACAGCAAACCGCCTTTGCTGACAGCGGATTGATCGCCCGAAACCTCATTTTCTTGTCATTGCTGGCTGGCCCGACCTTTTATGGGCCGGGCCGCCGTCCCTTGACCAGCCGATCCAGTGCGCGCTTGGGCAGGATTGCTTTATACAACAATATGTCGATAACGATCCATCGTCCGGAGCGCGGGATTTTACCTGTGGTCCGATGTCGTATGATGGCCACAAGGGCACGGATTTCAGGCTTGTCTATCTCAACCAGATAAACGGTGACGGGGTCGCCGTTTTGGCCGCAGCGTCCGGACGTGTGACGGCTGTGCGCGACCGTTTGCCGGACATCGCACAAGGTAGCGCTGGCGCACCCGATGTTGATAAAGTGGAATGCGGCAATGGCGTTATGCTGGATCACGGCGACGGCTGGCAAACCCAGTATTGT
>DJBQ01000106.1:0-2546 GCA_002430125.1 Rhodobacterales bacterium UBA5972
TCTTTGGGCCAATCTTTGGGCCATCTTTGGGCCATCTTTCATCCCGCGGCAAAGGCAGGGAAATCCCGGATGCTATGCGTCTTCTGGAGACGATAAACCTTGAGGGCATGATTGTCACCGGGGATGCAATTTTCTGTCAGAAAACAATTACTTCCCGGATTGCAGAGGCAGGTGGTGATTATGTCCTGCCTGTGAAACGGAACCAAAAAGACCTGCACGAAGAAATCACAACGGCCTTCAACGAGCCGGTTTTTCCCCCTCGCCGGGTGGCAAGAACAGCCGCAACCCGGTCACGGGAGAATTGACCAGCGCCATATCGAACTTCTGCCCGCCATCGCCCTCAGCGAATACATGCGCAATGCCTGGCCCACAGTCCGTTGCATCGCCCGGGTTGTGGTCACTTGCTTCAAGTTACAGTTAAAACAATCTTGCCAATATGACCCGAACTTTCCAGTCGCCGATGCGCTTCGGCCGCTTGATCCAGCGGGAATGTCGAATCCATAACCGGGGCGATTGTTCCGGCGGCCAGCAACGGCCAAACCTGATCTCGCAATGCCTCGGCAATCACAGCTTTGGCCTGATCACTTTGCGGGCGCAACGTTGACCCGGTCACCATAAGCCGTTTCATCATAATCTGGGCAAAGTTGACTTCGGCCTTTGGGCCACCCAGAAACGCGATCATCACAAGCCGCCCTTCTAACGCCAATGCGCTGATATTGCGGGAAATATAGTCTCCCCCAACCATATCAAGAATGATATCCACACCCGCGCCACCCGTAGCTTCCTTAACTACTTTGACGTAATCCGCATCCCGGTAATTGATCGCAAGCTCGGCCCCCAGATCAAGGCAGGCCTGGCATTTCTCATCTGAACCGGCCGTGGTAAATACCCGCGCACCAAATGCCTTGGCCAGCTGGATCGCCGTTGTCCCGATCCCGCTCGAGCCGCCATGAACCAGAAAGCTTTCGCCGCCTTTAAGGCCGCCACGCATGAATGTGTTCGACCAAACCGTAAAGAATGTTTCACACAAGGCGGCTGCGTGAACCATGTCCATGCCTGCCGGTATTGCCAAAGCGTGATCCTGATCGGTCACACAGTATTCCGCGTAGCCACCACCCGGCAACAAGGCGCAGACCGCGTCACCGACCTGCCAACGGCTGACCCCCGGGCCAATTGCCGCGACGGTTCCAGCGCCTTCCAACCCCGGCAAATCCGACGCCGTGGGCGGAGGCGCGTAAGATCCGGCACGTTGCAATGCGTCGGGGCGATTGACCCCGGCTGCTGCGATTTTGATCAGAATTTGTCCAACCCCGGGAGCCGGTACCGGCCGGGTTGTCGGGACAAGCACGTCTGGACCGCCGGGTTTTGAAATCTTGACCGCACGCATGGTTTTGGGAAGCTTCATCTTTATTACCTTTCAGTCTTTTGGTGCGACATAACCCGGCAGGTCCGGCCTGCCAACACCCGTTGGGGCATGAACTTTATCAAATATTCGACCTGGGCCCTTCATAAAACCTTTGAACAGCGCGTTGCCTTTCAACCCGGATTTGAATTTTTCAAATTGCATGACATTGGCGATACGACGATCCAGAAACTCCCAAGTTTGCTGATGATTTTCGGATTGGTCGCCCAGCCAGAAAAGCAACGTTGACGTATAAACTGCTGACAGAATTGCGCGTTTTGAATACCAGTTCAGGTCGTCCGACGTATCGCCCAGCGCTTTCCAAATCTCGTCTGCTGTCTGCCAGATGGCGGCAGTGCCCTCGGCGGCATGTGCGGGCATGGCGAAATAGGTCACGCCACGACGCACGACTTCGCGGTCGCCCGCCACTTCCAGCCGAAACCGCACAAGTGCTGCAACCTTTTTGGAATATCGCAACCCGGCCAAGCCGCCGGAGTCAATCCTCCTGAGCATTGCCCGATCCCCCTGCCGGTGGTTGGCCAAGGCCAGATCAAGCGCACCGCGCGGGCAGGCAAGATGGCCAAGCGCCGGGTCAACACCCGAATCAGCCAAGGCCACCGCAAATGTCGCCTCGCTCCAGCCGTCAAAAACCACATGCGGCAACGCTGCTGCCACAAGCCGTTGCCGCGCTTCGGAAAGATGGTCGAATTCGGTCTTTTGCGGTGGTTTCGCGCGTTCTTCCAATTCTTTTCCCTTAGGCTCGGCAATGGTAGACAATGTGTTTTTGCCTTGTTATACGACACCGTCCTGCAATATCCGAAACTTTGACTAGAAAGGTGGTGACACCACATGCAGGTATCGGTTCGCGATAACAATGTCGATCAGGCGCTTCGCGCGCTCAAGAAAAAACTGCAACGCGAAGGCGTTTTTCGTGAAATGAAGCTTAAGCAGCATTTCGAAAAGCCCTCCGTTAAGAAAGCCCGGGAACAGGCCGAAGCAGTACGCCGTGCGCGCAAACTGGCTCGTAAAAAGATCCAGCGCGAAAACGGAACCGTTTAGGTCCGGATTGGCATAAGAACCGGCAGGGTTTCGACCCCGCCAAACGCGAACCCCCGAGGGCCTGCCCCCGGGGGTTTTTCTTTGC
>DJBQ01000106.1:2787-7070 GCA_002430125.1 Rhodobacterales bacterium UBA5972
TGTAACACCTGGAATGGCGGCCATTCCTTTGATCGCGTCCTTAGGCCATAACCCAACCGGAAATCCCTCAAAACCGGGTAAGCGGCTGAGGACAGACGAAGTATTTTGCGCGCACATGCCGTTCATCGACGCGCCATTTGCAATCGCTTGCTGGAGGGCCATTTCAGCGACTTGCGGTGAAACGATCTTGGTTTGCAGGATCACCCTGAATTCCTTGCGGGCGTGGTAATCCAAATAATATTGCAGCAACTTTGGGGTCAGACCGTACAATAGATCAGCCCGCTCTGGCACGTCACGGTGATACCACGTGCCTGCCGGGTCATAGATCACCCGTTGCGACGCATTGATTAAAAGCGCGCTATGCCCGGCCGAATTGTTGCCATTCGCAACGACTGTCATCAAGGTTATAGATGTCGGTTCCGGAGCGCGATAGGCGGCGCGCTGAACGCGGTCGTCCGGCGCCCATGGCAGTTGGGCAACACCACAGGCAGTCAGCAAAAATATCAGGGGCAGTAATACTACGATTTGTCTTTTCTTCACGGCTGTCTCCAATCTGGTTCAGTCGTCTTCGTAAAGCTTATCCGTCACAACACCCGGCAGTTTGGCGAAATTTTTCATGGTTTGTTTTGGATAAAGGCTGTGGGGAACGCTTTCAAATCCCGGTATTTTCCGCAATAATCCGGATACCGCATTCGAACAAAATCCGCCGGCGGCGGCACCGTTTTCTTGCGCCATGTGGAGGGCTGTCTCGGCGACTTCAGGCGACACGTTCACGGTTTGCGTAATCACATGCCATTCTTTGCGGGCATGAAAACTGTAATACGCCTTCAACATCGGCGGGGTCATTCCGTAGACCACATCGTTGCGTTCCGCCATGCCTTCGGCTTGAAAATTTCCGGCCGGGTCATAGGCGACACGTTGAGAGGCATTGATAATCAGACCGGAATGTCCACCCGATCCGCTACCATTATTGATAACGGTCACCAAAGTGATCGACGGCGCCTTGTCGCTTGCGTAAGCCGCCCGCGCCACAGCGTCGTCTGGCGCCCAGACAGACTTTGCACAAGCCGACAGACCAACCAGCAAACCGACAGTTAAAACCAACCCTAAACGCTTCATTATGCCCCTCGTGAACCCATTTGGTGTTTTATAGACGCGATGGCGGATATGCGCCACAAAACCCTGACCGAATCAAGCCAGACGGGTTTCGTCAGCGCAATATGTTGCGAAAGGAACGCAAAAGCCGGATCAGCTGTTGAACACAGCCATAAAGATCAGCGCGCAAATGCTGAACGCGCCGACCCAGATTACGCCGCGTACGAAACCGGCGAAAGTTTTTTCCTGGGCTTCGGTGCCCATCGTGCCATGTTTGTGGTGTGCCATGCGAATACTCCTTAAAATAGTTCGCCCGTTTTATCAGGAAATCGCGTGATGGCAACTGCGTCTTGGCGTCGTACGCAAAGGAATATCGGCCAACGCCTGTCTCTTACGTTTTACGGCTGACAACCGGACGCCCCTTGTCCAACGCCGCCGCCAGCCGAAACCCTATCCGGTTAGGTTCATCAGCTTCGCTTTCCTTGGGCGCGGCGCGCAGCATGACGTTTAACTGGCTGACATGCTGCACAAGCTGGGTTTTGGCGCCGTCCATATCCTCGCCATAGAATGTCAGGATATCAGGGGCAAAAAATCCGATGCCTTGAATGCGCATGACACCAACCTCGCCACCAGCAAAACCCATGCCGATTTCGTGATCGCCGTCCAATTGTTCCTCGAAATTCTGGATATAAAGCACCAGCCGTTCATAAGCCCATTGCGCCGGCGATTTTTGCTCGATGGGCTCGTCGCACATCTCGGGTGGTAGCGGCTTTTGTTCTGCGGTTTGAGGCGCATTTGGATCTGCGTGCACGACATAGGCGTCAGGCAATACTGCCGCTTCGACCGCTTCGGCGGTTGTTTTAATGTCGGTCATTATTGGCCCCCCATTTCGGATCAGGCTTTTTGCCAGATCCAGGCATCATCCTCGCGCCGGGTCCGTGTAACCTGACCGAGGTGGTAAAGATGATTGAGATGCGCCATGGATTCAACCAGCGCCAGCCCGTATTCGGCTTCACCTATCGGTCTTTTGAACAGAATCGTAAAACATTCCGCCGCTGTTCGCGGGGTTTTCAGGTATTCGGTCAGGCGTTGAAGCGCGGTGTGGTGATTCTCGATCAAAGCGCGCATCCGCACCGGCAAGCCGGTGAAAGGCAGTTTATGGCCAGGTAAAACCAAGTGATCCTCACGCGCAAAAGCCGACAAGCGTTCGCAGGCTTCCAGCCATTCGGCCAGCGGATCAGCCTCGGGTTCGGTGGCATAAACTCCGATGTTCGGGCTGATGGACGACAAAATCTGGTCACCTGCCAGCAGCAGTGGTTCTTCACGGCACCAAAAGGTTGCGTGTTCTGGCGCGTGGCCGTTGCCCATGCGCACGTCCCAGGTTCGGCCGCCGAGTTCTATCACTTCGCCTTCTTGAATGCGTTTGAAACCCAAAGGCAACGGGGCCACCACATCTGCGAAATTGAACGGTTTTTCTGACATGCGCTTGTCGTAAATTGCAGCATCCATCCCACCCGAGCGATAATGCAGCAGGCTTTCGTTGGCATGGACCGCATGGCGATCCAATGTCAGCATCCGCGCCATTAACCAAGCAGTGCGGGTTGTCCAAAGTTCCGCCCCAAATTCGGTTTGCATCCATCCGGCCAGACCGATGTGATCCGGGTGGTGATGGGTCACAATAACCCGGACAATCGGCAAGCCCTGCAATGGCCCTTCCATGATCGCCCGCCAGATTTCCCGTCCTCGATTCGAGGCAAATCCAGTGTCAACAACAGCCCAGCCATCGCCTTCGCGCAGCGCGTAAACATTGACATGATCAAGCTTCATCGGCAGCGGCAGGCGCATCCACAGAATGCCCTCGGCCACTTCAATCGCCTGAGCTTCGGTCGGCGGCGTGTCATAAGGGTGTCTGATTGGGGTCATTGCACCATCCATTTGATTTATCCCGCCAAATCTTCTGGGCTGAGCGCATAAAGCGACCGCGTGCCTTCTTGTGCCTGTGCACATAACGCATCATAGGCGATCATCTGTTGGCGGATAAAGAACCTCGCCAATTCGGTACGCGGGCCTTTGCAGCCTTCGGCCAACGCGGCCTTCAGCAGGAAATGCCCGCCCAGCACAAGCGCGAAAGCGCGTGCAAAAGGCGTGGCACCGGCAAAGCGTTGGTTCATGTCAGTCTGTTCCAGCATCCAGCTCGTGGTGGCGATCAGCCCCTGTCCAGCCGCACCCAGAAACGCGGCCAGATCAGGCAAAGCCGCTTCGGAATCGGCAACAGTCTGGCTGACATCGTGCAACATTGCAAAAGCTGCCGAACCGCCATCCATCAATTTGCGGCCCACCAGATCCATCGCCTGAATGCCGTTGGTGCCCTCATAGATCGCGGTGATCCGTGCGTCGCGCATATACTGCGCTGCACCGGTTTCCTCAATATAGCCCATGCCGCCATGCACTTGCACCCCGATCGAGGCAACTTCGATGCCGGTATCCGTGCCAAAAGCCTTGGCAATCGGCGTCAGAAACGCCGCCCGTGCTTTCCACTTTGCATCACCCGTCGCAGTAGCCATGTCGGTCGAGATCGCCGTGGCATAAATAATCGCCCGCGCCGCAGCAGTTTGCGCTTTCATCGTCATCAACATGCGGCGCACATCGGCGTGGTCAATAATCGCGCCAGCCCCAGCCACCGGCGTGTTGCCCTGTTTACGTTCCTGCGCAAAGGCCAGCGCGTGTTGATATGCCGCTTCGGCCACGCCCAGACCCTCGGTTGCAACACCAAGCCGGGCATTGTTCATCATCGTGAACATCGCTTTCATCCCGGCATGTTCCTCGCCAACCAACCAGCCGGTCGCGCGGTCGTAATCCATCACCGCAGTCGGCGAGCCATGGATGCCCATTTTATGTTCCAGCGAAACCACTTTCAGGCTGTTGGTTTTGCCCGGAGCACCGTTGTCATCCGGCAGGTATTTGGGCACGAGAAACAACGAAATGCCCTTGGTGCCGGCCGCCCCATCCGGCAAGCGTGCCAGCACCAAATGACAGATATTCGCGGCGAAATCACTGTCGCCCCAGCTGATGAAAATCTTTTGCCCGCTGACCGCGTAGGTGCCGTCGCCATTCGTTTCGGCCTTGCTGCGCAGCGCCCCCACGTCCGAGCCGGCCTGCGGTTCTGTCAGGTTCATCGTGCCGCACCA
>DJBQ01000009.1:0-267 GCA_002430125.1 Rhodobacterales bacterium UBA5972
GGTTCCGGTGGTGCGCGACGCCGACCAGATGGGGTTCGCCGCCATCGAAAAGACCATCGCCGAACTGGGCCTGCGGGCGCGCGACGGCAAACTCAGCATGGCCGAAATGCAGGGTGGCACCTTCACCATCTCGAACGGTGGGGTTTACGGTTCCCTGATGTCCTCGCCGATCCTCAACCCGCCGCAATCCGGCATTCTGGGAATGCACAAAATCCAGGATCGCCCGGTCGTCGTCGATGGTCAGATCGTGATCCGCCCGATGATGTA
>DJBQ01000009.1:429-5734 GCA_002430125.1 Rhodobacterales bacterium UBA5972
GATGGCAAAGGGGCTGTGACCTTCCTTGTGCGGGTGAAAGAGGCGCTGGAAGATCCCCGTCGGTTGCTGATGGACCTTTGAAACCAAATCAACCAGCTGCAAATCGTATGTACGGGAATCATACGCATTGTGTACGGGTTGTGTACCCTGATTTTACCCTATGGAGGCCCAAATGGCAGACTATGACGTAATCATCATCGGCGGTGGCCCCGGCGGCTATGTCTGTGCCATCCGCTGCGCCCAGTTGGGCCTGAAAACCGCCTGCGTGGAAGGCCGCGAAACCCTTGGTGGGACTTGCCTGAATGTCGGCTGCATCCCGTCCAAGGCGATGCTTCATGCCAGCCACGCTTATCACGATGCCACCCATAATTTCGCCGCTATGGGCCTGCTGATGGATGCCCCGAAAATCGACTTCCCCAAGATGATCGAATACAAGGACAGTATCGTTGAAGGCAACACCAAGGGTATTGAATTTCTGTTTAAAAAGAACAAGATAGACTGGATCAAAGGCTGGGCAAAACTCACCGGAAACGGGCAGGTTACGGTCGGTGACACGGTTCACAATGCCAAGAATATCGTTATCGCAACCGGATCAGAGCCCTCCAGCCTGCCGAATGTCCCTGTTGATGAAAAGGTGATCGTCACCTCAACCGGCGCGTTGGAACTGGCCAAAATCCCGGCCACAATGGTGGTGATTGGCGCGGGCGTGATCGGCCTTGAAATGGGCTCGGTCTATGCGCGTCTTGGCACCAAGGTCACGGTCGTGGAATTCCTTGACCAAATCACCCCCGGTATGGATGCGGAAATCTGCAAAACCTTCCAGAGAATCCTGAAAAAACAAGGGCTTGCTTTTGTGATGGGCGCGGCAGTGCAGTCGGTTGAACTGGCCGGAAACGGTGCGAAAACCACCTATAAATTGCGTAAGAACGATGCGGAATCCACGCTGGACTCAGACGTGGTTCTGGTCGCCACCGGCCGCCGCCCGTTCACCGACGGGCTGGGTCTGGAGGAGCTTGGAATCGCAAAAACTGATCGCGGTCAAATAAAAACCGATCACTGGAAAACCAATATTCCAGGTATCTGGGCGCTGGGCGATGTAATCACCGGCCCGATGCTGGCCCACAAAGCCGAAGACGAAGGCATGGCCGTCGCCGAAACCATCGCTGGCCAGCAAGGCCATGTAAACTATGGCATAATTCCCGGCGTGATCTACACCAACCCCGAGGTCGCCTCGGTTGGTGCCACCGAGGAAACGTTGAAAGAACAGGGTCGCGCCTATAAGGTTGGCAAGTTCAATTTCATGGCCAACGCCCGCGCCAAGTCCACATTTCAGGGCGAAGGTTTCGTGAAAATCCTCGCCGACGCGACCACCGACCGGATTCTCGGCTGTCACCTGATGGGCCCTGCCGCCGGCGAATTGATCCACGAGGTTTGCGTCGCAATGGAGTTCGGCGCCTCCGCCGAAGACCTCGCCCGCACCTGTCACGCGCATCCGACATTTAGCGAAGCAATGCGCGAAGCGGCGCTGGCTTGTGGTGACGGCGCAATCCACGCCTGATCTTCTAAGTTATTATAATTGTGCCAAAAGACACCCGCCGTAGGCCCCTGTCTGATCGACAGGCGGCTTCGGCGGCGGTTAGCGTGCCAACATCCGCAACCCTTTGGTGACATCATTTCGCACCGCGATATGCAGCGCTGCCTCGTCACCCGCCTTCAATGCCGCAATGATCGCACCGTGATTTCCCAGCCGATGAGTCCCCTGCATCTTGCCATAAAGGCTGCGCATCGTCGGGCCAAGTTGCAGCCAGATATTTTCCACCATCGCCAACATCGCCGGCGCTTGGGCGCGCAGATAAAGCGTTCGGTGAAATTCCAGATTGTTGCGGATATAACTGATCGCATCATGCTTCACGACCATTTGATCAGCCGATGAATTGATCGCCCAAAGCCGGTCAATCAAGGCCGGGTAAGCGCGGGGCAACGCGCGGATCGCCAGTTCAGGTTCCAGTAATGCACGTACCGACGCCAGTTCCTCGATCCGTTCATTGCTAAGCTCAGGGGTGCTTACCCTTCCAGAGGAAGACAATGTCAAAGCCCCTTCCGCCACCAACCGGCGCACGGATTCCCGAGCCGGAGTCATGCTGACATCAAAGGATTTTCCGATCCCGCGAAGGGTCAGCGCGTGTCCCGGCGCGATCTCGCCATGCATGATTTGCTGACGCAGCGCGCGATAAACGCGATCATGCGCTGCGATGTTTGTATCAGAAGATTTTGGTGTTATCGCCATAAGGCAACTGTGATCACAAAGTGTGGTTCGGTCAAGGGTTGGTTAGAATTGGAAATGGTGCAAACGCGCTCCGTTGGCCTTTAACCATTTTCGGTGACGCTGGTAGTCGGGCATCAAACCCTCGACCACGGCCCAAAACTCGGCCGAATGGTTCATCTGCACAAGGTGTGAAACTTCATGCGCGGCGACGTACTCCAGCACCTCGGGCGGGGCCATGATCAGCCGCCATGAATACATCAGCCTGCCATCGGCAGTACATGACCCCCAGCGGCTGCGTGTGTCGCGCAAACTGAGGGCACAGATATCGCGCCCTAATTGGCTGGCATAATAATGCGAGGCAGCTGCCAGCCTTTCTCGTGCCTGAACCTTGAAAAACCCCTTCAGCCTGGCCCCGAGGGTTTCCACCGAACCGGGTAGAAACAAGCCTTCAGGCCCGGCTTTGACCGACCGCGCAGTGCCCTGCAGCAGCGAAACTTCTTGCCCCAGATATAACACTTTGCCACCTATTTCCGGCACCACAGCCGCCGGTCGTTTGCCAAGTGCGGCACGCAACCAATCTTCCTGGCGGTAGGCGAAATCAAGGGCAGCGCGCTCTGACGCGCGGTTCGGCAGGGTCAGACTAACTTTTCCGTCGGCGTTCGAAATCCGCAGAGAATACCGACGCGCCCGGGCCGAGCGGCGCAAATGGACCTCGATCGGGGGACTGCCAATTTTGACGGTTCTATTCATAGCGGTAAACCTAATACAGAGCCAATCACCGGTAAACCGGCAAGTTTCCGACCTATGATGCAAACCACAGGCCATGCAATCCACAAACTGCAATTTAAGCCTTTGACAAAGGTTACAGGGTTATGGCAGTTGACAGCAATTGTCCTGAGATGACCTTGAAGAGGTAGAATTGATGCCCAAAGATGAATGGGGCGTAAAGCGCGTCTGTCCGAAATGTGCCGTGCGGTTTTACGACCTGCAAAACGATCCGATGACTTGCCCGTCCTGCGACGCAACGTTTGACCTCGCGAGCCTGATCAACACGCGCAACCGATCTGTCTCGGCAGAAAAGCCGAAAATTGTGAAACCAGAACCAGACGAAGAACTGGATGATACAGCCGACGTATTGGATGATGATGACGTCAACGCCGATCTGGACGATGATCTGCTCGAAGACGATGAAGACGATACTGTCGACCTCGAGGAAATCGCCGATGTTGCTATTGAAGTCGACGAAAGCTGAATATCCCGGCTTTTAGGCTTGAACAGTCAAGGCTGTTTCCATAAATACCCACGGGCGGGCCAATCGGTTCGCCCGCATTTCGGGGCCTTAGCTCAGCTGGGAGAGCGCTTGCATGGCATGCAAGAGGTCAGGGGTTCGATCCCCCTAGGCTCCACCAAACCCCCCTTTATGTGTGTGATATCAGACAAGCGTCACGGCGTCAGGTTGTGGGCGATCGGGGCTTGAAGGCGTCCACAGCCCTCAGGTCGCCCAGATCACCTGCCGCAAGGCCGATATCGATGGCGGGCGGGTCATTCAGGTCGTCCTGTCTTATGCAAAAATGATTCGAACTAGTCGCTCGCACCGACTCTGGTATTGGCGCCGGTCGTGGCTTTTTCGGCTGAAAACCCGATCTGGTTCAAGAGAATGTTCATACCGACAGTGATGACGACAGTTGCGCAGACAGCAAGCAGAAAAGCCTTCATATCACGACTCCTTATCCGCTGATGCGCGTTTTGCATCTAATTCTTCTAACCATAAGCTGTGATGCTCCCGCGCCCATCGCTCTTCGACTTTGCCAGTGCCGACCGCATCAAAAGCGCCTTCCATACCGACAGTGCCGATATAGATATGTGCGAAAATGATTGCCGTCAGACACAGGCTGACAAGGGCGTGCCACAGCTGCGAATATTGCATTTCTTCTTGTGGCGTCAGCGCGGTTGGAAGTTCGGGCATGCCAAACCAGCCTGGAACACCGAAGGCATTCAGTTGTGTAAAGGTCGGCCCGAATAGGTTGATCTCAAATGGGAACAACAGCGAAAGGCCGGACAGCGAAATCGAACCGCCCAGCAGGATCACCGCCCAGAAAATCAGCTTTTGGCCCGCATTGAATTTTTTCGCCGCAGGATGACCCTTGCCCAAGATGCCGCCTCCCTTGGCAAGCCAGTTCAGATCTGTCCGGTCTGGTAAATTATGCACAGCCCAGAAAAAGAAAATGATGATGAGCGCCAGAATAAACGCCCAGGAAATATTATTGTGCACCCATTTCGAGCCCGTCGCGATAAAGGCAAATGCCTCGGGACCAAAAAAGGGGATCAGCATTGTTCGCCCAAATAATGAGAGTAATCCGGTCAATCCCAGCACGATAAAGGACGATGCCAGCATCCAGTGACCGAAACGTTCCGCCAGCTTAAAGCGCTCGATTTTCACGCCGGTTTTTTCACCGTCAATCCGAATGCGGCCACGGACAATGTAGAAAGCGGCCAAAAGCAAAAGCGTACCGCCCAACAGATAAACACCAAAGGCACGCAGTGTCCCGGCGCGAAACTGCAGCCACCACATGCCGCCATCCTGCACCAGAACCGTCGCAGCCGGGCCGCGGTTCTGGGTGCTGATATCTGCAGTACCATAACGAAGTGCGCGCCAGAGTTCAGGGTCCGAGGTGCCGCCCAATGTGCCCAACTGGTCCACAGTGTCAGCAGCGCCTTGAGGGTTTCCTGTGGCCCCGCGTCGAAAGCTGTCGTCGACAGATTGCCCTGACTGTCGCGCAAGGATATCTTCAAGCGTTTGCGCGCCGCCTGTTGCTGCGCGCGCGTCACGGGTTGCTTGTTGATCATCAGCTTGCTGTGCTTCAAGCGGACTGATCAAAATCATGAAGGCGAACATAGCGACGAAAATCGAACGCATCGCTTAATCCTTGCATTAAACCTAAAAGGAACGGCCCATCATAGGCCGTCCCTTGTTTTTACTAGACTAAAAAGGTGAACTTACTCACCTTTTTGTCCATAGGCTGTACCCCAACCCCAAGC
>DJBQ01000092.1 GCA_002430125.1 Rhodobacterales bacterium UBA5972
CTTCCGGCGTGCCAAAGGTCGGTGCGCCTGAATTCATATCAATCGAGGTCACAAATGCCCCAAAAATCACCGGAGCGCCCTTGCGGATCAATTGAGTATACGCAATCCCCACCATCGCTTCGGCCAAAACCTGGGTCAGCGTCCCGGCAACGGTCACTGGGGCCATAGCGCCGCCAACGATAAATGGCGAAACAATACAGGCCTGATTGGCGCGCGCGTAAACTTCCAGCGCGCCAACCATGATGCTGTCATAGGTCAGCGGCGAGTTTACGTTGATCAACGAGGTCATCACTGTGTTGTCGTCAACAAATTTGTCGCCAAACAGGATTTTCGACATAGCCACAGAATCAGCCGCACGACTGGGCTCAGTAACCGACCCCATATAGGGTTTATCGCTAAGCGTCATATGCGCCAAAAGCATATCAAGGTGGCGTTTATTTACCGCAATATCAGTTGGTTCGCAGACGGTTCCACCTGAATGGTGAATCCATTTCGACATATACCCCAACCGCACGAAATTCTGGAAATCCGCGATCGTGGCATAACGCCGACCGCCGTCCATATCCCGCACAAAGGGCGGGCCATAAACCGGCGCCAGGACCAGAGTTTTGCCGCCAATCTCGACATTCCGTTCGGAATTTCGGGCGTGTTGAATATAGGATGACGGGGCCGTTTCGCATAACTTGCGTACCAATCCGCGTGGAAAACGAATGCGCTGGCCATCAATCGACGCCCCGGCTTGTTTCCATAACTTCAGGCCTTCAGGATTATCCAGAAAGTTAATGCCAACTTCTTCCAGCACTGTGTCGGCATTATATTCAATAATCTCTAGGGCTTCTTCATTCAGTATCTCGAAATTCGGGATATTGCGTTCGATGAACCGGCTGAATTCCTGGCGTACCGCTGTGCGGTCAGCCCTGCGGGCAGCACCACCACCGGTTCCACCGCGTGTGCGCCTTGTGGCAACTTCTGTATCGGACATCTGAAAGACCTTTCTCATTCCAAGGCAGAATACGTCGGAACTTTGCTTAGATCGGGTTTTATCGGAGGAAATGTCGGCGGATAAAGTAAAATACGGCCTTTCACAGCGCAAAGCGACATTGGCGCAGTCTTGCGCGAATCCTGTGACCGCAATATGGACGTGCTATGAACACATCTTCCCATGACCGCCTGCTGATTGTCGACTTTGGCTCGCAAGTGACGCAGCTAATTGCCCGGCGTCTGCGCGAGCTGAACGTCTACTGTGAAATTCATCCGTTTCAAAAGGTTACAGATGACTTTCTTGCAGAGTTTGCGCCGAAAGCTGTGATTTTTTCCGGCGGCCCGGCCTCAGTTTTCGCCCAAGGCGCGCCGATGCCTCCGAAATCGGTTTTCACGATGGGCGTTCCGATTCTGGGGATATGTTATGGCCAGCAGGTGATGATGCATTGCCTTGGTGGCAAGGTTGAACGCGGACATGGAACAGCCGAATTTGGCCGGGCGTTTGTAACGCCACAAAATAGGGTTCCCCTGCTTGACGGTTGGTTTTCCGAAGGCCCCGAGCAGGTTTGGATGAGCCACGGCGACCATGTATCTGAAATTGCGGCAGGATTTCAGGTTTACGGTACGTCGCCAAACGCCCCGTTTGCGGTAACCGCCGATCTGGCGCGACAGTTTTATGCCGTGCAGTTTCACCCCGAGGTTCACCATACCCCAAAAGGCGCTAAGCTTTATGAAAACTTTGTCCGAATGGCGGGTTTTACCGGCGATTGGACAATGGGAGCCTATAAAGACGAAGCGATCCGCAAGATCCGCGAACAAGTCGGCAGTGACAAAGTGATTTGTGGCTTGTCTGGCGGAGTTGATTCGTCGGTGGCTGCGGTCCTGATTCACGAGGCGATTGGCGATCAGCTAACCTGCGTTTTTGTTGATACAGGTTTAATGCGGATGGGCGAATCTGACGAAGTTGTCGGGATGTTTCGGGATAATTACAACATTCCGCTGATCCATGCTGACGAGAGTGAATTATTTCTTGGCCAGTTGGACGGCCAATCAGACCCGGAAACCAAACGCAAAATCATTGGCAAGTTGTTTATCGATGTGTTTGATAAGCATGCTAAATCCGTCGGTGGTGCGAAATATCTGGCCCAAGGCACGCTGTACCCCGACGTGATTGAAAGCGTCAGTTTCTCCGGCGGCCCGTCGGTCACAATCAAAAGCCACCACAATGTCGGCGGCTTGCCGGAAAAAATGGGCCTGAAACTGGTCGAACCTTTGCGCGAATTGTTCAAAGACGAAGTGCGCGAATTGGGCCGCGAACTTGGCCTGCCAGCCAGTTTCGTCGGCCGCCATCCGTTCCCCGGCCCCGGTCTTGCGATCCGCTGCCCGGGCGAAATCACACGGGAAAAACTCGACATTTTGCGCAAGGCCGATGCGGTTTATATCGATCAAATCCGCAAACACGGGCTTTATGATGAAATCTGGCAAGCGTTCGTTGCCATCCTGCCAGTGCGAACGGTTGGCGTGATGGGCGATGCGCGTACTTATGATTTCGCCTGCGCGCTGCGCGCTGTTACTTCGGTTGACGGAATGACCGCGGATTATTACCCGTTTAGCCATGATTTTCTGGGCGAAACCGCCACGAGAATCATAAACGAAGTCGCAGGGATCAACCGGGTCACCTATGACATTACTTCAAAACCGCCCGGCACGATCGAGTGGGAGTAGTTATTCTAGTGTAAGTTATTGATATTAAAAGATATTTAACTTAAACATTTGTTTCACACCTGAATAAGTTCAGATAGATGTGAGACAAGATTTTGTTGCCAAGATTTAAG
>DJBQ01000040.1:0-6036 GCA_002430125.1 Rhodobacterales bacterium UBA5972
TTGAACCAATTCCTGCGCCAATTACGGTGACAAAGGCCAGCGTGCCGGGGGCATATTCAAACAACGGCGACATGCGGCAGACAAGGAACACGCCTGCGGTGACCATGGTTGCGGCATGGATCAGGGCCGACACAGGCGTCGGGCCTTCCATCGCGTCGGGCAGCCATGTGTGCAGGAACAATTGCGCCGATTTACCCATTGCGCCGACGAATAACAGGAAGGTCAGCAGTTCAATGGCGTTGAACTCAATTCCTAGAAACATCATCTTGACCTCGGCCAGATGGTGACCAGCGGCGAAAACATCGGTTAACTGGATGCTGTCGACCATGAAATAAAGGCCGAATATCCCCAGCGCGAAACCGAAATCACCCACCCGGTTGACGATAAACGCCTTGATAGCAGCGGCATTGGCCGAAGGTTTTCGATAGTAAAACCCAATCAACAGGTATGACGCGACGCCAACCCCTTCCCAGCCAAAGAACATTTGCAGCAGGTTGTCGGATGTCACCAGCATCAGCATGGCAAAGGTAAAGAACGACAGATAGGCAAAGAAACGCGGTTTATAGCTTTCGCCGTCTTTCCATTGCGGGTCTTTGTCCATGTAGCCAAAGCTGTAAAGGTGCACGAGGCTGGACACCGTTGTTACCACGATCAGCATCACGGTTGTCAGGCGGTCAAGGCGGATGCCCCAATCGGTCGACAGGCTGCCACTTTCCACCCAGCGCATCAGCGGGATCTGCTGGGTTTCGCCGTTGAAGGTAAGGAACGTGAACCAGCTGAGCAGGGCGGCCAGAAACAACAGGCCGGTGGCCGTGGTGATCGCGGCTTTTTCGCCGATGATCTTGTGGCCAAAGCCTGAAATCAGTGCGCCAAGTAACGGGGCAAACAGGATAATCGTGGTGAGTTCCATAAGTGCTTAGCCCTTCATCACATTGACGTCTTCAACCGCGATGGTGCCACGGTTGCGAAAGAAACAAACCAGAATCGCAAGGCCGATCGCGGCCTCGGCGGCAGCAACCGTCAGCACGAACAGGGTGAACACCTGCCCGACCAGATCACCCAGAAAGCTGGAGAACGCCACGAAATTGATGTTCACCGCCAACAGCATGAGTTCGATCGACATCAGGATGACGATGACGTTCTTGCGATTGAGGAAGATGCCGAAAATCCCCGTCACAAACAGGAAGGCGGCAACGGTGAGATAGTGTTCTAAGCCGATCATGTGCGTTCTCGTCTTTTTTGTTTCGCAGCCCCGGACCTGATCCGGGGCCTGTTCGTTTCGTTATGGCGACCCCTGCCACCCAAGAGGTCCCGGAGCAGGTCCGGGACTGCGTTTGCTAGAGCCCCTGCCCCGGTTTTACGTCCTTAAGTTCCATCGCCTTGGCCGGATCGCGGTGCATTTGGGCCATGACGTTCTGGCGCTTTACATCCGGGCGATGCCGCATTGTCAGCACAATCGCACCGATCATCGCGACCAGCAGGATCAGACCGGCGGTTTGGAACAGATAGATATATTGCGTATAGATCAGCTCGCCCAAGGCGACGGTGTTTTGGGTTTGGTCAATCGCCGGAGTAACGGCAGCACGGGCAGCTTGCGCGCCATCAGCATAGGTCCAATGGCCAAACACCAGCCCGAGTTCCACCAGCAGCACGACGCCGATCAGCAGGCCCATCGGCAAATATTGCGCCAGACCGCCGCGCAGTTCGGCGAAATCAACATCCAGCATCATCACGACGAACAGGAATAAAACCGCGACCGCGCCGACATAGACGATGACCAGCAGCAGGGCGACGAATTCCGCGCCCAACAGGACGAACAGACCAGCCGAGGAGATGAACGCCAATATCAGCCACAAGACCGAATGCACCGGGTTGCGTGACATGGTGACCAACAGGCCCGATGTGACGGTGACAATGGCGAATAGGTAAAAGGCCAGAGCAGTTACTGTCATCAGTCTTTTCCGTTCTCTTCTGCGTTAAACACTTCCAGCGCTGCTTGCAGCGCCTGCGTGGTGACCGGCATGCCGCCGAACATCGACATCTGCATGATCACCTCGGTGATTTCTTGCTTTTTGGCCCCAGCAACCCGCGCGCTTTCGATTGCCAGTTTCAACTGCGGCGCTTGCAGCATGATTTGCGCGGAAAGCCCCGCGATGGTGATCAGAAACCGGGTTTTCGCGTCCAGCCCGTTTTGGTTGATCGTGTTGCCAAAGGCCATTTCCAGAAACGAGGCACTGACGCCAGGCATCATCGCCTCGAACGCAGCGGGCGAGAACATATTGCCTTCGGGGGCGAACTTTTTGCCCATTTCGGCGGTTTGTTCCATCATCTGCTGAAACATTTTTGCATAATCGCTCATCGGTACGGCGCGTCCAGTTCAAGGTTTTTGGCAATTTCGGCTTCCCAGCGGTCGCCATTGGCCAGCAGGCGGTCCTTGTCGTAGAAAAGCTCTTCGCGGGTTTCGGTGGCGAATTCGAAATTCGGGCCCTCGACGATGGCATCGACCGGGCAGGCTTCCTGACAGAACCCGCAATAGATGCATTTGGTCATGTCGATATCATAGCGCGTGGTGCGGCGTGATCCGTCCTCGCGTGGTTCGGCGTCGATGGTGATGGCCTGGGCCGGGCAGATCGCCTCGCACAATTTGCAGGCAATGCAGCGTTCTTCGCCGTTGGCATAGCGTCTGAGGGCATGTTCGCCGCGAAAGCGCGGGGATAGCGGACCTTTTTCGTGGGGGTAGTTCAGGGTTACTTTGGGTCGGAAAAAGTACTTCAGGCCAAGGCGGAAACCGCCAAAGAAATCGGCCAGCAGGAAGTACTTTGTGGCCCGTGTCCAGTCCATATCCGCCATATCAGCCCCCTGTTGCCCAGCGGACGTAAAGCCCGCCGAACCAGTTGAAATGCGTCGCAAAGGCGACAAATACTACCCAGCCAAGGCTCATCGGCAGGAACACTTTCCAGCCGATCCGCATCAATTGGTCATAGCGATAGCGCGGCGTGATTGCCTTGACCATCGAGAAGATGAAGAAAAAGAACCCCATTTTTGCGATCATCCAGAACACGCCGTCCGGCAGGCCGGGGATTGGCGACAGCCAGCCGCCAAAGAACAGCAGCGTCAGCAGGGCGCACATCAGCACCACGGCCATCAGCTCGCCGATCATATAAAGCAGAAACGGGGTCGAGGAATATTCGACTTGATACCCTGCCACCAGTTCGCTTTCCGCTTCTGGCAGATCAAACGGCGGGCGGTTGGTTTCGGCCAGGGCCGAGATCAGGAACAGAAACAGCATTGGAAAATGCGGCAGCCAGTACCAGTTGAACAGGCCGTAATCACCATCCTGGGCGCGCACAACTTCGGTCAGGTTTAAAGACCCGGTCGAGATCATTACACCGACGATGATAAAACCAATGGACACCTCGTAGGAAATCATCTGCGCGGCAGACCGTAGCGAGCCAAGGAACGGGTATTTCGAGTTTGAGGCCCAGCCGCCCATGATCACGCCGTAAACTTCCAGCGAGGATATGGCGAAAATGTAAAGAATACCGATGTTTAGGTTGGCAATCACCCAACCGTCAGCCCAGGGGATCGCGGCCCATGAAATCACCGCCAGAACAAAGGCAATCATTGGTGCAAGGAAAAACACCACCTTGTCGGCCCCGGCAGGCACCACGACCTCTTTGACGATATATTTGATGAAGTCGGCAAAGCTTTGCAGTAGGCCAAAAACCCCGACCACGTTGGGGCCTTTGCGCATTTGAACGGCGGCCCAGATTTTGCGGTCGGCATACATCAGAAAGGCGAGCGCCACCAAAATACAGACCGTCACCAACAGGCATTGCCCGAGGATATAGAGGAAAATCCCGAAATTGGTTTCAAAGAAAAACTCTGCCATTCTATTCCATCCTTAGACCGTCATCAGACGGTGGGTATCCCGTCATCGCGGCAATTGGCCACCACGACTTCGGCATCCAGTGTCAGCTTGCCTTCGGGCAGTGCATCCGAGACGGTATAAACCGCATCTGCCCGCCAAAGACCATCCTTCTCGTCAACATTTGTGCGCAAGTGGCGTACAAAACCAAAGCCCCGGATCAACGTATATTCCGCCGCGGCACATTTTGCGTAATCAGCAACGTCGGCCTTGGTGCGCGCGCCCTTCATAGCAACGTGGAAATTCACCAGATCATCGTCCAGCAGCATGGTTTCCACGCCCAGATATTCCGGCGCAAATCCCGGTGCTTTGTCGGCCTTACCGCCCAATGTCATCTCGCATGCCGCCAAGCCGCCCAAGAGGGCGATCGGCAAGGCTGTGACATGTATCAGGCGTGTCAGCATCCCGGTCTATTCCGCCGCGATCTTGGTTTTACGGGCAGCCGCATTGGCCGACAGTTCAGCCATGACGCTCGAGGCGCGGGCAATCGGGTTGGTCAGGTAGAAATCGGTTATGGCGCTGGCAAGATTGCCCTTGCCCATGCCGCGAATTTTCGCGGGTTTCCAGTCGTTTTCGGCAACCTGATCAATCTGGCCAAGATGCGGATATTCGGCAATCAGCGCATTGCGCAGGGCCGCCAGTGAATCGTACGGTAATGCGGCGCGCAACTCGCCCGATAAGGCCCGCAGGATCGCCCAGTTTTCTTTGGCTTCGCCCGGCGCAAAACCGGCGCGCATTGCCAATTGCGGACGGCCTTCGGTGTTCACGAACAGCGCGTTTTCTTCGGTATACGCGGCAGCAGGCAGGATAACATCAGCGCGGTGCGCCCCGCGATCCCCGTGGCTGCCCTGATAGATCACAAAAGCCCCCGGCGCGATATCAGCCTCGTCCATGCCAAGGTTATAGACCACCTCGGCCCCCTCAAGGGCAGCATCCATCCCGCCTTCGGTGGCGAAGCCCAGATCCATTGCGCCAACCCGGCTGGCAACCGTGTGCAGGACCATGAATTTCGACTTGGTGTTTTCGGCCAGCTTCATCGCATGCGCCAGAACCGCGTCGCCGTCACGACCGAGCAATGCGCCCTGCCCGATGATCACGACGGTATTCATCTCTTTGGCTGCGCCGATTTGCTTGTCGGCCAATTCCTTCAGCGCGGCGCGATCGGTGCCGACCTGCACATAATCATAGGTCAGATCGACCGCCTCGCCCACCAGACCGACGGTCGCGCCGTTGATCCATGCCTTGCGGATACGGGCGTTCAGAACCGGGGATTCAATCGCCGGATTGGTGCCGATCAGCTGGATCATCTGTGCGTTATCAATGTCGTCAATCCGCGCTGTACCGACATAGGCCGAGCGATTGCCGATGGGCAGCTTTGCGCCATCGGTGCGGCATTCCATTGTGCCCCCCAGACCCTCGATGATGCCTTTCAAGGCATAAATCGCCTCAACCGGAGCGAGATCACCAACCAAAGCCGCGACCTTCTTGCCGCGTATCGCTTTGGCGGCGGTTTGCAATGCCTGATCCCAACCTACGGCGCGCAGCTTGCCACCAACCCGGATGTAGGGTGTGTCAAGCCGCTGGCGGCGCAATCCGTCCCAGACGAAACGGGTTTTGTCGGATATCCATTCCTCGTTCACGCCGTCATGGTTGCGCGGCAGGATGCGCATGACTTCGCGTCCTTTGGTATCCACCCGGATATTGCTGCCAAGGCCGTCCATCACATCAATGGTTTCGGTCTTTTTCAGCTCCCAAGACCGCGCGGTGAAGGCGTAAGGCTTGCTGGTCAGCGCGCCCACCGGGCACAAATCAATGATGTTGCCTTGCAGATTGCTGTCGAGCGTCTGGTTCAGATAGCTGGTAATTTCGCTGTCTTCGCCGCGACCGGTCTGGCCCATCTGGGTGATCCCGGCAACTTCGCTGGTGAAACGCACACAGCGGGTGCAGGAAATGCAGCGGGTCATCGTGGTGGCGACCAGTGGGCCAAGATCAAGGTCTTCGCTGGCGCGTTTTGGTTCGCGGTACCGGCTGAAATCAACCCCGTAAGCCACCGCCTGATCCTGCAAATCGCACTCGCCGCCCTGATCGCAGATCGGGCAATCCAGCGG
>DJBQ01000040.1:6182-6889 GCA_002430125.1 Rhodobacterales bacterium UBA5972
AGCGGATGGTTGATCAGCAGAAACTCCATCACCCCTTCGCGGGCCTTCTTGACCATCGGCGAGTTGGTTTTCACCAAAGGCGCTGCACCTTCCGGGCCGGGGCGCAAATCCTTGACCTGCATGGCGCAGCTTGCCGTAGGTTTCGGCGGGCCTNNGCGGCGGGTTTCGGCGGGCCGCCCACCACCTCGACCAGACACATCCGGCAATTGCCGGCGATCGACAGGCGCTCGTGATAGCAAAAGCGCGGGATTTCGACGCCGGCAACTTCGCAGGCCTGCAAGATTGTCATTGCCCCGTCGACTTCTACCACATGGCCGTCGATATTGATTTTCTTCAAGTCTGACATGTCTTTACCTGCGTTTCAGCAATTTGCCGGTTTCACTGTTTTGGGCGATCTCAGCCGTGCCCAATATGCAATAGCTGGCGGGGACGGCACGATTGACGCCATGTTTGTCCAAATAGGCATAGGTAGCCTTGCGCAGGCTTTCCTGATTTTTGGGATCGTCACGGTAGGCGAACATCTGGTCCTTGGTAAAACCGATTGACCGCGCATAGTTAAGAATGCCCAGGAAATAAAGCGTCGCAGCGATTGTGCGCGCCTCGATCGTCGGGCACTTTTCGCGAATTTCATTTCCGACAGCGACCGTCAGCAAACGACTAAATATCTCGTCATCGGCTTTCGGCTGGGCTGTGGCGCCAGCCGTAAG
>DJBQ01000083.1:0-3087 GCA_002430125.1 Rhodobacterales bacterium UBA5972
ACATATCCCGTGTTAGCGACACTTAATGAAACTCGGAGTTGCGGAGGAGGCTAGGCGCGCTCCACATCCGACCCTACCTGATGCGCCAGACTCAATTCCGCCACTTCTCGCGGGGCATTGGCCACTTCAGACGCCCAATCCCGGAAGGTAGATCGGAAACCGTGAACCGTAACACCTGCGATCTTCATCCGTCGCAACAACATCAACATCAACATCGACATATTCGAAAGTGGATTGTGGCGTTTCTGACCTTCAAACACATACTCAGACTGCATCGCACGCAAAGGTTCGATAATAGCCAGCATTTCGTCTGTCAGAGGCACCCGGTGGTCATTGTCGGTTTTCATTCGTTCAGCTGGGCAGGTCCAGAGTCGAGCCTCAACATCAACTTCAGGCCACTTCATTCCCAAGACTTCGCCGGTACGTGATCCTGTCAGGCAAGTGAACCTCAGCGCCTTGGCGGCCATTGCGTTGCGTGTTTTCAGATCCGCATAGAAATCTGGTACATCCTGCCAGGCCATCGCTAAATGATGTACATGCTTTTTTCCAACTTTAGGCAAGACATTGGCATTGTTGATTTCAGACACTGGATTTTCACCAGCCCTGAAACCTTTGGATTTAGCGACATCAAGAATGGATTTTATTCTTTGTGCCAGACGCCGGGCAGTTTCGTGTTTGGAAGTCCAAATAGGTGACAAGACCGAAAGAACTTCCGGCTGCCCTATGTCTGACACCAGCAATGCTCCAATTTTTGGAAAGGCGTGGTCTTGAATTGTCTTGAGCCACTGACGACCGTGTTTTTCGCTCCGCCACGTCGGCAGGCGTTCCAACTGCACATGCTCAGCCATCTCTGCGAATGTCGGTATATCTCGTTTTGCATTGTGACGAGGATTTAGACCGCGAACTGCCAGACGGCGATATTCGAGGGATTTCTCACGCGCTTCTGAGATTGATACTAGAGTGGTACTACCAAGTCCGAAATCAGTCCTTAGTGGCCCACCCTTGCGATTCTTTTGCCCTTTGACGGTTATGCGAACGATCCAACTACGCGCACCTGTTGGCTTTACAACAAGGAAAAGCCCATTTCAATCACTGTGTCTGCCAGTTGGAAGTGTGCTTAGTGAGATCTTTTTAAGTTTGCCTTTGAGAGCTGACAACGACCAGTTACCACAATAATTACCACACAACGTATACAGTTCACTGTTATTGAAAACAACCCAACAGAACAACGAGCGGCGAATACATCATTAAAACAAGGCAGTTTGCGGATTCGGTGAGAATGAAGGAGAATGAGGGAAATTCAAAGATGGCAGTCCCTAGGGGAGTCGAACCCCTCTTTTCAGGTTGAAAACCTGACGTCCTAACCGATAGACGAAGGGACCGCGATCTTTGTGGAGGGCGTTTTAGTCGCTAGGACTGCGCCGCGCAAGGGGTTATTTGGGCCTAAATTCGATTTAGTGTCTATGCCCGCACGGCATCTTCAACACGCAGTTTTGGTTTGCTGCGCCCGCCCCACGTATCAATCTCTAGGCGGCCTGCGACATGGAAAATCGCGCCGTCATGGGCCTCCAGCATTGGGCCAAGTGGTCCATCAAATGCCTGAAACGCAATTGCATCAATCCGCCCGCGTGATTCGTCTTCAAATGTCAGGCGCAGGTGGTTCTCGCCAGCCCGTTTCGCAAACGCGACCCGGACCGATGGAAGGGCAAATCGCGGGGCTGGGGCGCCGGCCCCAAACGGCCCGGCCCGTTCCAGTTGTTCGATCAGATCAACTGTAATAGCCGAAGGCATAAGTGCAGCATCCAGTTTCAGGTCTGCCGGTCCGGCTTGATCGGCACCCTGTTGGGCCAGTAATTCCCCAAGGCGTGCCATGGCCGGTTCCAGCATCGCGCGGGTCAGACTAAGGCCGGCCGCCATTTTATGCCCGCCGCCTTTGATCAGCAATCCTTCGGCGGTTAATCGCGCGATGGCTGAGCCAAGATCAATGCCATTGATCGAACGCCCGGATCCTTTGCCGTCATCACCATCAAAACCGATGACAATTGCCGGGCGATTGGTTGCTTCTTTCAGGCGTGCTGCGACGATACCAACCACGCCGGGATGCCAGCCATCGCCAGCGGCCCAAACCAAGGGTCCATCCAAAGGCCGGGTTTCAGCCTGCGCGCTGGCCAACGCGCGGACATAGGTTTCGATCTCGCGTCGTTCGGTGTTAAGCACGTCAAGTCGCTGGGCAAGCGCCGCTGCCTCGTGCGGGTCCGTCGTCGCAAGCAGTCGCGCGCCCAGGTCGGCCTGCCCGATGCGGCCGCCTGCATTGATCCTTGGGCCCAGCAGGAACCCAAGATGATAGGCCGACGGCGCGCTGTCCATTCGCGCAATATCTGTTAAAGCCGTTATCCCAACGCGGGCACGTCTGGCCATGACTTTCAAGCCTTGCCGGACAAATGCCCGATTAAGATCGCGCAGTTGCGCCACATCCGCGACCGTTGCCAGCGCGACCAGATCCAGCAGTTGTATCAAATCGGGCGGCGATTTCCCTGATGAACGCAGGCCCCGATTGGCCTCGACCAGCAGCATGAAAACCACACCGGCGGCACAAAGATACCCAAGATCGCCGGTTTCATCCTGCCGGTTTGGATTGACCACAGCCAGCGCGGGCGGCAGCGTTTCGCCGCCCAAATGATGATCCAAAACGATAACATCGCAAGGGGCCGCTGCCGCAATAGGGCCGTGCGACAGAGTTCCGCAATCAACGCAAATTATCAGGCTGTGATCTTGTGCGAGTGCGTGCATCGCTTCGTCGTTAGGGCCATATCCTTCGTCGATCCTGTCAGGAATATAGAGCGTTGCCCGCAGGTCAAATTGTTTGAGCCATGTCAGCAACAAGGCGGCAGATGCGCCGCCGTCAACATCGTAATCCGCAAAGATCGCAATGCGTTCACGCGATTGAAGTGCCTGCAACAAACGTGCGGCGGCCTTTTCCATGTCTTTCATGCTGCGCGGATCGGGCATTAAGTTCTTCAACGACGGTTCCAGAAAGTCCGCGGCATTTTCGCCGGTCACACCGCGTCGTGCCAAGACCTGACACAA
>DJBQ01000083.1:3192-3678 GCA_002430125.1 Rhodobacterales bacterium UBA5972
CGGTTGCTTGCTGCAAGGCCTGTGCCCGCCGGTCTTGTTCGATGTCCGGCCCGATCCAACGGCGCCCGGTTGCAGAATGTTCCACTGCCAGAAAGGCGGCCATTGGGGTTCCTATTTAGGCGGATGCGGTTTTTCTCAGTCAGTCTGGCTGCTAAGCCCGCCTTACTCAAGCAAAACCCGGTTCAGACTTCTTCGATGCGGATCGCGACGGGGTCTTCCAGTGACACGCCGGTGGATGCGATACCCGCGAGCGCATGGTCAAGCTCGGAGCGTGTGGTTTTATGGGTGACCACAAGAACCGGCGCAACCGTGTCGGTATGTGCGTTTTGGCGCATCCTGTCGATGGAAACCCCGGCATCCGCCAGTGCGCGCGTCACTTTGGCCAAGGCACCGGGTGCATCTTTCAGGGTCAACCGCAGGTAAAACGCCGCGGGTGCCGAAGCCTGTGCCGTTTGACAGGTCAGCAGACTGCTGGCCGGTTGGCCA
>DJBQ01000083.1:3832-22222 GCA_002430125.1 Rhodobacterales bacterium UBA5972
CAGACTGCTGGCCGGTTGGCCAAAGGTAGAAATTCGATTTCCACGGGCAATATCAATGACATCCCCCATCACCGCGGAAGCAGTCGGGCCTTCACCGGCACCAGCGCCGCGCAGCACGATCTGGCCGCAAGCATCGCCTTCAATCACCACCATATTGGCGGCGTTTTGCAACTGACCCAAGGGGCTGTCGGCCGGCACGAGGCAGGGTTGCATGCGCTGTTCCAGCCCCCGGCCGGTCATTTGCGCCACGCCTAACAGTTTGATCCGAAAGCCCATATCGCGTGCTTGGTTGATGTCAGTGATTGAAATGCGCTGAATACCTTCCAGTTCCACGCCGTCAAAATTGACTTTGGTGCCAAAAGCGATTGACGCCAGCAGTGACAATTTATGCCCGGCATCAATGCCACCGACATCAAGGTTCGGGTCAGCCTCGAGATATCCAAGCGCCTTGGCATCTGCAAAAACCGTATCATATGGCACGCCTTCGTTTTCCATGCGGGTCAGGATGTAATTGCAAGTGCCGTTCATCACGCCCATCACCCGCAAAATCCGGTTTCCGGCCAAACTTTCGCTTAAAACTTTAATCGCTGGAATCGCCCCTGCAACGGCGGCCTCAAACCGCAAGGAGACGTTTTTGGCTTCGGCGGCTTCAGCCAGGGCTTGGCCGTGCACGGCCAGCATCGCTTTGTTGGCGGTAACCACATGCTTGCCCGCCGCGATTGCCGCTTCGACCGAGGCCTTGGCGGGGCCATTTTCGCCCCCCATCAATTCGATGAACACATCCACATCGTCCCGCTTGGCCAAAGCAACCGGATCGTCTTCCCACGCATAGGGCGTCAAATCGATGCCCCGATCACGCTTGCGCGAACGTGCGGAAACCGCAGAAATGCTGATCGGGCGACCAGTCCGGCGCGTCAGCATTTCTGCGTGTTTTTCAACGATTTTGACGGTGCCGGTGCCGACAGTTCCAAGGCCAGCAATTCCAAGGCGCAAGGGATTAGTCATGTGTCAGTCTCCGGGACGAGGGTCATTCATCGCGCCGTGTTAACGGGATTTTCTGACTGGCGCAACGCCATGCGGCGTGTCGTTTCAGCACTGCTGACACTCAAACGTTCGGCGGGTTTATGAAGTTGATGCCCGCAAAGCGCGGGCGCGGCGGCGCAATTGGACAAGGCGAGCCTGCAAAGATCGCGCCTCGGCTTCTGCTTTGGCTGGATCTGTTTCGGCTTCGCCCAAAATCTGGTTGATCGGAAGGAACCCCAACCAAGATGTGTTGCGCGGCACCGGCACGAAACCCGCCTCTTTTGTTACTTTGGACAAGCCGGTTCCGCAGCCTGAAAGGGCGAGTGACAGGCCAAGAATGACGGCGATTATGCGCGTGGTTTTCATTGGTATGGATCAACTGCCTTAAGACGGAAAACTTGTGTGACTCTAAGGTAGACCCTGACGTTTTAGCAAGCAATTGCGGAAATATTTTACGGGAGGCTGGGAAATGAACGATTGTTCAGTTAACCTCTGAAGGTGGAGGACCAATGGCACGCAAGACTGGATCACATTCAGATATAACTGGACCGCGGGTGCGGCAGGCGGCCCTGAAACTGTTTGCGCAAAAGGGCTATGCCGCCGTTTCGATGCGCCAGATTGCAACCGAGGTTGGTCTGCAAGCCGGTGCGCTTTATCTTTATACGCCTGACAAACAGGCCTTGCTTTATGAATTGATGAAAGACCACCTGGAAGAATTGTTGGCGGCTTGGCAGCTTTTGCCGGATGCTGGCGATCCAAATGAACGTTTGCAACAATTTACCCGGTTTCACATCCTGTATCACCTCGACCGGCCAGAATCGGTTTTTGTCGCCTATATGGAGTTGCGCAATCTAACGCCCGACAATTTTACCCGTATTGAAGCTTTGCGGCGATCATATGAGAACGAGCTTGAGAAAATCCTGATAGACGGGCAGGCGTTGGGGCAGTTTCGTGTCCCTGATACCAAATTGGCCGCTTTGGCAGTCATTGCGATGCTGACCGGGGTTAACACTTGGTACCGTCAGGGTGGTCGGTTAAGCCGCGTGACTGTTGCCGATATCTATTGGGATATGGTGCGAAAAGCAGTGGCCGCGTAACCTTTTATTAGGCGGCAGAGGCGTGTCTGACCGTGGCAGTCGCCCGGCCATGCCAAAGATTTAGCGCCGCCAATGTCACATGCCCAATCCCTTTTGCGTCGCCCCTGAGAACGGAAAATGGTGCCGCCGGATGGCCAAGATCACTGAGCACCAATTCTGCGTCGCGAAAGGATTCGCCCTGCCAATAGTGCCCGGGTGTGGCAATCACGGTCATCCCAAGACGGGCCGCAGCGGCACAACCCGCACCTGAATCATCAATCGCCAGACAATCTGATGCCGACACCGACAACTTGGCCAGACATTGGCGATAGGCCGCAGCAAGAGAATGAGTTTTCAGGTCTTCTGCCGCCACGCTGGCGGTTATCGCATTCAGCATATCAAACCCAAAACGGTTGAAAATCAGGGTTTCAAATTCCAGCCGTGGGCCAATTGAGCACAGGGCGAGTTTCACCCGCCCTGTCATAGCTTCGCCCATCAACCTTGCAATGCCGGGTCGCAGTTGGGCGGCTCCGGCTTCCAAAAGGTTGCGATAGATGGTCTGTTGGCGGCGGTGGATTTGTTCCAGCGCGCCGTTCTTTGACATATTGTTAACGATTTCCGGCTGGCGCAGATGGGCATAATAGGCGGCTTCACCGCCCTGAACAGACCCGGCGAGTATTTCCTGAAACACCGCGCGGCCCCAAACCCAATCCAGACCGATTTCAGCGAAGGCTTGATTAAAGGCGGCGCGCTTTACGTCCGCCGTTTCCGCGATGGTTCCATCGACGTCCAGTATCAATGCCTTCAATGCCATTTCAGCCCCTTTACCGGTCAGTTTTTGACCTGATCTCAGGCTGATCTGATTCGGTTAAAGACTGGTTAGCGGGCGACTGAATGCTGGGTGCTGCAATCATAAATACCCTTAAGCATCAGAAAACAAACAGTGTTTACAGGGTTTGGTACAAGGGATATCGCGCGCAAAGTGCTGCGACCTTGACCTTTACGGCCTCTTCCACAGGACCGTTTCCCGCTTCGCCATTCGCGGCAAGCCCATCCACGACTTCGACAATCCAGTCAGCAATCAGGCGAAATTCGGCTTCGCCAAAACCGCGTGTTGTGCCGGCGGGCGTGCCAAGGCGGATGCCTGACGTTACGAAGGGTTTTTCCGGGTCAAACGGCACGCCGTTCTTGTTCGTGGTGATATGCGCGCGGCCCAAAGCAGCCTCGGTCGCTTTGCCGGTCACGCCTTTGGGGCGCAGATCGGCCAGCATCAGATGGTTATCTGTGCCGCCTGATACGATGTTGATGCCGCCTTTCATTAACTGATCAGCCATCGCCCGCGCATTGGCAACGATTTGTGCCGCGTAGGTTTTGAATTCCGGCCGCAAAGCCTCGCCGAACGCAACAGCCTTGGCGGCGATGACATGCATCAAGGGACCGCCTTGCAAGCCGGGAAACACCGCCGAATTGACCTTTTTGGCGATATCCGCATCGTTGGTCAAAATCATACCACCACGCGGACCGCGCAGGGATTTATGGGTGGTCGTGGTGACAACATGCGCGTGTGGTAGGGGCGACGGGTGCTGGCCACCAGCCACAAGCCCCGCAATATGCGCCATGTCCACCATCAGATAGGCACCGACTTCATCAGCGATGGCGCGAAACGCGGCCCAATCCCAAACGCGGGAATAGGCGGTGCCGCCAGCAATAATCAGCTTAGGTTTGGCTTCCAGTGCGCGGGCGCGAATGTCGTCCATATCCAGCAATTCATCTTGCTGACGAACGCCGTAAGACACCACATTAAACCACTTGCCAGACATGTTCACGGGTGAGCCATGCGTCAGGTGACCGCCCGAATTCAGGTCAAGCCCCATGAAAGTATCGCCCGGTTGCAGCAAGGCCAGAAACACCGCCTGGTTCATCTGGCTGCCTGAATTTGGCTGCACGTTGGCGAACTCGCAATTAAACAATTGTTTTGCCCGTTCAATCGCCAGCGTTTCGGCAACATCAACGAACTGGCAGCCGCCATAATACCGTTTGCCCGGATAACCCTCGGCGTATTTGTTGGTCATGACAGACCCCTGCGCCTGCATCACCGCAAGCGACACGATGTTTTCGCTGGCGATCAGCTCGATCTCGTCGCGCTGGCGGCCAAGTTCGTTGGTGATCGAGCCGAAAATCTCGGGATCACGTGAAGACAAGTCTTCGGTGAAAAAACCGGCGTCGCGTACATATTCGGTCATGGGCGGGGCTCCTTGCGGGTGTCAGGTTCACTGGCGCGGTCTTTAGCGCAAGCATGTGGCATCAGGAACACTGAAAACGACAGGGGCGACGATTTGCGCGGCAATCCAAACATTCTGGCACAAAGGAAGCTGCCCTTAAACTACCGTAAACTGCCCCATCATGCCAGAATCCTCATGTTCCAGAATGTGGCAGTGATACATATAGGGTCTTTCCGGGTCGGCGTAATGTTCAAATTTCACCAAAATCTGTACGGTTTCACCGGGGTTGACCAGAACCGTATCCTTGCGACCAGCCTCGTGTGGTTCCGGCGCATTTCCATCGCGGCTTAGGATGCGGAACTGGGTGTTGTGCACGTGAAACGGATGCGCCATCGGGCCGGCATTGTTGATTTGCCAGATTTCGGTTTCGCCCATTTTGACCGTCTCATTTATCACGCCCATATCCATTTCAGCGCCGTTAATGGTGAAACCGCCACCGCCACCCATCATGCTTCCCATCCCCATGCCGCCCATTTCCAACAGAAAATTTCGGGTACGAACGGCATCTTTGGACGAGACTTGCGCAAGGGCAGTCAATTTGGCTGGCAAAGCGGCAGATTGCACAGCGGTCGCGCTGGGCCTGATTTCCATAAAGGTGAATTCAGCACTTTGCACGTTCTGCATCATACCGCCCATACCCATACCCGAGGGTGCAGTGCTGCGCGCAACGCTCAATAATTGCACAGCTTTGCCGTCTGACAGATCGACGACAATTTCCGCCCGTTCACCGGGGGCAAGCTTGATATGCATCAATTTTACCGGCGCCTCCAGCAACCCGCCGTCGCTGGCGATTTGATGAAACGCGCGTCCGTCGTTGAATTCCAAACCGTATATGCTGGCATTTGACCCGTTTAACAAACGCAGCCTGACTTGAGTGGTCGTCGCGTCGAAATAGGGCAGGATCGTGCCGTTTGCCATCGGGATATTGCCGATCATTCCGGCCATACCATCATGCATTGAAGGCGCGTAAGGCATTGAACCATCGCGGTTAAACCGGCGGTCCTGCAAGACGATCGGAATGTCGTCAACGCCGTAAGTTTTGGGGATATCCAAGGCGTCGCTGGCAGCATCGTCGATCACCAGCATCCCTGCCAGACCTTGCCAGACCTGCCGGGCGGTGCTGCCCATCAGATGTGAATGATACCACATCGTGGCGGCGCGGTCCTTAATCTCAAACTCGGGCGACCAGACCGCACCCGGCGCAATTGGCTGATGTGGGCCTCCATCGGCGGTGGCCGGAAGGTTGACGCCATGCCAATGCAGCGTGGTTGCTTCGGTCAAGTTATTCGCGACGTTAAACCGGACTACTTCACCTTGCCGCAGCCGCAGGGTTGGCCCCAGATAACCACCATTCACACCGCGCGTTGGGGTTTGAAGGCCGCTGAAGAACTCGGTTTGACCATCGGCTATCGCCATATCGAAAACCCGAATGCCATCCGTCATAGTGCCGGTATCAAGCATCGGGATCGCAAGCGGTGTTTCAAAATCATAGCCGGTCGCCGCTTTTAGGCGCTGTGGATAAACACTCCAGCCAACAGCGGCGATTGCCCCGATGGCCACCCCGCCAAGCAAAAACATGCGTCGGGAAGGGCGAGAAGTTAGGTTTGCCATCAATGCGCTCCGGGAAATGTAAGATGTCTTCCTTTAATCTTGGATACCGTCGCGCATTTTGCAAGCTGGCGGAGAATTTGCCGCAGTTTCGCCAAAGCGGCGAAAGGTGAAATCGCTTTGGTTTTCAGAATGTCCTTGAAAGCCACCCCTCAAGCGGCAAGATTGGTCGTCTGAACCGCCGCCGGAGTGCAGATCAATGTTACCATCCTCAGAACGCAAAATCTGTTTCATGGCCTCCGAGGCCGAGGCGGCCCAAACGTCCAAGGTAGAAATGATTGCGCGTTATGGGCAGGTTTCGGCGAAACAGGCTGATGTCATTGTGGCCTTGGGCGGCGACGGGTTTATGTTGGCGACACTTTATGCGACCCAAAGACTGGGCAAACCGGTTTACGGAATGCACCGTGGCACCGTCGGGTTTTTGATGAATGAGTTCCTGCCAGACGGGCTTTACAGCCGTTTGGCGGATGCCGAAAACGCGCTGATCAACCCGTTAAGAATGCGGGCGGTTTGCGTGGATGGCAGCAAAGTCGTGGCCTTGGCCATCAACGAAGTCTCGCTCTACCGGGCTGGGCCGCAAGCCGCCAAGCTGAGGATATCAATCGACGGGCGGGTCAGGATGGAAGAGCTGGTTTGTGACGGCGCATTGGTGGCCACGCCCGCCGGATCGACCGCCTATAACTATTCCGCGCATGGCCCGATCCTGCCGATCGGCGCGGACGTTCTGGCCTTAACCCCGATAGCCGCATTTCGCCCAAGGCGCTGGCGCGGGGCGTTACTGCCGAAAGCCGCCAAAGTGCGCTTTGATGTGCTGGAGCCAGAAAAGCGCCCGGTTTCAGCGGTTGCAGACAGCCGCGAGGCCAGCAGCATTCTTTCGGTTGAAATCGCCAGCGAACCGACAATCACGCATCGCATCCTGTTTGATCCCGGCCACGGACTGGAAGAACGCCTGATCAGCGAGCAGTTTGTTTAATTTTCGGTGGCTTTCCCGATGGAACGGCTTTCAAGCTTTGCAATTGTCGCGGCGGCTTCAGTCGGGATCATTTCCCACCATTTGCTGTCGAGGATTTCTTGCCGTACGGCCTCGTCGAACCGGTATCCGATAATCCGTGCCGGTGAACCTGCGGCAATGGCGAATGCCGGCACATCGCGATTCACAAAGGAATTCGCGCCGATGACACAGCCAAATCCCAGAGTTACACCGCGCCTGACGATTGCATCAACGCCGATCCAGACATCGCTTTCGATCACGCAGTCGCCCTTGGTCAATTCCTCGTAAGGGTTTTGGTAAAACATGCTGCTGGTCGAAATCCGGGTGATATCGTGTTCGCCATTGCCGATTGACACATTGTCAGCGATCGAGACATAGCGCCCGACAGTGGTCTTGCCGATGACGCAGTTGCGCCCGACATAACTATATGCTCCGATCCATGAATCGCGACTGACGGTGCTGTTTGGGCCGACTTCGACGCCGATGTCGTAACGGTTGCGCTTTAACAATTTTTTCAGGAGTTTGCTTGGTCGCATGTGGCCCTCTCTCTTTTTGGCGCAATTCGGACTGTCAGGTAAATTACCCGCGCCAGACGGTCGGTTGATTTTTTCTAACCTAAAAAACCGAAACGAAGATCAACCATCAAACGCATAGCCAAACAGATCAATATCGCGTTTGTGGCGTTTGGCAATATAATCCACCTCGGCAGGTGAGTAGTATTTTTGATAGGCCTTGTGCTTGGACGTATTGACGGGTTTTTTCGGGATATTCAGCAAAATTCCATATTCTTCGTTAAAAAGCCGCAAGTCCTCGTCCAGTTTTTCTTGCCGCAAGATGAAATCAACCGCAATTTCGCCTTTGTCATCGATAACCCAGTCGCAAACGTTTTTGGCATTGTAGGAATCGTGGAATTCGTCCTCCATGTTTTCCAGCCAAACCAGATATTCTGAAAAGCTCAACTTGTTCATGATTGCATGCAGTTTTTGGTTCTTGCGCTGATCGACCCCGGTAAGGCCCTTCACATAATGATAAAGCGACACATGCCATGACCATGGATCGCGAATGACCGAAAACGTAATAAAATCGTCAATGTCGATACCAAGCGGGATCATTGCGGTCTTGTATTCCATATAGGTTTTATGACCCTTCAGCGCCGGGTGCTTGCGGGTAAAACAGCGCCGTTCGCGTTTTTCACCAATAGCGTGCGCGATATACGAGCCGCCACATTTCGGTGTGTGCACAAAGATCATCGGCAATCCACGCCTTAGACCAAGCGCTTCGATCCGGTTTCGCGGGACATACACAGGGTCGAACTCCACACAGGTTTCTTGGGGTTGGCCGTTGGTTTCCAGCCAGTCGGGTCTATATATTGATAGCGGAGTTCGGCACCGGAATAAAGCAGCCTTCTGCCGATCTATATATCGCCAAAACTGCCGCCACGTCCCTTGCCTGATGCAAATCGCGCAGCACCGCGCAGGCTTTCGCCTAAGATAACACCAGCACTTGCCCATTCCCGCCGCAGCGCTTTGGCCATTGCTTTTGGGGCCATTCGCGCTGATTTGCGGTCGCTTCGCATGCAGCCTTGCGGGAATTTCAAAAGTTGCATGGCATAGTCCTGTGCGGCGTGTAAGGCAGTGCCGTCGTCGACCACTTGGTTGGCAAGGCCAATGGCAAGCGCTTCGGATGCGTCAACCGCGCGTCCGGAAAGGATCAGATCATTGGCGCGGCCTTCGCCAACCACGCGCCCAAGTCTGACGGTGCCACCATCAATCAAAGGCACACCCCAGCGGCGACAGAAGACCCCGAAATAGGCCGAGCGACTGACGATTCTGACGTCACACCACAGTGCAAGCTCCAGTCCACCTGCCACGGCCGGGCCTTCAATGGCGGCGATCACCGGCTTTGACAGCATCAACCGCGCCGGTCCCATGGGCGAAGGCAACGGGTTAGCGGCCGGATCAATCCAGCCTTTGGGAATAGCCAGCGCCGCCAGCCAATCCGGTGTCATCCCAAGTGCTGCAGCCTTCAAATCAAAACCTGCACAAAAGGCGGTCGCATCGCCGGTTAAGATTGCAACATCGCTTTGACCGTCGGCTTCAAACGCCAGAAAAGCCTTGAACAACGCGGTCGCGGTGGCAGGGTCTACGGCATTTCGGGCCTCGGGGCGGTGAATTGAAATCGTGGTGATCCGGTTTTCGACTGCCACTTTGATCGTCATGTTGCCCCCGTCAGTTGTTTACGTAATGCACCTTGTCAAACCGTCGTCGAAAGTCACGCACTTTTGTGGCTAATGTCGTAGGGTCATTGCTGGCCAGCGCATCGGCGATGAAGCCCGCGATGGTTGCCACATGGCTTTCGTCCATGCCCCAGCGCACGATCTCGGGCGTTCCAAAGCGTAACCCGTTCATGTCGCCTGCCACCAGATCAATCGGCAGTCCTATGCCGCAAGTCAGGATATTTGCGGCCCGTAATTTCTTTGCAGCCATCTGGCCGCCGCCATAAGCCGCCGCCTCAATCGCGAATTGATGCGAGTTGGTGTATCCATGTGCTACCCCAAACACTGGCACGCCGCGCGCGCCAAGGGCTGCGGCCAGTGACTTTGAAACCGCAACCATCTTGGCGGCATAAGCCGCACCGTGATCGCGCCAATCAAGCATGGTAATCGCCAAAGCCGCAGATTTTGCCGCGTCAAAATTCGCGGTCAGGCCGGGATAGGCGATTGCATCCAGCCTTTGCGCCAGATCGGCGTCGTTTGTGACAATCACCCCACCGGCTGGGCCGCCGAGGCTTTTGTAGGTGCTCATCGTCATCAGATGCGCGCCTTCATCCAAAGGATTTGGCCAAGTACCACCCGCGATCATCCCGCACAGATGGGCGGCGTCAAACAACAGTTTGGCACCAACTTCGTCGGCAATCGCGCGCACTTCGCGGATCGGATGCGTGAACAGGTTCAGCGATCCGCCCATTGTGATCAGTTTCGGCCGCAGTTTTTGCGCCAGATCACGCAATGCCGCGACGTCCAGTGTATAGCCATCGGCAACCACTGGCGCTGTGTGAACATCCAAACCGTAAAGCCCTGCCGCGCCGTCGGTATGATGCGTCACATGCCCACCGATACTGGCCGGAGGTACGATCACCGTGTGGCCGGGTTTGCAGGTGGCCATGAAGGCATAAAGGTTCGACAAAGCGCCCGAAGCCACGCGGATTTCCGCATATTTCGCGCGGAAAATCTCGGCGGTCAATTCGGCGGCGATCACCTCGATCTGCTCGATTCCCTCAAGCCCCATTTCGTATTTGTCACCCGGATAGCCAAGCGACGGGCGCGACCCCAGGCCCCGTGCCAGCAAGGCTTCGGCTTTGGGGTTCATCACGTTCGTGGCGGGGTTCAGGTTCAGGCAGTCGACCTCGTGAATCGTACTGTTTTGCACAGTCAGCGCCTCAATCCGCGCTGCAATCGCAGCGCTGTCCGTCGTTGCGGTTTCCGTGGCGATGCCCTGAATGTAGCTTTCGCAATGCGGCGGAACCCAAGGGCGGGGTGCAAGATTTGGCATGGCAGGATCCTATGGTTTGAACTTGCGCCAAGTAAGGCGGTTATTGACATTGATGGCAAATCAGTTTTCCTGTTTTCTAGACCTAGAAAAACTGAGCCTAGTATGCCTGTCCGCCCGCCGCGCCCATCATCGCCACCGTTGAATGCCCTTCGCGCGTTCGAGGCCGCCGCCCGCCTTGGAGGCGTGACCAAAGCCGCCGAGGAACTATGCGTCACCCCCGGCGCAGTTGCGCAGCACATAAAAGCGCTGGAGGATTGGGCCGGCGCGCGATTGTTTGACCGCCACGCCAAGGGTGTTACCCTGAACGAATTGGGCGAACGCAGCCTGCCGGATTTTCTGGCGGCTTTTGACCAGATGAACCGGGCGGTACAGAATTTGCGGATGAACGCCGCACCAAACTCAGTGCGTATCGCCACTTTGCCCAGTCTGGCGCAACTGTGGCTGTCGCCCAGAATGCCCGGCCTGCGGGCGGCTTTTCCACAAGCACGAATTTCTATTGCAGCACTGGAGCAGCCGCCGAATCTGGCCCGCGAAGGATACGACATAGCGATCTTTCTTGAACCCAAAACTTCGCGCGGTGGTTTGATTCTTGCCGAGGATCATATCCTGCCGGTCTGCGCACCTGCTTTGGCCAAGCAGGTGCAACAGCCTGCCGATCTGGCCGCGATGCTGTGGCTAAAGGACAGCCTTTGGCCGGATGATTGGGCAATGTGGGTACAGAAAACTCAACTGGCATTACCCAACCTGCCGGAAACCGTCAGTTATTCACTGTATTCATTGGCGCTGGAGGAAGCCCGCAACGGGGCTGGCATATTGATGGGGCACGACTTTTTGGTCCAGGCATCCTTACTTGACGGATCATTGGTGGCGCCGTTCAACACACCTGTTTCAACCGGAAAGGTGGTGAAGGCGCGGTTGCGTGATGGTGATCAAAGGGGATTGTCGCCGCGCCTCGTGCGGGCGTTGGCCGCTGCTGCCTAGCCGCCAATCGTGGTGTTGAAATTGCCGGGCAGGGAGGCCTCCAAAAGCTCCAGATCGGCCGAGCATTGATCATAGGTCACTGCCATGCCGGGCGGGATCACAAACGCATCACCGGGCTGCAAGTCCACGGGATCACGTCCTTTGGCGGTCAGGCGCATGCTGCCGTCCATCACAAAAGTGAAATGGATGTCACTGTCATGGCGTGTCGCTACGCCTTCACCGCCCTCAAACCGCACAACCTGAATACCCGCAACCCCCTTGGTGCCTGCATTGATACCGGTGTCCCGGCAGATAAAGCCCGGAATGCGGAAGGGTTGCCATTTCGCGCCTTGCTTGATGTGATGCACAAATGTCTGGCCCTGCCATTCCCGACCCGGATTGCCGATGCCGTTTGGCAAGGTCATTTCGTGGTCAATCGTGGTGACATGTTCGGCCGGAACACCGATTTCAATCACCTCGATATCCGCGCTGGCATGACAGACGCGGTGGCGGATTTCCGGCGGTTGGATGACGCAATCACCGGCTGAAAGGCGGATCATATCGCCTTGATCTTCGTATAAGACATCGACCCAGCCACGATAGCAAAAGATCAACTGAAAGCCGACGGTATGGTAATGCACCATATCCGGCACCGGCCCGCCATCGGGAATGCGGATATGGCTGGCGATGATCGACCCCCCCAGCCGGTCAGGGATTAGATCGCGGTAATGCATGCCAGCGCGGCCGATAATCCATGGTGCCTCGTCACGCAACCGGCGCACAACAAAGCTGTGCAGCGTTGTTGGCATTGTCAGCGGTTCGACCAAAGGGCAAATCTCGATCTTGGTGCCATTGGGGGCGACCAGCGCCCGCGCACCGTCTGCAAAACCGTCAGGATCATCAGTCAGAATACGGATAGTGCCAGCGGCTTCTGGTGCGCCTTTTTCAATCCGGATGCGAATTCCGTGGCCTGACAGGACGGCAACTGATGGGTTGTCGGCAGGATAAATCATATCAAGCTGCATACCCAACGTGCCGGTGTAAAACGGCAGGTCTTTGCGCAGCGCAGTCGTTGGCAGGCGGAATTCGGCGCGTATTTCAGTCATCAAATCTGATCCCAAGAGTGCGCGATCAACCTGCCCGAAGCGCAAATAATTGGCAAGACTCAGCAAGCCAGTTGATCCTTGCTGTTTGCGCAGGTAAAATCAGCCAATAAACAAAATAGGCGCGAGCATGGCAATCCCGGTTAAAGACCAGATGAAGTATTGGGGGGCGGGGTTGGTGGCACTTGTGTTGGTGCTGTGGTTGCTGGGCAATGTTATGCTGCCCTTTGTCGCTGGCGCTGCTATTGCGTACTTTCTTGATCCGGTGGCCGACCGACTGGAACGTCTGGGCTGCACCCGCGTCATTGCAACGTTGATCATCACGCTTGTCGCGGTCTTTGTCTTTGTTGTCGCCGCATTGATCCTGATCCCGACTGTTATCAACCAGACAAGCGCCTTGATCGGCGACGCGCCGGTTTATTCGGCAAAGTTGCAGGCGTTTCTTCAGGATAAAATCCCGACCTTGATGGAGCCGGATTCCGCCCTCAGGAAATCACTGGACAGTATCGGGCAGACGTTGCGCGAACATGGCGGTCAACTCTTGAGCACCGTTATCACCTCGGCTTTTACAGTGATTGACGTGGCTGTTTTCATCATTGTGGTGCCGGTTGTCGCGTTCTATCTGCTGTTGGATTGGGACCGCATGATCGCAGTGATTGATAGCTGGTTGCCCTTGGATCACAAGGCAATCGTTAGGAAGCTGGCGCTTGAGGTTGATGCGGTTTTGGCGGGATTTGTGCGTGGGCAACTGTCTGTCGGCGCGATCCTTGGCGCATTTTACGCAGCGGCTTTGATGATTACCGGCTTGAAGTTTGGCCTGATTGTCGGCCTGCTTGCGGGGCTTTTGTCGTTCATACCTTATGTCGGCGCGATTTTCGGCGGGGTTCTGGCGATCGGACTGGCGCTGTTTCAGTTCTGGGATGAGCCTTGGTTGATCGGTGTGGTTGCGGTTATTTTCGTCATTGGCCAGATGGTCGAAGGCAATTTCCTGTCACCGAAACTGGTCGGCGGTTCGGTTGGCCTGCACCCGGTTTGGCTGATGTTCTCATTGTCGGCCTCTGGGGCGATTTTCGGCTTTGTCGGTCTGCTGGTAGCGGTGCCATTGGCCGCGATGATCGGTGTATTCTCGCGGTTTGGAATTCGCCAATATCAGGCGGGGCGGCTTTATCGCGGTCTTGAGGATCCGGACTAGGCGATGGCCGAACAACTGATCTTTGATTTGCCAACTAAGGCGGCGTTGGGGCGTGACGCGTACTTTGTGGTGCCGTCAAACGCTGTGGCGGTTCAGGCTTTGGAACAGTGGCAGGACTGGCCGAATGCCCGAATGCTGTTGTGGGGGCCAAAGGGGGCCGGAAAAACCCATCTTGCGCATGTCTGGGCCACGGAATCCGGGGCTGTGATTGTCGATGCGTTAAGTCTTACAGATCAAACCGTCGAGGCCTTGGCCGAGGCTCCGGCTTTGGTGGTGGAAGACGCCGACCGTCTTGTCGGTAATCTTGCGACAGAAACCGCGCTGTTTCATCTGTATAATCTGATGCAGGCCAAGGGTGGGTATTTAATGATAACGGCAACCTTGGCGCCGGCCCGTTGGGGGGCTGGGCTTGATGATCTAATCAGCCGGATGCAGGCGATGCCGCTGGTCAAGCTTGAAACGCCGGATGATGCGTTGCTGGCGGCGATGATGATCAAACTGTTTGCGGACAGACAAATCGCCATTGGCCCCGAATTGATCCCCTATCTGCTTGATCGGATCGAACGGTCAACCGAGGCCGTCAATCAGGTTGTCGCGGCACTGGACCTTGCTGCACTTACCCAGAAGCGCCCGGTAAACCGCCGATTGGCGGCTGAGGTTCTGGACAATCGCGCACCGCGCAAGGCATAGTTGCTTCAACGATTGCAACTCCGGCCAAAATTTCATGACCAACGCCAATTTCCTGAATGCGCCGTTTGATGCGCCTGTAACGCTGGCGGAATTTGACCCGTCCGCGCCTTCACGGTTTTTCAACCGCGAACTGTCATGGCTGGCCTTCAATTGGCGGGTTCTGGAGGAGGCGGCAAACCCCAACGTGCCGCTGTTGGAACGGGTCAGGTTTCTGTCGATATCGGCCACCAATCTTGATGAGTTCTACACCGTCCGGGTTGCTGGCTTGCGTGAATTGCACCGTAATGGCGTGACCCATCCAGCTGCCGACGGCCTGAGTCCCGCCGCGCAATTGCCGTTGATCGACGCGGATGCGCGCGCCCTGATGATGCATCAGCAAAAGGTTTGGGACGCGTTGCGCTTGGCGATGGAAGGCGAGGGTATCGCGTTGCTGACGCGCCTTGATCTGAACGATGAGGATCGCGCCCATCTGGACAAAATTTTTCTGGATGAAGTGTTTCCCGTTCTCAGCCCGCTTGCGATTGATCCGGCACATCCGTTTCCGTTTATTCCCAACGAAGGCCTGTCACTGGCGCTGGAACTTGAACGCGAAAAAGACGGGCGCACGCTGTTGTGTTTGCTTCCCATTCCCAATCAGATCGACCGGTTCGTGCCGCTGCCACATGGGCAAAAACAATGCCTGCGGTTCCTGCCTTTGGAACAGCTTTTGCTGGAAAATATCGGCCTGCTTTTTGCAGGGTATCGGATCAAAGGATCATGTTCCTTCCGGGTGCTTCGCGACAGCGATCTTGAGGTCGAGGACGAGGCCGAAGATCTGGTGCGTGAATTTGAAACGGCCCTAAAGCGCCGCCGCCGTGGCGAGGTGATCCGGCTAAGCCTGACAGCGGGCGCGCCTGAAAACCTGAAAAAGCTGGTGACAAAAGCCCTGCATGTCGGCGAAAACGAAGTGATCGAAATGGGTGGCTTTGTCGGTATCGCCGACGTCAAAGAACTGGTTATCGAGCAACGGGCCGATCTGCTGTGGCCCAAGTTTACACCACGCGTGCCGGAACGGGTGCAGGATCACGAGGGTGATATTTTCGCGGCAATCCGTCAAAAGGACATGCTGCTGCATCATCCTTACGAGACGTTTGATATGGTGGTGCGGTTCCTGCAACAGGCAGCCATTGATCCGAATGTGCTGGCGATCAAGCAAACGCTTTACCGCACCAGCAACGAAAGCCCGATTGTATCTGCCCTATGTGAGGCGGCAGAAGCCGGCAAATCCGTTACCGCCTTGGTAGAGCTGAAAGCCCGCTTTGACGAGGCCGCAAATATCAGGCAATCCCGTCGGCTTGAACGCGCCGGCGCGCATGTGGTTTATGGCTTCATCGACTGGAAAACCCATGCGAAAATTTCAACGGTGGTGCGGCGTGAGGCAGGCAAGCTGGTGACCTATACGCATTTCGGCACCGGCAATTACCATCCGATTACCGCGCGGATTTATACCGATCTCAGCCTGTTCACTTGTGATGCGGCTTTGGGGCGCGATGCGACCAAAGTGTTCAACTATGTTTCAGGTTACGCCAAACCGGCAGCACTGGAAAATCTGGCAATTTCCCCTGACGGTCTGAAGCAATCTTTGCTGGCAAGCATCGAGCAGGAAATAGCCCACGCGCAAAAGGGCGAGCCTGCGGAAATCTGGGCGAAAATGAATTCGGTGGTTGAACCGGAAGTCATCGATGCACTTTACCGCGCTTCAGGACACGGCGTGAAAATCAGTCTGGTTGTACGTGGGATTTGCGGCCTGAGGCCGGGTATCAAGGGCCTTAGCGAAAATATCCGCGTCAAATCAATCGTCGGGCGGTTTTTGGAACATTCCCGCATCATCTGTTTTGGCGCGGGTCACGAATTGCCAAGCAAAAAGGCGCGGGTCTATATCTCGTCTGCTGACTGGATGGGGCGCAACCTGAACCGGCGGGTGGAAACCTTGGTGGAAATCACCAACAAGACCGTCCACGCACAAGTAATGAGCCAGATCATGGCCGCCAATCTTGCCGATCAGGCCCAAAGTTGGGTGCTGAAGCCCGATGGCAGCTATGAGCGTCATCAAGCCGCAGAGGGCGAGCAATTGTTCAATTGTCATAGATTCTTTATGGAAAACCCGTCTTTGTCCGGTCGCGGCTCGGTCGGGGCGAAAGACGTGCCGGAACTGGCCCATACCAAGGATTGACCGCCTGTTAGGCTGGCCATAGGGTGCGGGCATCAAATTCTGACCGATAGGCCTTGGCGCAGTGACAGCAAAGACCAAACGCAATAAAGCAGGCAATCTGGACCTGCCGTTGTTTCACTTTTCCGCGAAACGCAAGATTGAACGTCTTGGGGTGGTCGATGTCGGATCAAACTCGGTTCGCCTGGTGATTTTTGACGGCGCTGCGCGGTCTCCGGCCTATTTCTTCAACGAAAAAATCCTGTGTGGATTGGGCAGCGGTCTGGAAGAGACCGGCCGCCTGAACCCCGAAGGGCGCGTGCGGGCAATGAATGCCCTGAAACGGTTCGTGCTTTTGGCAAAAAACATGGATGCAGGTCCGCTTTATTCGGTTGCCACCGCCGCTGTACGTGAGGCCGAGGATGGGGCCGATTTTTGCCGCGAAGTCAAAAAGGCCACGGGGCTAAGTCTGAACGTCGCCAGCGGCGAAGAGGAAGCACGGCTTTCAGCGCAGGGTGTCTTGCTGGGTTGGCCCGAGGCCAACGGTCTGGTGTGCGATATCGGCGGCAGTTCAATGGAAATGGCCGAAATTTTAGACGGCGATGTCGGAACCTGTGTTACCTCGGCACTTGGGCCGCAAAAGTTGGCTAGATATGCACAGGACGGCACGATTACCGAGGTGATTAAGGCACGTGTCGCAGGCTTGCGCGCCAAAATCGGCAAAGAGCATGACATTTTGTTTCTGGTCGGCGGCTCATGGCGCGCGATTGCGCGGCTTGACATGGAACGACGGCAATATCCGCTGCGGGTTTTGCATGAATATGCAATGACGCCAGCCCAATTGTTGGAAACTGTCGATTGGATCGAAACCAAATCCGTCGCTGAACTGCGCGCACTTTCCGGATCGTCGCAAGAGCGGATGATTTTGGTGCCGGTCGCTGCCGAGGTGTTGCGGGAACTTATCCGCCAATTCCACCCCAAGCAGATAGCCATCTCAAGTTATGGTATCCGCGAAGGTTTGCTGTACGAACAGATGCCTGAAGACCTGCGTCGGCGTGATCCTCTGATCGAGGCGTGCCGCTATATGGAGCATGCGTCGGCCCGCAATCCGGGATTTGGCAAAGTGCTGTTCGAATTTCTGTCGCCACTGTTTTTCGAGACACCAAAAGAGCAGTTGCGTCTGATTAAAGCGGCATGTCTGATCCACGACGTGACGTGGCGCGCGCATCCGGATTATCGAGCGGAAGTTTGTTTTGACAATGCCACGCGCGCCAATCTTGGGGGACTGGATCACGCTGGTCGCGTTTTTCTTGGGACGGCATTGTTAAACCGCTATAAAAATTCACGCAATCAGGCTGCCTTTGGTGAAGTGATCGCTTTATTGACCGAGGAAGAACGGCTTACAGCCGAGATTGTCGGCAAAGCGATGCGGTTTGGTGCAATGCTGTCAGGCGCGTCAATCCAGATGATGGGGCGGTTGAATTATGACCGCGAAAACGGCGTGCTTGAATTGATCCTGCGCCCGAAATCAATGGATTTGTTTGGCGAGGTCGTGATGGTACGGTTTGAAAGTCTTGCGCGCGCATTGGGATGTGACGCCCGCGTTCGGGTGGAATGAAACGCGTACTAACTTGGCTATTTTGCCCGTTATTAAAGGTCTTTTACTGCCGTTAATGTGTCGGCAAACTGGCTCCCCAATTTCTTGCGAGAGTGTCCGATCTTCTGT
>DJBQ01000165.1:0-11677 GCA_002430125.1 Rhodobacterales bacterium UBA5972
CAGAAGATCGGACACTCTCGCTTTCCCTGATCCCTCCTCAACCTCAACGCCAGCTATTGCGACCCCGAACTCGGCCGCTTCATCCAGCCCGACTGGTTTGAAGTGACCCAAGCCGGAGTCGGGACCAACTGGCATTAGACAATCCTGTGGCCGCCGCTTAACGTCCGGCGGATGAGCGACTCAAATATCCATGACAGCCCTTACAGTTGGTTCCGCCTCTGTGTGACCCTGTCGATCAGTGCTGCCGGTTCGGTTGGGATCTGGGCCATTATCATTGTCCTGCCGTTGGTGCAGGCGGATTTGGGCGTGGATCGGGGTGCTGCCTCGATGCTTTATACTCTGACGATGATTGGCTTTGCTGCGGGGAACCTGCTGATCGGTCGGTTGGTGGACCGGTTCGGGGTGACATGGTCGCTGATGCTGGCTGCCTGCGCCACGGCGGTCGGGTTTTTTGGGGCCACAACGGCGCAATCCATCGAGGTTTTAACGCTGTGGCAAATCCTGATCGGATTTGGCGCGGCGGTCGGGTTTGGACCCTTGATGGCGGACATCTCGCATTGGTTTGTGCGTCGGCGCGGTATTGCGGTGGCGGTGGCGGCCAGTGGCAGTTACCTGTCCGGCGCGATCTGGCCGATGCTTTTGAAAGGCGTGATGGCCGATCAGGGCTGGCGGGCAGCCTATATGGCGATCGCAATAACCGTGGTGGCGGTCATGGTGCCGTTATCCTTGCTGCTGCTGCGCCGGGTGCCGGAGGGGGCTGCTGAAGTTGCCGAGGTTGCCGCCCGCCTCAAATCAAAATCGCTGAGCCTGTCGCCGCGCGCATTGCAGTTGCTGTTGGGGCTGGCGGGCCTAAGCTGTTGCATCGCGATGTCGATGCCGCAGGTTCATATCGTTTCGTTCTGCGTTGATCTGGGTTATGGCCCGGCGGTGGGGGCGGAAATGCTGAGCCTGATGCTGTTTGGCGGTGTCGCCTCGCGGTTAGTTTCAGGGTTTGTCGCCGATTGGCTGGGCGGCATACGCACCGTTCTGATCGGGTCAAGTCTGCAATGTCTGGCGTTGTTTTTGTATCTGCCATTTGACGGGTTGGTGCCGCTTTACGTGGTCAGCCTGATTTTCGGCCTGTCGCAAGGCGGGATCGTGCCCAGTTACGCGGTGATCGTTCGTGAGTATTTGCCAGCCCGAGAGGCGGGTGCGCGGGTTGGTCTGGTGGTCATGTCAACCATTTTGGGGATGGCGATAGGGGGCTGGATGTCTGGCTGGATTTATGACCTGACGGGGTCCTATCAAGCGGCCTTCCTGAACGGGATCGCGTGGAATTTCCTCAATCTCGGTGTGATGTTGCTTATCCTATATAGTGCGCGTCGGCGCAGCCTCGCAGTGTTATGAAACGGAGGCCCGTTCCGGGCCGTTCCTATAAGCCCCTGCGGGGCGATGCCTGCGGCGCGGATATTTTCACCATTGAGATGGCAATAGGGCTGGTCAATGTGACGCGGCGTGGCTAGCTTTTTTGAAAAGGTTTGCGGAGGTTATAGATGGTTGATGTGGTTGCATTGTTTTCGGCGATTGTCGGGGCGCAGTTTTGTCTTTCTGGTGATGATGCGCGCGAGAAATATGACTATGATATCACACGGCAATATCTGGGAAAGTCGCTGTGCGTTCTGCGCCCGGCCAATACTGCCGAAGTCGCAGCAATCCTGAAGATTGCCAATGAACACCTCGTGCCGGTGGTGCCGCAATCGGGCAATACCGGGCTTGCAGGCGGGGCCAGTATTTCGGCCCTACAGGACACGATTATCCTGTCGACGGACCGGATGAACCGCATCCTTGATATCAACCCCGTCAGCCGCGTGGCTAAGGTTGAAGCGGGGGTGGTCCTTGCCAATCTCCATGCCGCCGTGGCCCAACATGGCCTGACCTTCCCTTTGCTGTTTGGCGCGCGTGGGTCTTGCATGATCGGTGGCAATCTGTCGACCAATGCCGGTGGATCAAACGTTGTGAGGTACGGCAATACCCGGGCTTTGTGTCTGGGGCTTGAAGTTGTCACACCGGCGGGTGAAATCGTCAATCTGATGTCCGAGCTGCACAAGGATAATACCGGATACGATCTGAAGGACCTGTTCATCGGGGCTGAAGGGACGTTGGGCGTGATTACTGCGGCGGTTCTGAAACTGGTGCCGACGCCCAAAGCCTATGCCACCGCGATGGTGTCGGTGCCGTCCATTGATACGGCTCTTGCGTTGCTGCATAAAATTCAGGCGGTGTCTGGAGGCGCGGTTGAAGCCTTTGAGTATATGCCGCGCAATTATTTCCGCCGTTTGGCAATGCTTGACCCAAACGCGCCGATGCCTTTTGCCAAACCTGCCGAGATCGGCATATTGATCGAGGTTGCAGCGGCCTCGCAGCGCGATGCAATTGCGCTAGAGGATGGTTCGATCCCGGTGCAAAACACCTTGCTGGACGCCTTGTCAGACCTGATGGAAACCGGCGAGGTGCTGGACGCAACAGTTGCAACAAGCGAAGCCCAACGTTTGGAGATGTGGCGGCAACGGGAAATGGCCTTTGAAGTAGCGCATTCCGCCGGAACGCCGGTGACCACCGATATCACCGTCCCCTTGGACAAAGTCGCGGTTTTCCTTACGCGGGCGAATATCGGACTTATGAAACTTGCCCCTAAAGCTGAGTTGATCGAGGTGGCACATCTTGGCGATGGCAACGTGCATTATACGATGTGCGTTGATCCGGATGATAAAGGCCCTGTCGCCAAAGCACTGCAAACCGCGATTTATGAAATGGTCGAAGATGTGCTGGCGGATCTCGGCGGGTCATTTTCCGCCGAGCACGGCATTGGCGTGGCCAAACTCGGTTCGATGGCGCGGCGTAAGAACCCCGCCGCGTTGGCGGTGATGCGCATGATCAAAGCTGCTCTTGACCCCAATAATATCATGAACCCGGGCAAGGTTTTACCCTGACTTGCGCTTCTCTTTGGTGAAAATATCCCGGGGTCCGGGGCAGCGCCCCGGCTTAGCGCAAAGCGCAGCTTTGCGCCGGGCCCAACGGAAATTGACCGAAGGTCGATTTCGGGCGGGAGAACTCCTTTTCCTCAAACACGGCCTGTCTGGATTTTGGTGAACGTTGCGGCTTCAGGTCATCCGGTGCAGCAAGGCCAGCAACACGACCTGCTCGCTTGCATCAAGCGGACACAGCGTTTCAGCCGAGATTTGCGCCGCTTTGTCTGCCAAGACACGATAGACGGTTTCGCCTTCACGGGTCAGGGTCACGATCGTGCGCCGCCGGTCGCCCGCGTCGCGACCGGTTGCCAGCAGGCCACGCACGACCAGCCGGTCAACCACACCCTTAATGGTGGCACCGTCCATCGCGATCAGCCGTCCAAGCGCGTTCTGGGATATCGGCCCGACCTCGTAAAGCTTGGCGAGGGCCGCGAATTGGGTTGGTGTCATCTGGGGAATGGATGTGCCGAATATCGACAAGTGCCGCTGGGTGACCCGGCGCAACACAAACCCGATCTGGCGATCCAATTTATAAGATGCCGCGGCATCGGTTTCGGGCGATTTTTCCATTGCGGTCCAAATTGGCGCAAAAGCATTTGACAGGCAAGCGGCAAGGTCGCAAAATCCGTTTGTATACGAACAATCGGGACCGGATCATTGCATGACTTATCACCGCCCTTTGCAATTGAATCAGGCGTTGGAGCTGGCCGCCATGGGCGCGCGGGTGCTGGCGGGCGGCACGGATATTTTGCCGGCTTTGCAAGGCCGTGATCTGACCGGAACTGTCCTTGATTTGACGGCTGTCACTGGCCTGCGCGGCATCACAGAAAGCGCCAAAAGGTATCGGATCGGGGCGACAACCCGATGGAGCGATGTGATTGCAGCCGACTTACCAGCGGCTTTTGATGCCCTGAAACAAGCGGCGCACGAGGTCGGGTCGGTTCAAATTCAAAACAGCGGTACCGTGGCGGGTAACATCGTGAACGCTTCGCCTGCTGCTGATGGCGTGCCGGCCTTGTTGGTGCTGGACGCTGATGTGGAACTTAGCGGTGCAAACTCCAAACGACTGATCCCATTGGCGGAATTCATAACGGGCGTGCGGCGGACTGCGCTGCTGCCGGGCGAGATTGTGACGGCGCTGGAAATTTCTAAATCAGCTACGTCGGGCGTTTCCGCCTTTCAAAAACTCGGTGCGCGAAAATATCTGGTGATCTCAATCGCGATGGTGGCGGTGCGTTTGGTATTGCATAATGGACGGATCGAACAGGCTGCGGTTGCGGTCGGTGCCTGTTCGCCGGTGGCCAGACGGCTAACCGGTTTTGAAGCTGCATTGAGGGGACTAAACGTCGCGCAACCCTCGGCGTGGCGCGCCGCCTTGCAAGCGGATATCACCGCGCGACTGGACCCGATTGACGATATTCGTGCTAACGTCGGATATCGGATAAACGCGGTCGCCGAACTGATCGATCAGGCAATTGCGGCTGCCGCACAGGAGGGCGAATGACCCGGCTAACCCCAAACACACCGCTTAATGTCAACGGTGTTGTCCGCGATATCGCGGCACCGACCGGGCGACGCCTGTCAGATGTGTTGCGCGACGAATTGGGCCTGACAGGCACCAAGATCGGCTGTGATGCCGGGGATTGCGGGGCGTGTACGGTGTTGCTTGACGGGGAACCGGTCTGCGCATGTTTGACCACCGTTGCGCAGGCACGCGGGGCTGACATCACGACTGTCGAAGGCCTTCCCAAGGCCGGATATGCGGTTCTACAGGCCAGCTTTCTGCGTTTTGGCGCGGCGCAATGCGGGATCTGTACGCCCGGAATGTTGATGGCGGCAGCCGCACTTATTCGTAAAGTGCCGCACCCGACCACCCAACAGGTCGAGGACGCGCTGGGTGGGGTTTTGTGCCGCTGCACCGGTTACGCAAAAATTGTCGAGGCAGTGAAACGTGCGAATGACCCGCAGCCAAAGCCGCTGAAAGCCGAAATCGGCCAAGCGGTCGGTGCGCGGCTTGAACGCCTTGATGGCCAGCCCAAAGTTGACGGCACAGAAATCTTTGGGGCCGATGCCACACCGACCGGCGCGCTGTTGGTCAGGGCGGTGCGGTCTCCGCATTTCCATGCTGGGTTCAGCTTTGGCGATCTGGCCGTGTGGCAGGCGGCGCATCCCGGTGTGGTGTCGGTGCTGACGGCGGCGGACATTCCCGGGGTCAATTGTTTTGGCACCATTCCGTCCTTTGCCGACCAGCCTGCTTTGGCCGAAACCCACGCCCGATTGCGCGGCGAGGCGGTGGCGCTGGTGGTCGGTGACCCTGACGCGGTGCACGCGCTTGATCTCGCTGGTTTTCCGATCACTTGGTTGGTGCTGCCGCATGTGCTGACCACAGCCGAGGCTTTGGCCAAGGCAGCGCCACAAATCCACGCAGCGCGCCCCGGTAATATTCTGACCAGCGGCCATGTGCAGTGCGGCGATACACAGGCAGCCCTTGCTGCTGCCGCATTGACTGCCGAGGTGACGATTGAAACCGCCTATGTCGAACACGCCTATATTGAACCCGAGGCGGGGATTGCCTGGATGGACGGTGACACGCTGGTCGTTCAGGCCTGCACGCAGGCGCCGGTGATGGATCAGGAGGAAACTGCCAAGGTTCTGGGATTGCCAAAACACCGGGTGCGGATCATTCCTTCGGCCACTGGTGGCGGCTTTGGCAGCAAGCTTGATGTGTCGCTGCAACCGTTGATCGGGCTGGCGGCGATGGTGACCGGGCGGCCATGCCGGATGGTTTACAGCCGTGCGGAAAGCATGACCTCGACGACCAAGCGGCATCCGTCTTACGCCGTTGCGCGGGCTGGCTGTGACGCAGACGGGCAGATAACCGCGCTGATGTATCGCGGTGATTTCAACACTGGCGCCTATGCCAGTTGGGGGCCAACGGTTGCCGGGCGGGTGCCGGTTCATGCCTCGGGGCCGTACAAAACCCCGAACTATGATGCATCGGCGCGGGCGGTTCATACCAACGGCCCGACCTCGGGTGCGTTTCGCGGCTTTGGGGTGCCTCAGGCGGCGCTGGCGCAGGAAACCGTTTACGAGGATCTGGCGCTGGCCGGTGGCTGGGATCCGTTGGCTTTTCGGATCAGGAACGCGTTTCGAGATGGTGACAGGGCGACCTTTGGGCAGGTTCTGCACTCGACCGGCATTGGCGAATGTCTGGAGGCATTGCAAGCGCCGTGGGCTGCGGCCAAAGCCCGTGCCGCAGAATGGAATGCCACCAACCACCATATCAAACGCGGTGTTGGGGTGGCGTCGTGCTGGTATGGTTGCGGCAATACTGGCCTTCCGAACCCGTCCACCATTCGCGCCGGAATCCGGCAGGATGGCACGATTGTGCTGCATCAGGGCGCGACCGATATCGGGCAGGGGTCCAACACGGTGATCAGCCAGATATTCGCCGATGCGGCAGGCCTGCCGGTTGATCAGATCACCTTGATCGGCCCTGACACCGCACTTACGCCTGATTGCGGTAAAACTTCGGCCTCGCGCCAGACGTTTGTGACCGGACGCGCGGCGCAAAAGGCCGGCGAAGCTTTGCGTGCCAAGCTGTCAAATTCCGGCGAAGGTGCGGCGTGGCGGGGGCGGGTGGCGGATATGCCGCTGGACGCGCTAGGCTATGTTGTTTCGGTTGAGGAAACCTATGATCCGCCGACGGTTCCCTTGGATGAAAATGGCCAGGGCCAGCCCTATGCGGTGTACGGATATGGCGCGCACATGGCCGAGGTTCAGGTTGATTTGCGGTTTGGTACGGTCAAGGTTCTGGAATTGGTTGCGGCACACGATCTGGGCCGCACGATCAACCCGATGCTGGCAGAAGGCCAAGTCGAAGGCGGGGTGGCTCAAGGTCTGGGGATGGCTTTGATGGAGGAATATATTCCCGGCCGTACCGAAAACCTGCATGACTATCTGATCCCGACTTTTGGGGACATGCCCAAGATACGCTCGATTTTCATTGAAAAACCGGAACCAGAAGGACCGTTTGGGGCGCGCGGCCTGGGCGAGCACGTGTTGATCCCGACGGCACCTGCGATTTTGAACGCGATCCGCAATGCCAGCGGGGCGCGGGTGACGCGATTGCCAGCCTTGCCTTATCGGGTTTTGGCAGCGATCAGAGAGGCGGGGAGTGACTGAAACATTGACGAACCTTGAGCTGGGCGGAACTATCAATTTGCGAGGCATTTCATGACCGAACGCCCCGATAAAATCCGCTGCGATGCTTGCCCGGTGATGTGCTATGTCGCCGAAGGCAAGGCCGGGGCCTGCGACCGTTATGCCAATATCGACGGGCAGATCATCAGGGTCGATCCGCTGACACTGCTTGATGCTCGTATCAAAGCCGGTGACGAAGTGAAGCCGTTTCTGACCGGCGATTGGGATGGCGGTTTGGTCGATAGTGGCCAGACTTTTGTCACCGCCATCGGGGCAGGAACCACCTATCCGGACTACAAACCAGCGCCATTTATCGTCAGCCAGCAGATCGACGGGGTTGATATGGTGACGGTCGTGACCGAGGCGATATTTTCCTATTGCGGCGCCAAAGTGAAGATCGACACAGACCGGCATCTGGGGGCCGAGGCGGCCACTGTCCGGGTGGCAGGCGAGGCTGTCGGGCATGTGATGACCAGCGAATACGGCAGCCAGATGTTGTCGCTTGGCGGCGTGGATCATCTGACGGGCGGCAGCAAAACCGAAGGTCGGGTGACTTGTGACGCGCTGATGAAGCTGTGTAACCGCGAGGCGGTTGAAATGACGGTCGACGGTGGCTCGACCGTCGTGGTTCAGGCCGGGGCTGCGCCGATTGTTGACGGCAAGGCCGAAGCGCGGATGCGAGTTGGCTGCGGGTCGGCAACGATCGGGATGTTCGCCTCGCAATGGCGCGGGCTGGTTGATGAAGTGGTGGTGGTGGACGATCATATCACCGGCGTCGTGTCGGAACATCAGGCGGGCAAAGTTCTGGGTTGGGAAGAAACCGGCATCAAAATTCTTGGCCGCCGGTCCACGCCGGGGCGGTATTTTCAGGTGGCCGATCCGGGGCTTGGCTGGGGCGGCACCAATATCGACGACCCGCTGGCGATTTTGGGTCCGTGGAACCCCAAGAAAGGCGCGCGGCCCGGTTTGCGGTTGATGATGGTCTCAACCACCGGCGAGCAGTTCGCCTATTACGAGTTGGACGCAGACTTGCAGCCGGTGAAACTGGACCTGCCGCAGACCCTGCGCCGGTCGGTCGAGTTGATTGATGAAAATTGCGAACCGGCTTTGTGTACGGTACTGTTCATGGGGGGGGCCGGGGGCAGCCTGCGTTCTGGTGTCACGCAGAACCCGGTCAAACTGACCCGATCCGTTAAGGCGCAGCACACCACGGTGACGTGCGGCGGTGCGCCGGTTTATATCTGGCCGGGGGGCGGGATCACCTTGATGGTTGATGTGATGCAGATGCCCGAGAAATCTTTTGGCTATGTGCCAACCCCGGCAATTGTCGCCCCGCTGGAATTCACCATGCCACGCGCTGAGTATGCGCAATTGGGCGGGCATCTGGCCTCGATCCGAACGGTGGCTGATATTCTGCAAACCGGCGGTGAGTACGGCAAAGACAGCCGGGTAATCTCGCCTGCTCCCAGCGATTTGCCGTGGCACCGGTTATGAACGCGGGTGCGCAAGTGCGGATGCTGGACGACCGGCGGCTGCATTTGCACCACGGGCCGATTGACCTGATCATTGAGGCGTTTGGTCGCGACTGGCAACGCGCATTGAAGGCCGCCGAGGTGCGGTTTGATAGCATTCTGAACGAGTTGGTGGCCGAGTTGCCCCTGTTGCGCACGCCCTTGGGCGATGTGCGGCCAAAAGGTGCAGTGGCACAGCGGATGGCGGCGGCGGTAAAGCCGTTTTCGGATATGTTCGTAACCCCAATGGCCGCGGTGGCGGGTTCCGTAGCGGACGAGGTTCTGGCGGCGATGTGCGCGGCATGCGCGCTTGAAAAAGCTTACGTCAATAACGGCGGTGACATCGCTTTTTGGTTGACCAAGGGGCGGGACCTGACTGCGGCGATCCATTCGGGTTGCGACGCTGGGCGGGTGCGACTTGGCTGGGACCAGACGGGCCGCGGGCTGGCAAGTTCCGGCTGGCGCGGGCGGTCTTACTCGTTGGGGATTGCTGATGCAGTGACGGTGGTTGCGGCAAACGCGGCGATGGCCGATGCGGCGGCAACGCTGATTGCCAATGCGGTGGATTTGCCCGGTCATCCGGCAGTTTTACGCGCGCCAGCATGCGATCTGTCGCCGGACAGTGATCTTGGCATGCGGTTGGTGACGACCGGCGTTGGGGACTTGCGGCCAGCGGACGTGGCGCAGGCTTTAGTGGCAGGAAAGCAGGTTGCGGAACAGATGCAGGCGCGGGGCTTCATCAGCGCGGCGGCTTTGTTTCTGGCGGGCGAGGTGGTCATGCTGGGTGGCTTGGATTTGACAAAAGGGGTAGAGGATGCACGACTTCAGATTGCGTAAGACCATGTTGTTTATAGAAGAAATTCAACATGATGGGGGTAAGGTAGCACCTGTGCCACGGTTGCGGGCGGCGATTGTGGCTTTGGTGTCCAACCCGTTTGCCGGGCGATACGAGGCAGATTTGCAAAGCGCGATGGAGGCGCTCAAACCTTTGGGCTTGATGATGACCGACAAGCTGATCACCGCGTTGGGCGGGATTGCGGGGATTGACGGCTACGGTAAGGCGGGGCTGGTGGGCGAGGATGGCGAGCTTGAGCATACCGCGCTTTGGCATGTGCCGGGCGGCTATGCGATGCGCGAACGGTTGGGTATGGCTAAGGCGATTGTGCCCTCAGCGATGAAAATCGGCGGGGTTGGCACACGGATTGACGTGCCACTTGGGCATATCAACGCCGCCTATGTGCGTTCGCATTTTGACGCGATCGAGGTTGGAGTGCCGGACGGTCCCAAGGCAGGTGAATTGCTGTTCGCACTGGCGATGAGCAAGGGCGCGCGGATCAACTCGCGGATGGGCGGGCTTGAGGCGGCCGATGTTGTGGGTGTGGACGGGTTGAGGTAATCCAGCGGAGGCCCGTTCCGGGCCGTGCCTGTTCGCCGCTGCGCGGCGAATTTGGGCATTTGTCGGGTTATGAAGTCTGTGCGAAGGGGTCTTTGGGATAACCGACGCCTGTAAGGTATAGGCCTTGCGGTGGGCAGACCGGACCGCAGGCTGTGCGGTCTTGGGCTTGGAGCACGGTTTTCACCCGATCGGGATGCCAAGCGCCCGCACCGACGCGTTCCAGTGTGCCGACGATGCTGCGGACCTGATTGTGCAGAAAGCTGCGCGCACTGAGGGTGAATTGGAATTCCGTGCCGCTGGCATAAGGTTGGGCCGTGATGTTCAGCATGTCCAGGGTCTTAATCGGCGACTTTGCCTGACAATGGGTTGCACGAAACGTGGTGAAATCATGCAGGCCGATTAAGTGTCGCGCAGCGGCCTGCATCGCGGTCAGATCAAGGTCATGACTGATATGCCACGCCAAACCGGCCTGATGCACCAAAGGCGCCCGCCGGGTGATCAGGCGAAACAGATAGCGCCGTTCGATCGCCGAGAAACGCGCGTGAAAATCATCAGGCGCGCGGGTGGCTGAAACAATGGCAATCGGCGCTGGTCGCAAATGGAAGTTAAGCGCCTCGGACAGGCGGAAAGGATCCCAGTCCTTGGCCAGTTGGCAATGCGCGACCTGTCCGGTTGCGTGCACGCCCGCGTCAGTCCGGCCAGCGGCAGCAATCGACGGCATGTCAGGATCAAGTTTGCGCAGTGCCTGTTCCAGCGTTTGCTGAACAGAAGGCTGGTCTTTCTGCCGCTGCCACCCCGCGAAGGGGCCGCCGTGATACTCGATCTTGAGGGCGTAAATAGGCATGTATTCGCGATACAATGCTGACGGGGATTTGCCAATCCCCGCCTGCGTGTCGCTGCGTCAGTTATTGTTCAGATTGATCGTAAAGGAGGATCCGTTCACGCTTTGGCCGACAAAACCAACCAAACGCTCGTCGCTGGGGCAATTGCCGCCATTCATCGGGCGGTTGACGGCATAGTTCGGAACGCAATAGCGCTTGTCGACATAGGCCTCAGCGGGCCAATGAAATTTACGGCCTTCTTTTTCGGCGAAATAATAGATCATCCCGCTTCCGACTGAACCAATCGAATCGCACGAGCCGGGGTTTTGACGCTGCCACGCATAAAGCTGCCAGCGGTTGTTTTGGTAGTGCCAGTAGACCATGGCGATGAACACGTCTGATCCGGTGTTGTTGCAAAACCAGACATCGGTTGTGCTTTGTGCTGTCGCTGGTGTGAAATGGCCAGCTGCAAGCATTAGGCTGGCCGCCAAGGTTCTGCGTAGTTTCTTGATAATTGACATTCTATAACCCTCCAAAATTCGGTATTGCCGAAACCCGTGTGCAAACTCCACCCTTTCCAGCGGAATGGACAATGCCCCATACTATTGCGGGATTCGGGATTGATGCAAGGATTTGATGCGGTTGCAAACGCCTTTGGGCCTGCGCAACCGGTTGGTTGGCAGGGGAAAGGGTCATTCTCGTGGGTGTATTAGAAAGAAGGCGGGCCCGCCGATATGG
>DJBQ01000165.1:11831-12618 GCA_002430125.1 Rhodobacterales bacterium UBA5972
AGAAGGCGGGCCCGCCGATATGGTTCATAGGCCGAAACGAGGCTTGCGCCCCATACCTGTCGATCTGTAGGTTTCCGGCTGGCCCCTCGGAGTGTTTACCGTGATGTGCGAGGCCGAACCATGTTTAAGCGCTTGGCGTATGGTTTAGGGCACAGGCGTTAGGGATTGGTAAAGCATGCGTACGGGGGGGCTGCGTCGGGATCATGTCTATGACGCGCATTTCAGGGAGGCGCTGATCAATACGGCGTCGCCGCGGACCGAGCTTTCGCGGACTTTGCATCTGGTTACGCTGGCAATCGCCTCGACCAACCGTTCCATTGCCCCGTCGCGCTGGGACTTGCGGCGGCTGTTGGTGCGCACCGCCTGGGCGCGGCTGCCTTTCCGGTAGACCAGGATTTTGTCCCCCTGGATTTCGGTTGCGACCGGTTTGATGCCGCTGAATTCAAGAGAGGGCGTGTCACAAGCGGTGATGAGGGCGCAAATGATTAGGGCAGGCAGGTGACGCATGTTGAGGCCTTGTCAAAGGAAGTGGGTTAAACTTTGACGATTAGGGTTAACGGCGCGTTAACGAAAGGTCATGTGGCGGACGTTTTTTTGCGATGAGTGGATCGGCGTGTCCGGCGTAAAAGCTCACGCATTGCTATCCGTTAAAGTTGGCTCTCACATGTGGCCAAGTAACAGCCCTATTGGGCGGCTGCGCGAGCACGCAAACGGTATTCGACCTTCCGGTCCGATGGAATTGGCGAGGGTGCGTTTGTTGGCACTATTCGTAACTCCCAAGCACCCC
>DJBQ01000165.1:12848-13015 GCA_002430125.1 Rhodobacterales bacterium UBA5972
TCCAGAAAGCTGCGCAATTTGCGCGACCGGCTGGGGTGCTTGAGTTTACGCAGGGCTTTGGCCTCGATCTGCCGGATACGTTCGCGGGTAACGCTGAATTGCTGGCCGACTTCTTCCAGCGTGTGATCGGTGTTCATTCCGATGCCAAAACGCATCCGCAAAACCCG
>DJBQ01000057.1 GCA_002430125.1 Rhodobacterales bacterium UBA5972
TCGCCGATCGCAATGCGGATTGCGTTGATATCACTGGGTTTATCGGCGATCCGACAGTTGATATGAACCGCGCCGCCTTTTTGCGCGAGACCGGCCATTTCCATCATGCCAGCCCCTTTGCCATCCAGATGCGCGGCCATTGCGAGGATTGCACCGATGGTGACAACACCGGTGCCGCCAACACCTGTGATCACAAAATTATAGGTGCCGTGAATTTCCGGCAGAACCGGTAATGGCAAGCTGGGCAGATCAATCATTTTGCCACCCGATTTGCGGATTTTTCCGCCTTTCACAGTGACAAAAGACGGGCAGAAGCCATTAACGCAGGAAAAGTCTTTGTTGCAGCTGGATTGGTCGATCGCACGCTTGCGGCCAAACTCGGTTTCCAGCGGAACGATCGAGACACAGTTGGATTTCACGCCGCAATCGCCACAACCTTCGCAGACATCCGGGTTGATAAAAACCCGCTTGTCGGGATCGGGAAACAGGCCGCGTTTGCGGCGGCGGCGCTTTTCGGCAGCACAGGTTTGTACATAAATTATCGCCGACACACCATTGATTTTACTGAATTTATCCTGAACTTCCATCAACTTATCACGTGTATACAGCGTCACATCTTTTGGGAAGTTTGCGGTATCCACATCTTCTTTCGGGTCATAGACGACAGCGATATTCTGCACACCCATCGCCTGAACTTCACGGGCGATCCGATAGGCGTCAAGGTCGCCTTCATTATGTTGGCCACCCGTCATGGCAACGGCGTCGTTATAAAGGATTTTATAAGTTATCGTGGTATTGGCCGCCAACGCAGCGCGGATGGCCATATTGCCGGAGTGATTATAGGTGCCGTCGCCAAGGTTCTGAAAAACGTGATCACGTTTGGAAAACAGCGATTCACCGATCCAGTTGGCACCCTCGCCACCCATATGAGTATAGCCAAGGGTTTCACGATCCATCCATTGCGCCATGAAGTGACACCCGATCCCGGCATAGGCACGGCTGCCTTCGGGCAATTTGGTTGAACTGTTATGCGGACAGCCTGAACAGAAATATGGAACACGCGTGGCAATTTCCTGTGCATTATCATTGCGTTGAGATTCGGCCAATTGCCTCATACCGGATTTTACGCAGTCGGCAGAGCGGCCTTCGAGTTCAAGAATTTTGCCGAGTTTGCTGGCGATCATTGCGGGTTCCAGCGCATAACGGGTTGGGAATAATTCAGCGTCCTGCCCGTCTTTCCAGCCGTAAACCCGGGAATGGCGGTCATCAAACAGGGCTTCTTTGATCTGCACTTCCAGCAGTTTACGTTTTTCTTCGACGACAATAATCAGATCTAGCCCCTCGGCCCATTCATGAAAACTGGTCATGTCCAAGGGCCAGGTCATCGCGACTTTGTAGGTGGTAATACCCAGACGTTCGGCGGTGGCGGCATCGATGCCCAGCAGGTCAAGTGCATGCGCAAGGTCAAGCCAGTTTTTGCCAGCGGCGACGATCCCAATTTTGGCACCAGCCGTTCCAAACACGCGTTTATCCAAACAGTTGGCGCGCGCAAACGCCTCGGCGGCGAAACGCTTGTAATCGTGCAGCCGGGCCTCCTGCGGGACGCGGTCATCGACCAGCCGTATGTTCAGGCCGTCAGCGGGCATCGCGAAATCGGTGGGCCGGGTGATTTTGATACGATCCGCACTGGTATCGACAACCGAGGTCACTTCGATCGTGTCTTTCATACATTTAAGGCCAACCCAGCAACCCGAATAACGGCTGAGCTCATATCCAATGAGGCCATAATCAAGGATTTCCTGAACCCCGGCTGGTGATAGAATCGGCATCATCGCATCAACCATCGCCCATTCGGACTGATGCAATGTGGTCGAACTTTCGCCGGTGTGATCGTCGCCAAGACAGGCAATAACCCCGCCGTTTTTCGACGTTCCGGCCATATTTGCGTGGCGGAATGCGTCGCCCGAGCGATCGACGCCCGGCCCTTTGCCGTACCAAAATCCGAAAACTCCGTCGAATTTTCCTTCGCCGCGCAGTTCAGCCTGTTGGCTGCCCCAAATCGCGGTGGCAGCCAAATCTTCGTTCAGACCCGGCTGAAATTTGACATCAGCGGCCGAAAGTTCTTTTTCCGCCAGCGTCATCTGGAAATCAACCGCGCCAAGTGGCGAGCCCCGATAGCCGGTGACATACCCTGCGGTATTGAGGCCATTTGCCGTATCGCGCGCCTTTTGCATCAGCATCAGCCGCACCAGAGCCTGCGTTCCATTTAGCAATACCTGATCCTTGGTAAGGTCATAACGGTCGCTAAGGCTGACATCATGCAGGGTCATCGGAATCTCCGGGCTTGGGTGAGTCTGTTTCTATAATAGGTCATTATTGTTGACCTACAAAGTCAAATTTTCGTGTCGATGTAATTGCAATGATACACCCGCCTGCCCTATGGTTATCACAAAATAAACGTGAACAGGGTAATCATGGACTGGGATAAGCTGCGAATTTTTCATTCTGTCGCTGCTGCGGGCAGTCTGACACATGCGGGGGAAACCCTGCATTTGTCGCAATCCGCCGTCAGCCGGCAAATCCGCGGGCTTGAGGAAAGTCTTGGCGTTACCCTGTTTCACCGGCACGCGCGCGGCCTGATTTTGACCGAACAGGGCGAGTTGTTGTTTGATGCCGCCAAAAGCATGGTCAGACGTCTAGAGGCAGCCGAGGCGCGCATTCGCGATAGTGAGGACGAAGTTAATGGCGAGCTTCGGGTTACAACGACAATTGGTTTTGGCACGCTGTGGCTGGCGCCGCGACTTGGGGCGCTGTACGAAAAATATCCGGATCTGAAAATTGATCTGATGCTGGAAGAGCGCGTGCTGGACTTACCGATGCGTGAAGCAGATGTCGCGATCAGAATGAAAGAACCCAGTCAGGCCGATCTGGTGCGCAGGCGCTTGATGTCCGTGACGATCAAACTATACGCCTCGCCGGAATATCTGGCAAAGAATGGCACGCCTGTCACCTTGTCTGACCTGAACGATCACAGGTTGATCAGCCAGAATTCCACCGCGCCGCAGGTGGCGGCCAGTGCAAATTTAATCAACAGGTTGTTCTCAGAAACTGCTGCCTCGCATCTGAGGGTCAACAACTATTTCGGAATTCTGCAGGCGGTCATTCATGGCTTGGGAATCGGCGTTTTACCGGATTACCTAACCGAAGATTTTCCCAACCTTGTGCAAGTTCTGCCCGAAGAAACCAGTCATGAAGTGCCGGTTTATCTTGCTTATCCGGAAGAATTACGGCAATCCAAGCGGGTTGAGGCGTTCCGGGAATTTGTGGTTGATGAAGTGATCGCCTATCGACGCCGCAACAAAGAATTAGCGAACTCAGGCACTTAACCAAAGCCATGCACAAATTCGATAGCGGCTATGCATAAAATTTCAGCATTTATCCTTGAAAGGACAGCAAAGCATCCCTAATTCTGTTCTCGAAGGCGGCGGTTGATTAACATCCCGACGTTTTCACCTCCCTGTTGGACTTAAGGCCGAGCTTGTCTCGGCCTTTTTTTAGCCCTGCGCCAGGCGCGGCGAATAACCCCTTTTCCCCGGTCCTGTTGCGCCCTAAAAGGCAGCAAGCATTAATGAGGCGCGCCATGCAAGAGCCGGATATCACACCTGACCTGATCGCCAAGCACGGACTGAAACCGGATGAATATCAACGGGTTCTGGATTTGCTGGGCCGCGAACCAAGCTTTACGGAGCTTGGGATTTTCTCGGCGATGTGGAACGAACATTGTTCTTACAAATCCTCGAAACGCTGGTTACGCACCTTGCCAACCACTGGTCCGCAGGTGATCTGCGGCCCCGGTGAAAACGCTGGTGTCGTGGATATTGGCGACGGGCAAGCGGTGGTTTTCAAGATGGAAAGCCATAATCATCCCAGTTATATCGAGCCTTATCAAGGGGCTGCGACCGGCATTGGCGGTATTCTGCGCGATGTGTTCACCATGGGCGCCCGCCCGATTGCGGCTATGAATTCGCTGTCCTTTGGCGAGATTTCGCATCCAAAAACCAAATCTTTGGTCAATGGCGTGGTGGAAGGCATTGGTGGATACGGCAATTGCTTTGGTGTCCCGAATGTCGGCGGCGAACTTAGGTTTGATGCGGCTTATAACGGCAATTGTCTGGTAAATGCCTTTGCTGCCGGACTGGCCGATGTTGACAAGATTTTCTATTCGGCAGCATCAGGTGTCGGCATGCCGGTCGTTTATCTTGGTGCCAAAACCGGCCGCGACGGGGTTGGTGGGGCGACTATGGCCAGTGCGGAATTTGACGACACGATCGAAGAAAAGCGCCCCACTGTGCAGGTCGGTGACCCGTTCACCGAAAAACGCCTGATGGAGGCAACGCTGGAGCTGATGGCCACCGGCGCTGTGATTTCCATACAGGATATGGGCGCGGCTGGTCTGACATGTTCGGCTGTGGAAATGGGCGACAAAGGCAATCTGGGTGTGCGGCTTGACTTGGAAAAGGTGCCGGTGCGCGAAGAAAATATGACGGCCTACGAGATGATGTTAAGCGAATCTCAGGAACGTATGTTGATGGTGCTGCGCCCGGAAAAGGAAGATGTCGCCAAGGCGGTGTTTGACAAATGGGATCTGGATTTCGCCATTGTCGGACATACGATTGCCGAAGACCGCTTTGTTGTGATGATGAATAACGTATTAAAGGCCGACCTGCCGCTGAAGGCATTGTCTGGTACGGCCCCGGAATATGACCGGCCTTGGGTTGAAACGCCCGTCGCGACCCCTTTGGGCGCGGTCGAGGTTGTTGATCCCGCTGTCGCTTTACTGACGATCATCGGATCGCCAAACTATTCATCCCGCGCCTGGGTCTATCAGCAATATGATCACATGGTTATGGCAGATACGGTCATTCGGCCCGGCTCTGATGCGGGTGTCGTGCGGGTACATGCCACCGGCAAAGCGCTGGCGTTTACGTCGGATGTGACGCCGCGCTATTGCAAAGCCAACCCGTTTGAAGGCGGTAAACAGGCGGTGGCCGAGGCTTATCGAAACCTGATTGCAACCGGCGCGCGGCCATTGGCGACAACCGACAACCTTAACTTCGGCAACCCTGAAAAGCCCGAGATTATGGGCCAGTTTGTCGGCTGCATCAAAGGCATTGCGGCGGCTGTTTTGGCGCTGGATGTGCCAATCGTTTCCGGCAATGTGTCCCTTTACAACGAAACTGACGGCAGCGCGATCCTGCCGACACCGACGATTGGGGCGGTTGGCTTGCTGGCCTCGCTTGATGATTTGATAAGGATTGCGCCGAAGGCAGGGGATGCGCTGGTCCTGATCGGAGACAGTCGCGGCCATTTGGGGCAATCGGCCTATCTGGCCGAGGTTCTGGGCGTGGTTGCAGGTGACGCGCCTACGGTTAATCTAACGGCCGAACGCACTGCGGGTGAGCTTGTGTTGGCAGCAAAGGCGGCTGGATTGATAACCGCTGCACATGATTTAGGCGATGGCGGCTTGGCGCTGGCCGCCGCTGAAATGGCGCTGGCAGGTAATGTGGGCATCAGTACCCCGGACGGCGATACGGGCTGGTACTTTGGCGAAGATCAAGGGCGGTATTTGTTGGCAACCCACGACGCAGCTGGCCTGTTGGCGATGGCGAAGGCGGCTGGCGTTCAAGCCGTTGAGCTTGGCGCTGTAGGCGGTGACGTTCTGAGGTTGGGCAGCAGTCCGGTTTCTTTGGTTGACCTTCGCGCGGCTTTTGACGGTGGTTTGGCGAAAGTCATTCAATAACCGCCTACCCTTGCGCCGGATAGACCAACATATTACATGTTGTGTAACTATGTGAAGGACAGGACCAATGGCCATAGAAGCCGCCGAAATTGAACGGTTGATCCGCGAGGGTTTTCCCGATGCCAGGATCACGGTTACCGATCTGGCCGGGGATGGTAATCACTATGCCGCCGAGGTCGTGGCCGCGGAATTCAAAGGCATGAACCGGGTGCAGCAACAGCGCGCGGTCTATGCCTCGTTAAAAGGTAAAATGGACGGCGCGCATGGCGAATTGCACGCGCTGGCTTTAACAACAAAAGCACCGGAGTGAAGCGATGACCGATACAGCAAAAATGATCAAAGACACCGTGACCAGCAACGACGTGGTGCTGTTCATGAAAGGCACAGCGACGATGCCGCAATGCGGGTTTTCCAGCAAAGTGGCGGGTGTGCTGAACTATATGGGCGTGGCGTTTAAGGACGTGAACGTTCTGGCCGATGCGGATATCCGGCAAGGGATCAAGGATTATTCCGACTGGCCAACCGTGCCGCAGCTTTACATCAAAGGCGAATTCGTCGGCGGCTGTGATATCATCACCGAGATGACGCTGTCCGGCGAGTTGGACGAATTGCTGACCAAGGAAGGCATCGTCTTTAACAAGGAATCTGCCAATAAAATCCGCGAAGCCAACGCTTAAAAGGCGGCTCTCCAGAGCATTTCCGAAACAAAGATAAAGGGGCCCCGCAAGGCCCCTTTTTTTGATGTCAGGTGATTTTGGTCAGCAGATTGTCCAAGCTTACCTTGGCGTCGCCATAGAACATCCGGGTGTTTTCCTTGAAGAACAGCGGATTTTCGATGCCGGAATATCCGGTGCCTTGCCCGCGTTTGGAAACAAACACTTGCTTGGCTTTCCAGACCTCTAGCACCGGCATACCGGCGATTGGCGAGTTGGGGTCTTCCTGGGCTGCCGGGTTAACGATGTCGTTAGAGCCGATGATCATCACCACGTCGGTTGTCGGGAAATCGTCGTTGATCTCGTCCATTTCCAGCACGATGTCATAAGGCACCCGCGCCTCGGCCAGCAGCACGTTCATATGACCGGGCAGACGGCCTGCGACCGGGTGAATACCGAACCGCACGGTTTTGCCTCTGGCGCGCAAACGGCGCGTTAGTTCACTGACGGATTGCTGCGCCTGTGCCACCGCCATGCCGTAACCCGGCACGATGATAACACTGTCAGCATCATCCAAAGCAGCCGCCACACCATCGGCGTCGATGGCGATCTGCTCGCCTTCGATCTCCATGGCCGGGCCTTTTGCCGCCCCAAACCCACCCAGAATGACCGACAGGAAATGCCGGTTCATGGCTTTGCACATGATGTACGACAGGATCGCACCACTTGAACCAACCAGCGCGCCGGTAACGATCAGCAGATCATTGCCCAGCAGGAAGCCGGTCGCCGCCGCGGCCCAACCGGAATAACTGTTCAGCATCGACACCACGACCGGCATGTCAGCGCCACCAATTGCCATCACCAGATGCGCGCCAAGCACAAAGGCAATCGCGGTCATTGCGTAAAGTGTCCACGAACCGGCGCCCTGCATATACATCACCAGCAGAACCAGCGAAGCAACAACCATCAACAGGTTCCACACATGCCGCCCGGGCAGGATCAGGGCTTTGCCGCCGATTGTGCCCGCCAGTTTGCCGAACGCAATGATCGAGCCGGTAAAGGTGATCGCACCTATAAAGATGCCGATGAAAATCTCGACCTCGTGAATGACCTCTTCCACCGGGGTGGCGAAGTGATGCGCGGTCAGGTCCGAATTGATGCCGATAAACACCGCTGCCAGACCAACAAAACTGTGCAAGGCGGCAACCAGTTGCGGCATACCGGTCATTTCGACCCGTTGCGCCACAAGCGTGCCAATGACAGCGCCAACCGCCATCATAACGACAAGAACCCAGCCGATATCAACCAGCGGACCGCTGACGGTAGCAACAATCGCAATTGCCATGCCGATGATACCATACCAGACGGCGCGCTTAGCGCTTTCCTGATTTTTTAACCCCCCCAAGGCGAGGATGAAAAGGACAGATGCCGCGATATAGGCGGCGGTGACGAGACCTATGCTCATGATATTTCCTCCCTGCCCTTAAGATTTCTGGAACATTTGCAACATGCGCCGGGTCACCATGAACCCGCCGACAATGTTGATAGTGGCGATCAGCACCGATATGGCCGCAAGCACCATCACAATGACGCTGCTTTCACCGACTTGCAGCAAGGCCCCCAGAACGATGATACCGGAAATCGCG
>DJBQ01000016.1:0-1417 GCA_002430125.1 Rhodobacterales bacterium UBA5972
CGGAAACAAGGCATCGGGTTTTCGGAGGAATAGAAAATCCGGCTTGGGATGAAAGGCTTTCAGGGCTTTGGCCAACATTTTTTGGGTTCATCGCCTGCTTGCCAAGGAAAATAACCTTGGCCAGGCGATCATCCGCGGGCTTCATCATCCGATTACAACCGTGTCATCCGGTCGATTCACGGCAACGACAAATTCTATACGCAATGGGCGCGCGATGCCCGGTTGCGTTGGTTGGAGCTGGAACAGGAAACCGGTCAAAAACTATACTACGAATGCGGTGCCTTGATCCTTGCCACCGAAGGCCATTGCAATTGGGAAGCCAACACTGCCCGGACTTTTACGGAAATGGGCGTCCCGTTTCACCGCTATTCCCCACAGGATATTGCAACCTTTTTCCCGCAGTTTGACCCTTCCGGAATTTCATACGCTTTGTACGAGCCCGAGGCGCATCGTGCGCTGATAACTGGTTTGGCGCTTTTCAGACAGCTTGGCGGTACAGTTCTGCGCGGTCGCGTCACCACAGACGAAACCGAGTTCCCGATGTTGGACGGCAAGCGGCTTGAGGCTGAGCTGATTGTGATCGCCACTGGCCCCTGGATGGCCGAGATGTTTCCGAAAACCATCAAGCCAATATCGACGGTTATCGGTGTCAATGTCCTCTATACCTCGACCCTTGATGGGTCCGAGATGTTTGACCAGTCGCGCATGCCTTGCTGGATTGATCACGGATTGGGGTCTTTTGGTTTGCCATCCGCCGAAGGGTCAGGTGTTAAAGCTGCAGTCGTCATTCCAGACAAGATTGACCTTGATAATGACGAGCGTCTGATCAACCAAAGAATGCTTTCACGGACGCGGCAGTACATCGGCAAGCGTCTGCCGGGGCTGAACGGTCAAAAGGTTGTCGACAGTAAATTTAACCAGATCATTTTGACCCCCGACACGCATTTCGTGCTGGATTTTCACCCTGAGCATCAGAACGTTCTTTTGGCTGGTGGATGTTCTGGCCACCTGTTCAAACACGGGCCGGTTTTTGGCGAATTTGCCGCTGGTGTGGGTCTTCGGGAATACGGAACGGCGCCTCGATTCAAGCTTGGTCCACGGCGCAAACTATCGCCAGCGGAAAGCCCGTCGGGACGTTAGATTGTCTGGCCGCCGTCAGGCCTTTTTCGACCGCACAAAATCGACAAAGTTCTTTACCCAAGGATTGTCACGGGTCGAACGTAAATGGCAAAATCCGGCGACAAGATTATGGATGACAATCGCATCGTAATGGCCGTCAATGCCCGCGCCGCGTTCAATAGCTCGTCCAAAGGCCAAACCCGGTTTTAGGTTTTCAAGCCGTGCATAATGGAATTCATGGGCTTTAACGGATTTGCCGGGCGTTGCCCAGGGATGCGCCGGTGAATTGGTGAAACGG
>DJBQ01000016.1:1480-20361 GCA_002430125.1 Rhodobacterales bacterium UBA5972
ATTGGTGAAACGGGCATAGCCCCTGCCTTGTGGCTTCGCGCACATAACGGCATCGCCAGGAATGACGCCGACCATTTCGCGCCGGTCGCCATTCCAGATCATCCGTTCACACAGATACATCAAACCACCACATTCCGCATATGTCGGCAGCCCGTTTTCGATCGCCTGCCGGATGTTGGTGCGCAACGAGACGTTGGCGGCAAGGGCTGGCATTTGGGTTTCCGGAAACCCGCCACCGATAAATAGACCGTCGAGTCCGGGCAGCACTGCATCGCTTAACGTATCAATCGGGATAAGTCTGGCACCAGCCTTGGCAAAGGCGTCCAAATCATCTGGATAATAAAACCCGAACGCAGTGTCCCGTGCAATTCCAATGCGCAGATCGGCGGGCGATGTTGGCGTTTGCAGTCGCATCGGTTTCGCCATTTTTTCCGCAGTGTCAGCGATTGCCGCCAAGGCAGAAAGATCCACCGAACCACCAATAATCCGGCCTATTTCCGCGATGGTTCCTGCCAGTTCACCTGTTTCGGCGGGCGTTGTCAGGCCCAGATGCCGCTCGCCGATTTCCAGCGCCCGATTGCGCCAGACCGCGCCGATAACCGGAATATCGCAATAGGCAGCCACTGCCGCACGCAGCTTGCTCTCGTGGCGCGCGCCGCCAACTTTGTTCAGGATCACCCCGGCGATGTTCACCGCTGGGTCAAAAGCCTGATACCCCTGCAATAATGGCGCAATTCCGCGGGTCATGCCGTTTGTGTCAATCACCAGAATAACTGGTGCGCCGATAAGTTTGGCCATCGCCGCGTTGGAATCGCTGCCGTCCAGATCGACGCCGTCGAACAGACCCTTGTTGGCCTCGATCATCGCGAGATCGGCATCAGCCGAGCGATCAGCGAACAGGGCTAACAATTCGTCTGCATCCATCGTGTTGAAATCAAGGTTATAACACGGCCTGGCGCTGGCGCTGGCAAGCCACATTGGATCGATATAATCCGGGCCCTTCTTGAACGTCTGAAGTTTCTGGCCAGCCGCCACAAAAGCCGCGGCCAAACCTGTCGAGATCACGGTTTTGCCCGAAGACTTGTGCGCAGCCGCGATCAGAAACCGCGCAGTCACGACCGTGTCGATCTTTGCGTGCAGGACATTACGGCGTTTGCCCGACATTTCCGTCCGACAGGTTTGTCGGCAGGATGCGCAGAATTTTGAGGCCGACTCCGGTCAAAGCAAGCGCCAGCGCGACCCCACCAAGACCCAGCAAAAGCTCAAGATAGCTGGGCGAATAGGCATTGACCTGCCCATCCATGAAACTGCTGCTGGCCTGAAAACCCGGGAAAATATCCAACGGAAAAGCCTGCCCACCGATCACGATCACATATAGCTGCGCCAGACCGCCAAGGATCACCAGAACCGACGCAAGAATTGTCGAAACAGGTTTCACCCCGCCCGTCGGATGAAACACCAGAACCAAGGGGATAATGCCGCCAATCAGCACCTGCCCAAACCAAAACAGTTGGGTATAAATGCCGCCATCGCGCAAGATAAACCATTCAATGCCACCATGTTCCGCCGCATACAGATTTGTCAGGTGCTGGACCCCTGTAAAGTACAAAACCAGCGCCACAAATATACCTAACAAGCGCCCAAGCCGGTTCAACAAGCTTTTGCCAAAAGGCCTACCTGTAAGGCGACACATACCAGTGACAACCAAGATGAAAACCGCCAAACCAAAGGCAAAGGACATCACGATAAACAAAGGCGCCATGATCGCCGCATCATAAGCAGACCGTGCCACCAGCCAGCCAAAGATCGACCCGGTGCCTGTCGTCAGCGCCAGACGCCATAGAAATGCAACGGTACCTGCCGTGCGCACGATGGAATAAGGCGTGTTGCGACCCATCTGCAGAAACAGGTAAACCCCAACCACCGCAAAAAACCCGGTATAAAGATAGATGTTCCAGGCAAAGATCGAGCTAAAATTATACTCGGTCATTGCCACGATCAACCGATCTGGCCTCCCCAGATCAAGGACCAAAACCGCGAGCCCGCCCGCCAGTAACGACAACGCCAGCAAGGCCGAAAGCCGCGCCATCGGCTTGTAAGGCGTTTTGCCAAAAACCGAGGCAATTGATGCGACGTTCAACGCACCTGACGCTGCAACGATCAGAAAAATTGCAAACACATGCGGCAAGCCCCAGACGATCTGATTGTTCATGCCGGTGACAATATGGCCGTTATGCTCGATATAAAGAACGGCCCCCGCTGCTGCTGCGATAAACCCGCCCAACAGGACCGCCAATTGGATGACTGGCCGCGAGGCCGGAATTTCACGATAGATAGTCCGTTCCATACCCGTCCCCTTACAAATTGCTGTAGCGCACGCCGGGGTTCAGACCCAGATCAGCGCGCAACGCGATTGAAGGATAGGCCAGCAGTGCCTTGGCGATATCACTTTCCGGATCGTTAAGATCGCCAAACATCATGGCACCATTGCCGGTGGTGTTGCAGGCCTCAACACAAGCGGGCGTGCCACCAGCGTCAACTTTGTGAACACATAAAGTGCAACTTTCGACAGTGCCTTTACCGCGCGGGGCATGCGCCTTTTGATCGGTTAAGGGCTCATGAATAAACGACCGCGCTTTGTAAGGGCAGGCCATCATGCAGTACCGGCAACCAATACAAGCGTGCTTGTCCACCAGCACAATCCCGTCCTTACGCTTGAAACTGGCACCGGTTGGGCAAACATCAACACAAGGCGCATCTTCGCAATGCTGGCACATCATCGGCAACGAAGATTCACGACCCGTCAACAAATCTTTCAGATCAACCTTGCGTATCCATTGCGCGTCCGTTTCAGGGTTTTCCGGCAATTTCCAGCCATTTTCTTTGGAACAGGCCGACACGCAGGCCGAACAATCCTGACTGCATTTGTTCACGTCAATCAAAAGGCCCCAACGTTTCCCAGCGTCTGCATTTGCCGCAGCCTCGCCGCCAAACGACATCAGCGTCACACCGGGCGCCAGCGTGATCGTGGCCAATGCAGCACCGCTGCGCAGGAAGTCACGGCGGTTCATATCACGCGGGGTTTTGCTAAATTTCAGGGCGGGCAGGTTCATTGTGTTGCCTCCTTCAGATAGGCGGCAATTTCTGTGCTGTCGGGCATTTCCGGTTTCAGCAGCGCACTTGACGAAATCTGCGGCTTGGAGTTGTGACATTCAAAACAGTCAATTTTAACCGCTGCGTAATCGTGACAGACCCGGCAGAAATGCTTTTCACTTGTCACCGCCACTGGCTGCGCATCGTGGCCATTAACCGCATGACATTCAACGCAGGCCTTAAGGCTGTATTTCACTTGCCGGTCGCCTTCATGCACCGTCATATCCCGGTCATGCACCATCAGTTTCATGTGGTTGATCCGCATGAACAGATTGCCCTCGATATGCGCCACACCAGTTGCTTTGGGTATAACCGGGCCGAGATCACCCGCCATAGCGGGCAAGGCCAACAGGCCGGTAACAAACAACAAGGCAACTACCAAACGCCGCATGATTTATTCCCCGAGACCCATTTTGATATAGCCCGTCGGGCAAACATCGGCACAGATATGGCAACCGATACAACGGCCATAATCAGTGTCGACATAGCGGCCAAGGGTGCGGTCAGCTTTTGGCACCTTGAACACTGCGTCTTGCGGGCAATAGATTATGCAGTTGTCGCACTCAAAGCACATGCCACAGGACATACAGCGCTCGCCCTCTTTCTTGGCCTGTTCTTCGGTATAGGCGATGATGCGCTCTTCAAAGTTGCCAAGAACCGCGTCGCCTTCGATCTGCACTTCATCCCGCTTTTCGCGTGCCACAAAATTGAAGTGTCCTTTGAACAACTCCTTGTGGGTTATGATCTGCGAGCTGGAGCGGTCCTCGAAATTATGGATCGCGAATTTCGCGCTGTCAGTACCACGCACCTGCATGTGGCTGTATTCCTCGATCACTTTTCCACGGCGGGTCAGTTCGGCCAGCAGGTTAAAGTGATGCACATCCACTTTCGGGCGCTTTTCGATATCGCCATCGTCCAGAAAATCGGTGATCGTTTCTGCCGCAATCCGCCCCTGACCAATTGCCGTGGTCAGCAGATGTGGGCGAATAATATCCCCGCCAGCGAAATGTTTGCCCTTACCTTTAACCTGGTAACTGCTCTCGACGTCGATAAAGCCGCGACCGTTGTCCAAATCTTCAACACCGGTCAGATCGCCTGACTGGCCGATGGCGGAGATGATTATGTCGCATTCAATTTCAAATTCGGTACCTTCAACGGGTTGAGGCACGTTGCCCTTCATCACGCATTCGCACAATTTCAGCGCAATCGCCCGGCCCTCGGCGTTCTTGATCACCTCAAGTGGCATCACGCCACCGCGAATATCAACGCCTTCGCGCTTGGCGTCTTCACGTTCATGGGCGGCGGCCGTCATCTTTTCAATCGGGAACAACGACGTCAGCGTGGCCGTCATACCTTCGCGCACCACAGAACTGGCAACGTCTTTGGCCGTAAAATCAATAAGCGATCCGTCGGCATGTTCGGTTTCCGCAACATGCGTAATATGGCCAAGACGCCGCGCCACGGATGCCACGTCAATCGACGTATCACCGCCGCCAACAACCACGACTTTCCGCGCCGTTCCCAGCACATAACCGTTGTTGAACGCATCAAGAAACTCGATCCCATTGATGCAGTTTTCGGTGCCTTCCCAGCCTTGAACCGGCAACGGGCGGCCGTTTTGTGCGCCCAAGGCCCAGAAAATCGCGTCAAACGCTTCTTCCAGTTCTTCGATCTTGATGTCGGAACCAACCCGAACGCCTGTTCGCACATCAACGCCCATGGCAATGATCCGACCGATTTCTTTGTCCAGCATATCGCGCGGGGTGCGGTATCCGGGGATACCAAAGCGCATCATGCCGCCCAGTTCGTCATGTGCTTCAAACACCGTGACGCCGTGACCCTGACGGCGCAAGAAATAGGCCGCTGACAATCCAGCCGGGCCACCGCCGATGACAGCAATCTTGCGGCCGGTATCTGCACCAGCAGCCACCATGTTGACGCCGTTTTCGTTGGCCCAGTCGCCGACATATTGTTCAACGGCGTTGATGCCAACGTAATCGTCAACCTCGTTGCGGTTGCAGCCAGCCTCGCATGGTGCGGGGCAAACGCGACCCATCGTGGCCGGAAACGGGTTGGCATCCGCCATCCGCTGAAACGCATATTCCTGCCAAGCCATATCGGCCACGGGCGGTTTATCCATGCCGCGCGCAATCGCCAGCCAGCCACGGATTTCGTGACCCGAGGGGCAAGATCCCTGACAAGGCGGAGTTTTCGCGATATATGTCGGACACTTATAGGATTTGTCCTGCGTGAAGATTTTGTCCTCAAGATTCCAATCGTCTGGGGTTTCGCCTTCTTCAAAGCGCCGGAATGTGGGGGCTTGTGTGGTCATGGGATTAATCCTCCGCCGCTGACGTGTTATTGGTTTCCTGGCCGTCCAGGATGATTGCGTTTGATACCAGTTGGTGAACCGACAGGATGGAATCCATGTCATAACCGAATTTTGGCATCACCTTGGCAAACTGAGTTTTGCAGATCGCGCAGATCGCGGCCAAATGGGTGACGCCGTGATCTTCGGTCACCTGTTGCATTGCTTTCATGCGCGGGCTGGCGCCTTTGGTTCTGAGGTCCAACAGCTCGTCAGTCAGCAACCCGCCGCCGCCGCCGCAGCAGACGGTGCTTTCCATGATGGTGTCACGGTCCATGTCGAAATAATTGTTACAGACAGCGCGCAGCACAGCACGTGGAATTTCGAATTGCCCACCCGGCATATCGCCCATCCGGCTGCCGCGTGCGACGTTGCAGCTGTCGTGAAAGGTCAAGCGGATATGGTCGTTGCGCGACTTGTCGATGTTCAGCTCGCCGCGTTCCAGCATCCCGTGGGTGAATTCCAGAATATGCTGCGGGATCGGAAAGTTCTGATCCAGAAAATCAAACGGCCCTGCCAATGTGTTCAAAAAGCTATAGCCGACACGCCAGGCATGGCCGCATTCGCCGAACACGATCCGCTTGACGCCAAGGTCTTGCGCGGCCTTCCGGATGCGCAGAGAAACCTCGCGCATGTTTTCGTATGACCCAATAAACAAGCCGAAATTCGCAGCTTCAGAGGCATACGACGAAACCGTCCAGCTGACACCCGCCTGATGGAATACTTTAGCATAGCCAATCAGACCTTCTATGTGCGGCTCCGCAAAGAAATCTGCCGACGGTGCGATCAACAGAATATCGGCACCTTTTTCGTCCAGCGGGATGCGAACGGAAACACCGGTGTCTTCCTCGATGTCTTCCTCTAGGCTTTCCAACGTCGCGCGCAGGGCTTTTTCCTGAAGGCCAAGGTTGTTGCCGGTATCCAGAACCTTGCCGATAATCTCGTTACAATATTTCTGGCCTTTGCCAACGGTATCCAAAATCTCGCGGGCAGCCATGGAAATTTCAGCGGTATCAATGCCGTAAGGGCAGAAAACCGAACAGCGGCGGCATTGGCTGCACTGGTGGTAATAGTTGTACCAATCATCCAGCACTTCGCGCGTCAGATCACGCGCGCCGACCAGCCAGGGAAAGTGTTTGCCCGCAAATGTATAGTACCGGCGGTAAACCGAGCGCAGCAAGTCCTGCCGTGCAACCGGCATATTCTTGGGATCACCCGTCCCAAGGAAGTAATGACACTTATCCGTACAGGCGCCGCATTTTACGCAGGCGTCCAGATAGACCTGAAAGGCCCGGTTTTTGTCGGCCAGTTCGCCGATTTTGGCGATTGCGACCTCTTTCCAGTCGTCGATCAGCTCGCCGGGATACCCAAGGCGTTCGTTATGCTTAACATGCGCGGGAAAACTCTGCAGATCAGCCATCGCACCGCAAGCCAGACGCGGGATATCCAGCGGATGCCCGTCAGGACCGCGCACGTCAGTGACGGTTGTTGGCTTGGCGTCGTCCAATGGTGCCATTTATCGACCCCCCTTTTCAAGCTTTGCAGCCCACGGGGCCAAGTGTCGCTGTTCACGCGGATTGTCCACCTGATTGCGCGAGGGGCTAAAGAACAGGCCCGGTGCATGCAGAAGTTTTGAAATCGGAAAAATGATCATCAAACTGGCGACAAGCCCCAGATGGATCAGCAGCAACGGATCAGTCGGCAGGTCGTTGATCTGAAACCGCATCAAACCTTGAAAGAATATTTTCACCGCCACGATATCGGTCTTGGCGACAAATTTCATCCCCATACCACTAAGGCCGATGGCCAGCAGTAAAACCAGCATCAGGTGATCTGAAGGGGCCGAGATATAGCGGATGCGTTCAACCAGAAACCGCCGCGCCCAAAGGCCGGCAAGGCCGATTACCATCGCGAAACTGGCGTAAACACCAAAAGGTTGGATGATCTCGACCCAGAACCAGACCGGTTGGGTGAAGTATCGAAAATGCCGCAACAAAACCAGCAACAGGCCGAAATGGAACAGATAGCCGAACAACCAAATCCACTTGTTGGCTTTGAACAGGCTTTCAAAAAACACAACCTCGCGGAACATCCGCAGCCACACCCCCGACCGGGTGGTCGGCGCGGGGGTGGTAGGAATTTTCAACGGCGCCGGAGTCCGCGCGTATTTCCTGATCTTCAACCCGGTCCCGACAACAAGCAGGATAGTGGCAAAATAGAACAGCACCGCATAAAGCGTTGACAACACTTTCAGACTCCTCCCGAGAATACCTCTGGTATTTGGCTTATCTTTCCAAAGGACAGGGCTTAATCAGATACAACCAGTTGGTTTGGGCAGACCTGCGATTTTACAGGCTTGCTTGGCCGGGCCGTAGGGGAACAACTCGTACATGTACTTGTTGCTGCCTTTTTCCGGGCCCATCGTCTTTTTGACCGCTTTGATCAGAACACGAACCGCAGGTGCGATCTGATATTCCTCGTAGTAATCGCGCAAGAAGTTCACCACTTCCCAATGCTCTTCGTTCATGTCGACTTCTTCGGCTTTCGCGATAATTTCAGCCAGCTCTTTGGACCATTCAGAGAGATTGGTGATATAGCCTTCTTCGTCATGTTCGACGGTTGTACCGTTCACTTCATATGCTGCCATTGTGGTCTTCCTTTCGGTTTTTGATCCCCCACGGATCCATTATGAAACTTATAGCCAAGCCTGCGTACGATCGGTTTCCGCTGCAAGTTTGACGAAACCAGCGTAATCCACAGGCGTTACGCCATTGATAAGACGGTCAGCATTTATACCACGGGCGGCCATGTCACCTTCAAGCACGCGGATTGCGACTTTACCTGTGATGGCGGCGACTGCGACTGCTATCGTTGTGCCAACTGTCCCGCCATAAACGCCGTCTTCGATCATCAGGATCGTATCGCCGTCTTTTACGTGGTTCAAACAGCTTTGCAGTGTTTGCGTCGCAAAGGGCGATTTGTTCACTGTATGTAATGTTGACATCTCTACCCCCTCAGAAACTTAAGATAACGTCTTGTGTCGACATCAGATCCGCCATCTCAGCCCGGCTGACCAAACGGATGGACGGTTTTTCTTCGTAATCGTCGTCTTCGTCTTCGTAGGTGACCGCCAGCAGGTCATCCAGCGTCAGGCCTCGTTCGTCCAACGACTCCTTCTCGACGTACAATTTGGTGACTTCGTAATCGCCCAGCGCCCGGAACGTTGGCGAAAAATTCTTGATGCCAACGCCTTTGGTGTTCTGACCTTTGGCCAGTTGGAACACACCGTCATCCAGAAACGCCAGCGATACATCCTGATCAAACGCCGCCCCGATCAACACGACCTCTAGTGCTTCAAGCGCATAAATCGTGCCGTAAGGCGCCTTGCGGTTTACATAGAGGAATTTTTTCACTTCAGACATTTCAATCCCTCATCAATCGCCAAAAGTCATCAGACGATCAGTCTGAATGCCCATTTCAATCAACTGACCCAAACCCGAAATCCGAAAGCCTTCAGCGATGTTATTCGCGTCTTTGCCTTGCCGGCTGGCCTCGTTTTCATCCAACAAACCGCGCCTTTGGGCGGCCGCGATGCAGATCACCAGATCTACATTGTGCTCGGCAGCTAGTGCGGTCCAATTCTGCTGAATGTTACGCTCGTCCTGTGGCGGAATCGACAGCCGGGTGCCGACATTGACCCCGTCGTGATAAAAGAACACACGCGGGACTTCATGCCCCCCTTCAAGCGCTGCTTTGGCAAAGTTATATGCCGTATCAGAGGCTTGATGGGTATAGGGACCCTCGCTGACGACTATTCCGAATTTCACTGCACTGCTCCTTAGAAGTGAATGTGGGCCGAGTTATTCATGGTATTGCGCGCACCGGTCCAGGTATCCAAATGGTGTTTGGTGAACGCCAGATCGGTCATTTCAAAGAACCGGGTCCAGCCGATGCGGTCGATCCATTCGCCCATGCGTTCCCAATGCTTGGCGTCCTTTTTGTAGGCATCGACAATTTTGCGAACCACGGCAGCAACTTCAGGCCAATGCGGCGGATTGTTCGGCAGGTTGGCCACGGCCAGCTTGTGGAACGTCGGTTTAGTCCGGGCGTTCGAGTGCTTGCCACCAACCCAGATCGCGATCTTAGTTGATTCAGCACCATTGATCTGCATCGGCGGGCAAGGCGGATAGCAGGCACCACAGCAAATGCATTTCTTTTCGTCAATTTCCAGCGACGGCTTACCGTTCACCATGGCCGGGCGGATCGCTGCCACCGGGCAGCGGGCAACAACAGCCGGGCGTTCGCACACATTAGCGACCAGATCGTGGTTGATCTTGGGCGGCTTTGTGTACTGCACGTTGATTGCGATATCGCCCTGGCCGCCACAATTGATCTGGCAGCACGAGGTGGTAATCCGCACGCGGTTCGGCATCTTTTCCTGGATGAATTCCTTGTGCAGGTAATCCATCAGGGATTTGACGACACCGGAGGCATCAGTCCCCGGAATATCGCAGTGCAACCAGCCCTGCGTGTGGGAGATCATGGATACCGACGCACCGGTGCCGCCAACTGGGAAACCGTTCGCAGTTAATTCGTTGACCAGCGGTTCGACCTTGGCCTCGTCTGTGACCATAAATTCAATGTTCGACCGCGTAGTGAAACGTACGTGTCCGTCCGCAAAGTTGTCGCCGATATCGCACAGCTTGCGGATCGTATAGACATCCATCTGCCGCTGCGTGCCGGCGCGAACGGTGAAAATCTCTTCGTTGTCTTTGGTAACATGCCGCAGAACGCCGGGGCGCGGGCGGTCATGATAGTCCCAGTTGCCAAGGTTCCGGCGCATCATCGGATGCATGTATTGCAGATGATCCGGCACACCTGATTCTAAAGGTGTTCTTGGCTTTGCATTTGCTACTACGTCGTTCATTTTCTTCTCCCGTTTCGGCGCCCTTCCCAGCAGGGAAGGGTCCAAAAGAACCTGTTGTTATTCCGAGGCGACAGTCATGCCGGCGTCACGTGCTTTGCGTTCGAACCATTTCGCGGCTTCTTCGTCAAAGTCGTCAGTCCGCACATACGAACTCGTCCGCGGGTGTTTGACCATATTAGGATCAGGTTCGACGCCAACAGCATCAAGGAACGTTGGCAAGCCGATCCGATCAATGGTTTCACCGATACGTTCATGTTCCAGCGCATTATCGGCAAAGAACTCTAGACAGGTTTCAGCGAACTCCTGCAATTCCTCGAAGTCTTCTTCGGTTTTCAATTTAATGAACGGCTTGATCATGATGCCCATCAAATCGCCAACTTTCAGCGAACGCTTGCCACCGATCATGATGCTGGCGCCACGATCATCACCAGGCGAAAGCGCCTTGGTCATAACGTTGATACAATGCATACAGCGAACGCAGGATTTGTTGTCGATTTCCAGCGTGTCGTCATCGTTCAGACTAATGGCGCGGGTCGGGCACATCGAAACCACTGTATCAATCGTGTATTTACGGCCAACTTTGGCGACGTGTTCTTTGACCTTTTCCTGATTGATCTTGATGTTATCGCGCCACGTTCCGATGACCGCAAAATCGGCGCGGTGGATGGCGTTCACACAGTCGTTGCCACAGCCGGAAAACTTGAATTTGAACTTATAGGGCAGCGCCGGGCGGTGCATTTCGTCCAGGAACTTGTTGATCACACTGCGATGGGCGCGGCCTTCATCATAGCACGATTGTTCACAACGCGCTTGACCAACACAGCTCATCGAGGTTCTGAGGGCGGGGCCTGCGCCGCCAAGGTCAAAACCAATCTTGTTCAACGCATCAAACGCGTGCTGGGTGTTTTCGGTGGTACAGCCCTGGAACATGATATCGCCCGACTGACCATGAAACGCGATCAAACCGGAACCATGCTTTTCCCAGATGTCACAAAGCTTGCGCAGAATATCGGTGGTATAATGAAACCCCGGAGGCGGCATAACACGCAAAGTGTGAAATTCTTTCGACGCAGGGAACTGTTTGGCCACTTCGGAAAAGCGCGGAATGATACCGCCGCCATAACCGAAAACCGAAACCGTACCGCCTTTCCAAAAGCCAAGCCGCTCTTCGTAAGAATGGTTCAGCTGGCCTAAAAGGTCGTTCATCATCGGCGCATACTGTTCGCCTTTTGAATCCCTCAGGCGCTTCAGGCCGGTTACAAAACTTGGCCAAGGCCCATCTTCAAGCTGGTCGAGCATCGGAGTCGGGTGCTGGCCGCTGACAATCTTGTCGTCTACTGAATCGCCGTCTTTCATTCTCTGGTCTCCCTCTTGGATTTCGCTCGTGGCCGCGCCCGGCTTCTGGTTGTCGGGCAGCCTATTCTCTGCCATGAACTATCTTGATCCAGTTAACGTTTATTAAGCCGGACCATAGTCAGGTCAAAAACACCTTCCCCGTAGTACTTTTATATATTAGGATGTTTGAATGTAAAGAGAAAGCTGCGCAAAAATCTGTTGGCTTTTTATTTGCGCTGGGTTTCAGCATCTTTCTGCCTATCTATGGCGCAGTAACAGGGAAACATCGCGTGGAAAATCAGGCCAATAGCCCGCAAATCAACAAAGATTTGCCGTGGAAAATGTCCACAGACGGTCCCTATTTCGAATGGCGACAGCGCCGTCTGACAAATCTGAACAAGTCTGAAAACGTCGGATTTGTCGCAGTGAATGATCTTGCGAAACCGACTGATTCTGAACGCGCCGAGCTGGTTCGCCGGTGCCGCGAAACCAATACAGTACTTTATCACAGCGACTCAGGCGTTCAGGATCAGGACCGTTTGCGCCATGATCTGAGGGCTTTTGCCGGGGCAATGGGTTTAATGATCGCGGAAGGTCACAGGTCTGCGGATCCTGACGGGATTGTAGCACTTACAGTTTCCGATAAACCTGCCCAACGCGGCTTTATTCCCTATTCTCGTAAAGCGATGAACTGGCATACCGACGGGTATTACAACGCCCCTGAACACCAGATCCGCGCTATGATTCTTCATTGTGCCGTTCCAGCCGACAACGGTGGTGAAAACCAGTTTCTTGATCCCGAACTCGCCTATATCCGCCTTCGAGATCATAACCCGGATTTTGTTCAGGCCCTGATGCATCCCCAAGCGATGACGATTCCCGAAAATGCCGAGGCCGATGGTTCGGTCCGTCCGGTCAGCATCGGGCCGGTCTTTTCCGTTGATCAGGACGGCCAGCTTGCAATGCGCTATACCGCACGTACCCGCAGTATTACTTGGCGAGACGATGAAACCACCCGGCAAGCCGCTGCGACCTTGCAATCTTTGCTGGAACAGGGCGACCCCCTGATGCAAAGCCTGCGTTTTGAGGCGGGACAAGGGGTTCTGTGCAACAATGTTTTACATAACCGAACGGGCTTTGATGCTGATACTGAAAAGGCCAGCGACCGGTTGGTGTTTCGGGTCCGGTTCCACAATCGCGTAAAAGGAAGTTAAGAAATGGCAAAACTCAGCGATCTGATCATCGGGAACCCCGACGTTAAGACATTTGATGAACTTGAAAGACTGGTCGCCAATGCTGGAGAATCCGGTCAGATGTTTCTGGAGTTCGACCTGAAACCCGATTACAGGGACACCCCAAGGAAATGGGAATGGCGGCTAGAAGCGGCCTTTACGCGCGGAACACGCTATGACTGATGAACGCGAAACCCTGACCGAACTGGCCGAGCATATTCTGCCATTCGGTCGGCAATTGCGGCTGCTTGATGTCGATTATCACAACGGCCTGCACATGCTCAGGCTGATTTGGCGCGAAGGCAAGCGGATCACCCAGGTCGATGTCGATCCGGAAAACTGTCTTGCCTTGGGGGCTGATATTCTGGCTTGGGCGCAACAACACGCAGCGACAAAAGAAAACTGAAAGTACCGATTATATGGATTACCTGCCCATCTTTTTAGACATCAAAGGCAAACGCGTCATCGTTGACGGCGGTGAAACCGTTGCCGCAAGACGGGTTGAACGCGCGCTAAGTGCGGGTGCCATCGTTGAAGTTTATAATGATACGTTAAGTGCTGAATTTGAAAGCTTGCAGACCAATCCAAATCTGCATCACTTTACCCGCTCCTTGACCGAAGCCGATATTGCTGGAGCAAGTGTTGCGTATGGTGCGTCAGAAAATGAAACCCGAGACAAGTTGCTGTACTATGCCGCACAAAGATACGGCGTTTTGGCAAATGTCGCAGATGTAAGCGAGTACTGCGATTTTATTACACCGTCAGTGGTTGACCGCTCGCCGCTTGTCGTTGCCATTTCATCAGGCGGCGCAGCGCCAGTCATCGCACGCATCCTGCGGGCGCGCATTGAATCCCTGCTACCGCCCGCTTACGGTCGTCTGGCCGAATTTGTTGGCGGTTTTCGCGATACCGTCACTAACAGCATCAAAACCAACCGCGAGCGTCGGCGGTTTTGGGAAAACACCATTGAAGGCCCCGTGGGTGATTTGTTTCTTGCAGGCGATCCCGCCGGTGCCGAACGCCAGTTAAACGCCGAACTCGCCAGTGCCACCGCGGAAAATCAAGGCACGCGGATCGGCGAAGTTTACCTTGTCGGCGCCGGTCCCGGTGACCCTGATCTATTAACCTTCCGCGCCCTGCGCTTGATGCAACGCGCCGATGTTGTGCTTTATGACCGGCTGGTGGGCGAAGATATCCTTGCCCTTATGCGGCGTGACGCTGAACGGATTTATGTCGGAAAACTGCCACAACAGCACACGATGCAGCAGGAAGATATCAGCCAGTTACTGGTTGACCTCGCCTTGCAAGGCAAGCGGGTTTTGCGCCTGAAAGGTGGCGATCCCTTTATCTTTGGCCGTGGTGGCGAAGAAATTGAAAAGCTGGCAGCTCACGACATTCCGTTTCAGGTCGTCCCCGGCATCACCGCAGCAGCGGGTTGCGCATCTTACGCAGGTATTCCCCTAACTCACCGCGACCACGCGCAATCCTGCATGTTCGTCACAGCCCATGGTAAAGACGGCGATCTTGGCCTTGATTGGGAGGTCCTGATCCGCCCACAACAAACCGTCGCGGTCTATATGGGTCTGTCCACTTTGAAACATCTTGCTCCGGAAATCATCAACCGTGGTGTTAGCCCGGAAACACCGGCCGCCATCATTGACAACGGCACCCGCGAAAACCAACGCGTGATCGTCGGGACAATCAGCACTTTGGTTGACCTTGCCGAAGCAGCGGAATTGAAAGGCCCGGCGATCATCATCATTGGGTCTGTCGTAACCCTGCACGAGAAACTGCAATGGTTCGCAAAACGGGAAGAAAGTCGTTTCCGCATGACCCTGACGCCGCAAACGTCATTGTAACAATCAGTTGGGGTTGAACATTTCCACGAAAAGCGCAAAGAGTCAGCCCAAGGCTCCGTAGCTCAGCTGGATAGAGCGGCCCCCTCCTAAGGGGCAGGTCAGTGGTTCGAATCCACTCGGGGTCACCAAATTTGGTTGCACTTTTTCCGCAGTTCAGCGCGCTATGGGTGGCTTGCCTGGCTGTGGGCCAACAAAGACGCACGCTCGCCCAAACAAAAACCCCGCCTGAAACAGACGGGGTTTTGGAATTTCAGCCAAGTCAGGATCAGTTACGTTTGATCTCGAATTTATAGATTTTGCCTTCGGTGCTTGAGCTGACAAGCGTGTTGCCAGTCTGATTGCAGAACGCCGCAAAATCAGCAACCGAACCCGGATCAGTCGAACGAACCTCAAGGATTTCGCCTTGCGGGACGTCTTTCAACGCCTTCTTGGCTTTGAGGATCGGCAGCGGGCAATTCAGTCCCTCAGCGTTTAGTACATGTGCAGCCATTTTTTATGCCTTCCGTAGATGTCCGCGGTCAAATCTGCCGCTTAGATATAAAGATTGATGTCGGATTTCGTTGCGATCCCGACCCACGTCGCGGCACCGCCGATTTCAATACCGTCGATCATTTCGTCTTTGCCGATTTCAAACAAGTCCATCGTCATCTGGCACCCGATCATCTGCACGTCCAGATCAATCGCAGCTTCGCGCAGCTCTGCGATCGAGGCAACGCCCTTTTTCTTGATCAGGTTTTTCATCATCGTGGTCGCCATCCGGTCAACGCCCGGAATCGCCGATACAATATTTGGCATCGTCATATGCATGCCCATCATCGGCATCTGCATTGCGGGGTTGCCAAGGGTCGAAATTTTCAGATCAAGATCCTTTTTCAGTAGGGTCAGGCCGTAGAACGTAAAGAACATCGACACTTTAACATCCATCGCGGCAGCAGTGGTTGCCAATATGAATGGCGGATAAGCCCAGTCAAGCGTTCCCTTGGTGACAATGATGGACATGCTTTTGGCATTTTCCAGATCGCCCGGCTTTATTGTATCCAGCATGTCATTTTCCTCCCGACCGCTGTTGCATGACAGTTTCGCATATTAGAATAAACGCATACTAAAGAAACGCGATAAGGTCAAGAATTCTTGGACGCGCGTAACAGCGCTGTGAACCCGTGGCTTGCATTCATCGCGGTATTTGTGATTTATGCGCAGGATTACATTGGCTGGCCCACTGATTGGGGTTGGCAAAAAGGTCGGAAAATGGACATTTTAGAACTACAGGACAATGCGACGCGCGCCTGTGACATGTTGAAAGTCATGGCCAATCAAGCGCGCCTGATGATCCTGTGTCACCTTCTGGACGGCGAAAAAAACGTGCAGCAGCTGCAAGGCTTTGTTGGCCTGAGTCAGTCGGCTTTGTCCCAGCAGCTTGCGATTTTACGCGGCCAAAGTTTGGTTAAAACACGCCGCGAGGCGCAATCGGTTTTCTATTCTCTCTCCAGCCCCGAAGCAGAAACCTTGATCGCTACATTATATCATCTTTATTGCGCGAAAGACTTACCACAGTAGAAACGCGCGCTTGCGGCACATTGTAGCCGCGTGATGATCGAATAATATATGCTAATGTTTGAAGATGTCTTGCCAAACGGCCATTCCTCTTGGAATAGTTGCGCTTAAGAAAATTGCGAGAGACGACCAAACAAGGGATGCAACAAATGATCGAAACTTTGAAAGAAATAGTCGTCGGGTCCCCGGGCTATTATGTCGGTTGGGGCGGATTGATGATAGGCATTGCGTTTGGCTTTATCGTCTACCGGACAAATTTCTGCACAATGGGGTCCATTTCAGACATCCTGTCGTTTGGTGATTACAGCCGTTTCCGGTCTTGGTTGCTGGCCGGGGCCGTTGCGATTATGGGCGTTGCCGGTTTGCAGGCATTGGGTGTGATGAACACCGCTGACTCGATGTATCTGACACCCAGCTTTGCCTGGCTTGCAAATATCGTCGGAGGATTGTTGTTTGGTTTTGGAATGGTGTTTTCCGGTGGCTGTCTCAGTCGCAATCTGGTGCGGGCTGGCGGCGGCGATTTACGGTCGATAGTCGTGCTGTTGATCGCCGGAATATTTGGATATATGACGATTGGCGGATTGCTTGGCCCGTTACGTCAGACACTGTTCACACCCGGCACAACCGATTTGACCGGCTTTGGCCTTAAGACCCAAGGCATTGGCGAAATTCTGGGCGCTGCGACCGGCCTTGGGGCAACAACCGGAACCAGCGTTATGACCATTCTGATTGTCGGCGCGATCTTGTTCTTTTGTTTTTCCAATCCGCATTTTCGCACGTCGCCGCGGAACATTATTGCCGGTGTTGGTATTGGGCTATGTGTAATTGCCGGTTGGATGCTGACCGGCCTTGCGCAAGACGAATTTTCCGAAGAAGTCGCTTTGATTTCTTTAACCTTTGTGCGTCCAACCGGCGATACGCTTGAATACCTGATGCGATATACAGCACTAGGTGCGCCCGGCTTTGGCGTTGTCACAACCATAGGGGCGTTGCTGGGTGGATTCTTGGGCGCGCTGTCAATGCGCCGCCTCCACCTGACCACATTCGCTGACCAAAGCGACACTATCCGCAATATGTTTGGCGCGGCTTTGATGGGCGTCGGTGGTGTGCTGGCATTGGGTTGTACAGTCGGCCAAGCCATGACCGGGTTTTCCACACTGGCGACGGGGTCAATTCTGACCTTTATCTTCATCGTGGCCGGTGGTGTTATCGGCATGAAGACAATGGAACGCTTCGCCTAGAAAGAACGCCGGGAAATGACCCGGCGCTTGTTCTTACTCTTCCAGTTCCGGGAACAATTTCGCCGCAACTTTCAACGCGATGTTGCGGTAAATTTCGGCATGTGGCCCGTCAGGAACTGCGTGCACGATCGGTTGACCGTCATCTGAATACCGCCGGATATCCATATGCAGCGGAACAGCTCCAAGAAACAGGACATTCAATTTCTTGGCCTCAGCCTCGGCGCCACCATGGCCGAAAATATCCGAGTTCTTACCGCAATGCGGACAGACAAAGGTGCTCATGTTCTCGACGATACCAAAGATCGGCACATCGACATTCTTGAACATCTTCAGCCCTTTGCGCGCATCAATAAGCGCCAGATCCTGAGGCGTTGAAACGATAACTGCACCTGAAAGCGGCACCTGCTGCGCCATGGTCAATTGCGCGTCGCCAGTACCGGGCGGCATATCAAGAACCAGAACATCAAGGTTGCCCCATTCCACTTCACGGACCATTTGCATCAGCGCCGATACCACCATTGGGCCGCGCCAGATCACGGGCGATTCCTCGTCCTGCAGAAATCCCATCGACATCACTTTGATGCCGTAATGTTCAAGCGGAATAATCCTGTCGTCACGGATTTCCGGGCGTTCCTTCATCCCCATCAGACGCGGCAGCGACGGGCCATATATGTCGGCGTCAAGCAAGCCAACCTTCATTCCCAGCGAAGACAGCGACAAGGCCAGGTTAACCGCAGTGGTCGATTTCCCAACGCCGCCTTTGCCCGAAGCAACCGCCAGAATTGTCTTGATCCCGGCAATCGCACCCATGGCTGGCCGCAGGTCCGGGCCAACCGGCCGTTCCTTTTTGCGAGACAGCTTTGGCGGTTGTTGGGATGGGTCAAAATTGCTGCGATCCTGCGTCAGCGCCACCAGAACACTGGCCACACCTTCCACGTCGGCAGTAGCAGCCTCGGCGCGTAATTTCAGGTCGTTAAGTTCGCCGCGAAATCCGGCCGGCACAGTGATCGAAAAAATCACCTTGCCATTATTGATCACAATATCCGAGACCAGCCCAAGGCTGACAATATCGCCTTCCAGCCCCTCGCCAGTCACCGTTTTAAGGGCGTTGTAAATCTGCTCTTTCATGGTTTTGGTCCGTCCTGTTCATAACTCATGCATAGATTAGAATGTTTTTAACTATTCGGCAAGGGTGTCGTCGTTGCCTGGCTA
>DJBQ01000115.1 GCA_002430125.1 Rhodobacterales bacterium UBA5972
AAGCGTTCCACCTTGTTGTCCCCAGAAGGATTCAGCGTGGCCTGAAGTTCGATGTTCAGTGAGCGGGCGCCGACACCTCCGCGGTTCATTGGGCAAAGAACCTGGATGTCCCGAATAGGGTCCAGACCGAAGCGTTTCGGGATCCTGTTCTTGACCATATCGAGAATGCGCGTCACCGCCTGATCTGGATCTTCGGCGGGAACAAAATAGAAATCGCGCTCGCCGTCGGGCTTGGTCAGGTCTGGCAATTGGCCCTGATTAATCCGGTGGGCGCTTGTGATGATCTTGCTCTGGGCGGCCTGCCGAAACACTTCCGTCAGTCGCACAACAGGAATTGCGCCGGATCCGATGACATCAGCCAGTACCTGCCCGGGCCCGACCGAGGGCAACTGGTCGATATCTCCGACGATCAGGAGCGCCGCATGATCCGGAACTGCCTTGAGGAGCGCGTGCATCAAGGAGACGTCGACCATTGAGCTTTCATCAATGACCAGCAGATCGCAATCGAGAGGGCTCTCCTCGTTTCGCTTGAAGCCGAATGACTTTGGATCGATTTCCAGCATACGATGGATAGTTTTCGCCTCCATGCCTGTCGCTTCCTTCATCCGCTTGGCAGCACGCCCTGTTGGGGCGCACAGCAGCAGCTTGACGGCTTTTGCCGCAAGGATCTGCAGGATCGAGTTGACGATGGTGGTTTTGCCAACGCCGGGTCCACCGGTGATCACCATGACCTTGGAGCGAAGCGCAAGCTGAATGGCCTCAGCTTGGGTCTCACCAAGTGTCAGTTCCGTCTTCTTCTCGATCCAAGGGATTGCCTTGTCGGCATCAATGTCTGGCCAAGGAAGCGGTCCTGCGATCAAATTCTGAAGCCGGTCGGCAACACCTTTCTCCGCGTGATAAAGCCCGCTTAGGAAAACGCAGGGCATGTCGCCGACAGTGTCTACGGTGACCGTGCCTTCAGACATTTCCAATGCGATGGCCGTGTGGATCAGGTCGTCCGGGACCTCTAGCAACTTGATTGCCAGAGGGATCAGTTCCTCTCGCGGCAGGCCGCAATGCCCGTTGCCCATGGCCTCAGTAAGGGCATAGGAAATCCCGGCACGCACGCGGATCATTGCGGTTTTTTCGATCCCGAGTTTCTCGGCGATCAGATCCGCCGTTCGAAACCCGATGCCGCGAATGTCCCGCGCAAGGCGGTAGGGGTTCTCGCTCATCACCTGCACGGAATCGACGCCATAGGTTTTGAAGATGCGTACGGCCCGCGCGGTTCCGACCGCGTGGCTGTGGAGAAACACCATGATCTCGCTAATGACTTTCTGATCGGCCCAGGCGGACGTGATCTTGTCAGCGCGTTTCGGTCCGATGCCCTCGACTTCCCGCAATCGAGCGGGCTCGGCTTCGATCAGGTCGAACACGTCCTTGCCGAACATCTTGACCATCCGTTTGGCGTAGACCGGCCCGATGCCCCGGATCATGCCGGAGCCAAGGTACTTTTCGATGCCATCGAGGGATGTTGGTGCTGAGGTTTTCAGGAACCGAGCGCGAAATTGGAGGCCGTACGTACGGTCATTGATCCATTCGCCAGAGGCGGTGACCCATTCCCCGGCCGAGATCATTGCCGCATGTCCTGTGGTCGTGACAAGTTCCCTGTGGCCCCGTGCTTTGACGCGCAGCACGCAAAATCCGCTTTCCGTGCTGTGGAAGGTTACCCGTTCCACAAGGCCCGCAAGGACCTCGGTTTCGGGCGCGGTACCTGTCACTCAACTGCCTTGATGGTAGAGCTACCTTTACGGGCCAAGTTGGCCATGGCTTTGTCGAATTCAGATCGTGGCAAATTAACCAGGGCGATCCGCTTCTTTTGCCAGGGCCGATCTTTGTCCAGAGCCTCGATTACCAACTCCACGTTTTGATTGTTGGCAAAGACTTCAACGGTAATCTCGGCCTTTTCAAAGTCGACTTCATGACGCCGACCATTGTTGCCGCGAATGATGACATGGGGCACTTTTCAAATCTCCCGTGCAAACCATCGGATTCTTCCGGTGATGTTAATCTCATCCGCAGGGCGCTCGTATTCCGGATATTGCTTATTGTCCGAGATGACGCGCACGGCAGACGGGTCGCTATTTGGTACATGCTGAAGTCGCTTGGCGACAAAGCCCCATGCCGTCATCCAGGACGAAGATATTCGGCGGGCATGGTGCCTTGCGTGTCATGCCGACGAGAACGGTATCGCCGTCGAAGAGCGTAGGTTCCATGCTGTCGCCTTCTACTGTCATGATCCTTAATTGTGACGGTGATGCCTTGAGGCCATTCTTGATCCAGGATTTTCGGAAGTGATAGGCGCGCCCACCCGCAGCCGGAACTTCAATGGCGACGGACCCACCGCCCATTGATGGACTGACCCCGGCATGGGGGATTACCACAAAGGTATCATCGGGGTTTGCGATGAACGGTGGTGTTCCTTCGACATCGCCAATGCCGTGGATGAGCCAGTCCACTTCGACCTTGAGCACGCGAACCACGTCGCCCAGGCGGTCGAGCCCAGGACGGGTCGAGCGGCCTCGCAGGATGTCATAGACAAAGGACCGGTTGACGTCGGCCACCTCTGCAACATAGGCCGGGCTAAGCCCAACCTGGTCTGCGCGGGCCTGTAGGCGATCTGACAGCGTGTGATGTTCGGCCATTTTATCCCAAAGGGGCTGTGGATTAGATTGGATAAGAAAGGATTGCGCGACGCCCGTCAAGATATTAGCACGTAAAAGGAACATATGCGTGCAAGGTTCGGAGGAAAGATGGATATAGAAAAGGCTTATTTTTCACTATCCGAGGTCCTCGCGCGCTGGTCGATCGCCGAAGATGATCTGATCTATCTCGCAGAAAACAATAAGCTGAGGCTTTCGATTCGCGTCTTCAACTTGTTCCTTGAATTTGGTGACTATGAGGAAGACATCGACGGTGCACGGTTTCATGTTCCGGAAGAGAGGCGGCATTTCAGCGGGCTCCTGGATCTTCATGCCTGTGACGCGTTTCATCTGTTTCGGGGGCACCATCAGACAAAACTACTTGAGGCGATAGTGCCACTTTGTAGCATTCGTTGAATGACAAAATCCTCCCCATTTTGTTACCCCAAACCAGGCTCTTTTAAGTTTCACTGCCTAGACGTTCGTGACAACCTTTTGAAGATAATTGATGCCTAAGTATGGCAGCCATTTCTGCTATTGATCTGGCTGAGTGGCGTCAATTATTGAGCACATAGATTTAGGCTGTGCCAGCAATCCGGTAAGAGTTCTCATCAGTCTGACAGCACCGCCTCACAGCCATCCCTTCGATTTGAACTCGGTCAAATCAACACCGGGCGGCGCATACCATGCGCCTGCGGCATATCTGGCTCCGAGTTGTTGTGCGGCTTCCTTGTTGCCGTAAGGAACCCGCAATGGCGTGTTTGCGGCGGTATTACTCTGCTTTGTAACTGACGTATGCCTCGAATTCACCGAAGTCGCAGTTGGCTTGGGCTTTAGAGACCGCTTCGTCCGCGTGGTGGGTTCTGTAACTTTTGGTTCCGAACTCTTCGCGACAGTTTCGCGGCGACCCTTTCTGGGCTTTTCGCCCTGGTTCGTGTCGATCCATATGGACATGGCGGTAGAGTTCGCCTTGGCTTCGTCGCTTATCCAAATACCTTTTTCCCGCGATATGCTCTCGGCGAATGACAATTGCGCCTGACTTGGGGGGCGTGCTTCAGGACCGTTCACGGCATTCCCGTCAACGCGCTCAGTTTTCCTGCGAGCGTGCTTATCGAGGAACGCGCTACAGACCGATCCCGATTTTGTGTAACCAGCTGGAGGCTTTATGCTCTTCTGACGGGCGATGCTGTCGACGAAACGCTTCATTGCGGCTGTTGGTGGCCGTCCGCCGCCCCTGCTATCCGATGCAGAACCGGCTAAAGGCGACACACCGCCCGGCGGCCCTTCGACGAGCTTACCGATGATACGCTGGGCAACATCGCAAACGGCATCGATGGCACCAATCATCTCCTGTTTGCCAACGACGACATCGTCGAGCAGGCATTCGAGTTGCGCCGTCACGCCGGGGTCAACCAAGGCCGGATCAGCCTGTTGGAGAACAGCAAACAAACTCAATCCGGTTTCGGTGGGCACAATGTTCTTTCCCTGAACAACCAGAAACCCCTGCCGTTTCAATCCTCCAATGATCTCGGCACGGGTCGCAGGGGTGCCGATACCCTTGGCTTCCTTCAGCCTTTCGCGCAATATCTCGTCATCTACAAACCGCCAAGCCTGCTGCATTGCTTCGATCAAAGTACCTTCGTTGTAGCGCGGCGGCGGCCGGGTTTCCTTGTCCTCGATGGCAGGGTTCCTTAGCTGCGCAACTTCACCGTTTTGCATCTGCGGAAGTAACTGCGCATCGTCTCCCTTTTCGTCAGCGGGTTGCCATTCCGGAAACGCTGCCCGCCAACCGAGATCGATGTGTTGGCGGCCCGTGGCCTTGAAGGGTAAGCTGCCAACATCGAGCGTCGCAGTTGTCTGGCGATAACGGAAGTCCGGCATCACAGTCGCCAGATACGCACGCGCAATCACATCAAACAGTTTTTTCTC
>DJBQ01000114.1:0-16776 GCA_002430125.1 Rhodobacterales bacterium UBA5972
GCGTCTGGAAATCACACTGCGCGAATGTCGATATCCCAGTGAAAACCCCGCCAGTGATGCGTTTGCCTATGTGATAATCCGCGATATTCGCGAGGCTCAGCCACGTTTTGAAGGCTGGATGATTGCAGCATCCCCGGCTTTGTCGGCCCTTGATCACCCGCGATATGATGTATGGGTTCTGCGGTGTCAAATTCCTGCGACGGATGCTGAAAGCAAGGAATGACGCCAAAAATCGGCTTGCCGGTTCAACGCGATATCAAGCAATGCATGGTATTTGTTGCGGCTTATTTCCACAGCACCCATACTTGCCAAGTGGTCGGTCAGGAACTGCGTGTCAAACAAGGTAAATCCGCCGGTTTGCAGTCGCTCTACCAGATAGGCGAGGGCGATCTTTGAGCCATCTTTCTGGCGTGAAAACATGCTTTCGCCAAAAAACGCCGCACCAATGGCGACGCCATAGACACCGCCGATCAAGCGGCCGTCTGCCCAGACTTCAAGCGAATGGGCGTGGCCTTGATGGTGTAAGTCCATGTAAAGATTGAATATTTCTTTGTTTATCCATGTTTCCGGACGGTCTGCGCAGGCTTCAAGCACACCCATGAAATCGGTGTTGACGGCAACCGAAAACCCGCCTTTGCGCATCCGTTTGGCAAGTGAGTGTGAGATGTGAAATTTATCGAGTGGAATAATTCCGCGTTGTTCGGGATCAACCCAAAAAATCTCGTCTTGCGCGCCGCCCTCGGACATCGGGAAAACCCCGACTGAATAGGCATGCAGCAAAAGATCCGGAGTGATTTTCGGCAGGTTTTCGGCAGACATTAGATCACGACGGTTTCAACCGGAATGTTCATCAAGCCACTTTTCCAGCCAATGAATTGTGTAATTTCCCGCCTGTATGTCTGGCTCTGCTAACAGCGCGTGAAACAAGGGCGTCGTGGTTTCGATGCCATCGACGATAAGTTCACCCAAAGCCCGCTTAAGGCGCGCCAAAGTGGCCGGGCGATCCGGTCCATGCACAATCAGTTTGCCGATAAGGCTGTCGTAATAAGGCGGGATTGTATAGCCATCATAAAGCGCCGAATCCATGCGCACGCCAAGGCCGCCTGGGGCGTGGAAAGTTGTTATTTTACCTGGGCTTGGGATGAAGTTCGGCAGTTTTTCGGCGTTAATGCGAACCTCGATTGCGTGCCCGCGAATTGTCAAATTCTCCTGCCGGAAAGACATTTCCTCACCGGCGGCGACGCGAATTTGTTCGCGCACAAGGTCGACGCCAAAGATCGCTTCGGTGACCGGGTGTTCGACTTGCAGGCGGGTATTCATTTCGATGAAATAAAACTCGTCGTTTTCATAGAGAAACTCGATCGTGCCAGCCCCGGAATAACCGATGGCAGCAACCGCATCAGCACAGGTTTTACCAATTTGGGCGCGTTGTTCTTCGGTGATCGTAGGACCGGGGGCTTCTTCAAACACTTTCTGGTGACGCCTTTGCAGCGAACAATCGCGCTCGCCCAAATGCACCGCACGGCCCTTGCCGTCGCCGAAAACCTGCACTTCGATATGGCGTGGCAGCGTCAGGTATTTTTCAAGATAGACTTCGTCATTGCCAAACGCGGCTTTGGCTTCAGCGCGGGCACCGCGAAAAGCCTGATCCAGATCCGCTTTGGTCTTGGCCAGTTTCATACCGCGACCACCACCGCCAGCGGTTGCCTTGACGATCACCGGAAAGCCCATTTCACCGGCGATTTCATGGGCTTCAGCCAGTGTCGGCACACCTCCGGGTGAGCCGGGCACGCAAGGTACGCCCAGCTTTCGCATGGTGTCTTTGGCGGTGATTTTGTCACCCATCATACGGATATGTTCGGCCGAGGGACCGATAAACGTCAGGTCGTGATCTTCGACGATCTGCACAAAGTTGGCGTTCTCCGACAGAAAGCCATAACCGGGATGGATCGCTTCGGCGCCAGTGATTTCACAGGCCGAGATGATCGCCGGAAATGACAAATAGCTTTGGCTGGCGGATGGCGGGCCGATGCATATGCTTTCATCCGCCATACGCACGTGCATAGCGTCAGTATCCGCGGTGGAATGTACCGCCACTGTCGCGATGCCCATTTCCTGGCAGGCGCGGATGATACGAAGGGCAATTTCCCCCCGATTGGCAATTAAAACCTTAGAGAACATGTGCTTGCCCTTCAGGCTATTCGATAATCATCAAAGGGGCGCCGTATTCAACCGGGGCGCCGTCCTCGATCAGAATGCGTTTCACTTTGCCCGCGCGCGGCGCATGGATTTGGTTCATGGTTTTCATCGCTTCAACGATGCAAACCGTCTGACCCTCGGTTACCAGATCGCCGACATTCACAAAATAAGGGGTTCCGGGTTCGGCTTGAAGATAGGCGGTGCCGACCATCGGCGAGGTTATCGCCCCTGGATGCAGCGCCGGGTCATCTGCAACAACTGGCGCGGTCTGCACCGGCGCGGCGGTTGCTGTCGGTGCGACGGGTGCTGACGCTGCTACATATTGCGTGACAGGAGCGGCGGTGATCTGACGGGCGACACGAACCACAAGGGTTTCTTCGGGGCCGTAATCGCGGGAAACCTCCAGTTCACTTAAATCGTTAGCGCGTAACAATTCCGCTAGAGCCTGAACAAAAGACACATCCGCGTCGTGGGTTCTTTTTGCCATAAAATCCTCGATTATTGCTTGCCGGCCAGCAATAGCCAGTCGTGCCTTTGAAGCCTCTGTTTATACATCATTCGCGCCCGAGAAAAGCTTTCCCGCATGAAAATAACGTTTAACTGTTCAGTTTTTCGCCCGCCGTACCTCTGCCACGACCTCGCGCATATTGGCCAGTGGAACGTAACCGCGCAACATTTCGGTACCTAACACGAATGTCGGGGTGCCGGTTATTTGCAGTTTCTGCGCCAATACGTTGACTTTGCCTATATGGCCCATCACCGCGTCATCATCCATATAGGCCAGAATGGGTTCGGGATCGGTGCCCAGTTTTTGCAGAATGCCATTCATGTTGTTAGGGGTCAGATTGCCTCCGAACGTCATTAAAAAGTCATTCAGTTTGAAATAAGCATCAGGCCCGGCTTTATGCAATGTGGCAACCGCCAGCTTTGAGGCCAGCGTGGACTGTTCGCCAAGGATCGGAAACTCTTTGATAACAAACCGGATATTGCCATCTGTGCGAATAAGTTCGGCCACATCGGCATGGGCTTTTCGGCAATATGTGCAGCGGTAGTCAAGGAACTCAACCAATGTGATGTCGCCATCTGGATTGCCGCCGACATAAGAAAATCCGTCGTCAAAAATTTCTGCGGCGTTTGTTTCGACCATTTCCTGATCGGTGCCAGCCTGATTTTGTTGCTGGCGTTGTTCCAAAACCGCAATGGCTTCCATCAACACTTCGGGGTTTTCCAGCAGGTAATCACGAATTTCAACACGAAACGCTGCGCGTTCTTCATCGGTCATATCACCAAGACCGCCAGCCTGCGCCGGGACCAGCCAGAAAACGGCCAGAATGGCCAGCATTAGTCTTCGCATATCGTATCCTACTTTTTAAGGGCGGTCTTTGTCGCCGCGATCATATCCTGTGCCTGCAACCAGCCACTTGAGCCCGGTGGTAACAGTCCTTCGGCCCTGACGGCGTTGGTATAGGCGTCCTGAAACTGGGTTAGCAAGGCATATCGTTCGGCTGTTATCAGCGAAGCCATGCCGTTATTCCCGGCCTTGGCCCATGCCAACGCGAGATCGCGCAGCATCTGAGCATCACGTGGGTCCTTGTCGCGGGCTTGGCGCAGAACATCCAAAGCCAGTTTGTCGCCGGATCTCGTACCTTGCGAAAGCAAAGCGCGGCCATAGCCAGCCAAAATCAACGCCTCTTTGGGGGCCAGTTCAACAGCCTTTTTATAGGCGACAACCGCGCTCTGCACTTGGCCGTTTTCCAAAAGAAACTGCCCTTTCAATTCGTGGTAATAGGCGTCGTCGGGGTGCTGAGCCAAAAGGGTGTTCATTTCCGCCATGGATTTTGCAGCATCTGGCAGGCGATGATAGGCGATGGCGCGGGTTAATCGGGCGGATTCGGACGTATCATCCGCCTTTACGCGCCGCAATGCAGTGGTGGGACTGTTCAGAAAACCGCGGAATTTTGCCTGCATCCGCTTGTGAAGTTGCGGCAGGTCCGTCGGCTGGGCTTTGGTCTGGCCGCCGTAAATATTGATCAGTCCTTCCAGAGCCCGTATCCGATCAGCGCTCAGCGGGTGGGTGCGGGCATAACCGTCTTGGCGACCAATCGATAAAGTTTCCTGGCCCTTAAAAATTTTCAGAACATCGATGGAGGCATTTGGATTGATCCCGGCAAAGACAAGATATTGCAGGCCGATCTGATCGGCGGTGGTTTCCTCGGCGCGGGTATGTCGCAACAGATTATTTTGCGCCCCGCCCGCCACCCCAAGGGCAATGCCCGCTCCAGCTTCGGTATTGCCGCTGGCAGAAACCGCAATGCTCAGCAGCATGCCGATGCCAATCGCGGTCATTGCGCTCCGTTGGTTGGCAGCGCGGCGGATGATGTGGCCGGATGTGACATGCGCCAGTTCATGTGCGATTACAGATTGCAGCATTTCCATGGACTGAAGTCGCATGATCAGGCCCGAATGCAGGAAAATTGCCCGGTTATTGATCACGAATGCGTTTAACGAAGGATCGTTGACCACAAGAATTTCAATCGAATTGGCGCTGATCCCTGCGGATTTAAACAACGGTGCTGCGATACGTTTTAGCGTCGCCTCAATCTCGGCGTCGCGGATCAATCCCTGCGCTTGTGCAAACAACGGCGAAATCAGGGTGGCCAGCAAAAACAGCAGGCCACCAAGACGGCGGGAATACCTTTGGTTTCCGGGCTGGGATGTGGTGTGCATTGACCTTCCTTCCGCCCCCTGAAACAACGGGCCTATAGGCCGAGTTTAAGGGAAACCGCATGCGGATATCAAGGCGAAGCGACGTAAGTCCCTTTATTGTGATGGATGTGATGGAGGCCGCACGTCAACGTGAACTGGCTGGCCATTCAGTCATTCACATGGAGGTCGGCCAGCCGGGAACAGGCGCGCCTGCCGGAGCCATCGCGCATTTGGCGGCGCAAATGGCAGGCGACCCGCTTGGTTATACGGTCGCGTTGGGGCGGCCTGATTTGCGCGAACGGATCGCCAGGTTGTATCAGGACTGGTATGGCTTGGATATTTCACCAGAGCGGATCGTGGTGACTGCGGGTTCATCCGCCGGGTTTTTGCTGGCGTTCAGCATGTTGTTTGATGCAGGTGATCGCGTCGCCGTGGGTGAACCCGGTTATCCCAGTTACCGCAACATCCTGTCGGCGCTTTCGCTTGAACCGGTTGGCATCCAGACACGGGCGGAAAACCGGTTTCAGCCAAGCCCTGCCGAAGTGGCCGCAACGCCGGATATTGCAGGATTTCTGGTGGCATCGCCCGCCAATCCGACAGGCACGATGCTGGGGCGTGATCAGTTGGCCGGGTTGATCGAACACTGTGCTGCGCGCGATATTGCCTTTATTTCAGACGAGATTTACCACGGGCTGCATTATGGCGACCGGGCGGTTTCAGCGCTGGAGATCAGCGATGATGTGGTGGTGATTAACTCATTTTCGAAATATTTTTCGATGACCGGCTGGCGGATCGGTTGGATGGTAGTGCCTGAAAGTCATGTACGGCAGGTCGAACGGCTGGCGCAAAATATGTTTATCTGTGCGCCGCATGCCAGTCAGATTACAGCGCTTGCTGCGATGGATTGCCAAGCCGAGCTTTCAGAAAATCTTGAGGTCTACCGCACCAACCGAGAATTGATGTTACGTGGTCTGCCCAAGGCCGGGTTTGACCGGATCGCGCCACCGGACGGCGCGTTTTATGTTTATGCGGATGTGTCTGATCTGACCGATGACAGCCAGAAACTGGCGCGCGAGATTTTACTGGGGGCAGGGGTTTCCGTGACGCCGGGGCTGGATTTTGACCCTTTGCGAGGGGGCCGCAGTCTTCGGTTTTCTTATGCGAGATCAACCGATGATATCGTTGAAGGGCTTGAACGGCTGCGTGTTTTTATGGCCGCACGGGAGTAGGCTAATCCGCGTACGGTGGGACAGAAAAAAGCCCCGCAGGATCACTGCGGGGCTTTGAGTTTTTGCCTATTTACTCAGTGACCACCAGCCGCGTCTTTTCGGCTTGTCCGCTTCCGTAGGAACCGGAGTCGGGTCTGATGCCGGGGTTGGCTCTGGTGCTGGCACGACCTTGGGCGCAGGTTCTGTCGGAGGCGCTTCAACTGGCGCCTCTGGCGTTATATTGGCTTCATCGGCTGCAACTGCAACCTCCGGAACTTTCTTGCGACGCGGCGCACGTGGCTTTTTCACAGGCTTTTCAACCGCTTCAGGTTCTGGTGCGGCGGCAGCAGGTTCTTCAGCGCTTTCTGTGGCGACTGCATCCGCAACAGCAGTGACGTCGTCCTTGGCCTTTTTGTCACTGGCGCGGCGGGTGGTCCGCTTGCGTGCAGGCTTTTTGTCGGCTGCTTCGGGATCGGTTTTAACGTCCTCGACAACAGCCGGTTCAGCAACGACTTGCGCAACTTCGGCCTGGTCGCCATCCGTCTCTTCGCCGTTCTCATTGTCGCCACGGCCTCGCCCACCCCGACGCCGCCGACGGCGCCGCTTTTTCTTGGGCTGTTCATCGCCATTGGTTTCAACCGCTGCCAGCTGAGGAGCTTTGTCCTCTTCATCATCGGTCTCGTCCTCGTCATCAACTTGATCTTCATCTTCATGATCAACCAGCGAGGTTTCCATCGACACGACTGCCGCTGGTGGCTCCGGTATAACCCGCGTGGCGGTCTTGAACCGTTCGATGGTGAAATCAGGGCTGATCAAGGTGGCGCTGGCTTCCATGCGGATCGACAGGCCATATCGCGCCTCGATCATTGCGACATGCTCGCGCTTTTGGTTCAGGATGTAGTTGGCGATTGCCAAGGGTACTGTCACGAGCACTTCGCGTGAACGGCGACGAACGCCTTCTTCTTCCAGCTCGCGCAGGATCGACAAGGCAAGGCTGTCGTTGGATCGGGTCAGGCCGGTGCCGTGGCAATGTGCACAGGGCGCGGTTGTCGCTTCAATCATGCCGGGGCGCAGGCGTTGGCGTGACATTTCCATCAGTCCAAAGCCGGAAATCCGGCCAACCTGAATGCGCGCGCGGTCGGTTTTCAGCCGGTCCTTGATACGTTTTTCCACGGCGGCGTTGTTGCGCCGGTCTTCCATGTCGATGTAATCGATCACGATCAATCCGGCCAGATCGCGCAGGCGCAGTTGGCGGGCAACCTCGTCTGATGCTTCAAGGTTGGTTTTCAGCGCGGTTTCTTCGATCGAGCCTTCTTTGGTGGCGCGGCCCGAGTTCACGTCGATGGCAACCAATGCCTCGGTCACGCCGATTACGATATAGCCACCGGATTTCAGCTGAACTGTCGGGTTGAACATGCCGCTCAGATAGCTTTCAACCTGAAAGCGCGCAAACAGTGGCAGGGGTTCATTATAAAGTTTCACGTTCTTGGAATGGGACGGCATGAGCATTTTCATGTAGTCCTTGGCCATCCGGTAACCGGCCTCGCCCTCGATCAGAATTTCGTCAATCTCGCGGTTGTAAAGATCGCGGATCGAGCGTTTGATCAGGCTGCCTTCTTCATAGATTGGCGCGGGCGCAATGGATTTGAGGGTCAGATCGCGGACCTCTTCCCATTGACGCATCAGATAATCGTAATCGCGCTTGATTTCGGCCTTGGTGCGCATGGCGCCTGCCGTGCGGATGATCAGACCGGCACCTTTCGGCACAATCATTTCGCCGGCAATTTCTTTCAGTTTCTTACGGTCAACAGCATTGGTGATCTTGCGCGAAATACCACCACCGCGTGCGGTGTTGGGCATCAAGACGCAGTACCGTCCGGCCAGTGACAGATATGTTGTCAGCGCCGCACCTTTGTTGCCACGTTCTTCTTTGACCACTTGGATCAACAGAATTTGGCGAACTTTGATGACTTCCTGAATTTTATACCGACGAGGGCGCGGTTTGCGAACGCGGATTTCTTCCTGTTCGTCTTCCTGGGCGACGCTTTCGATATCAGGGTCGATGTCAGACGCTAAATCCTCGTCTTCGTCATCTTCGCCATAAAGGTCTTCAGCTGTGTCGTTTTCAACTTCGTCTGCGGATGCGGTTGAAACCGCTTCATCAGAGGCGACGTTTTCCGCCGGTGTTTCGTCCGCCTCATGAGCGTGTTCAGCGTCCTCAAAGCCCATGATCGGGTCATTGTTGTCGCCTTCACCATCGATATCAAAGACGTCCATACCGCTGATGGATTCGCTGACCACTGCGTCACCGTTGTTTGCGGCCTCGGCAGCTGGCTTGCGGCTGCGACGGTTGCGCCCACGGGCTTTGGGTTTGCGTTCTTCTTCTTCGTCCTGTGCTTTGGCATAGGCGGCTTCTTCGGCCAGCAAGGCCTCGCGGTCGGCGACAGGGATCTGGTAATAATCGGGATGGATTTCCGAAAACGCCAAAAAGCCGTGCCTGTTGCCGCCATAATCAACAAAAGCCGCCTGTAGCGACGGTTCGACCCGGGTAACTTTGGCTAGATAGATATTGCCGGCAAGTTGGCGTTTATTAACGGATTCAAAATCGAATTCTTCAACTTTGTTTCCGTCCACAACCACCACGCGTGTTTCTTCGGCGTGGGTGGCATCGATAAGCATTTTTTTAGACATGGTCTCTCATGCAATCCGGGCCGCGCGACCGGCATATCAGCCGAAACACGTGCAAGGGATTGTTTCTGTTGGGCAATAAGAAACGCGGGTAAAGGGCCGGTGGCGGGTATACCCGCGCCGGAACCTGTTACCATGTATTCTGCGCGTTTCATCGCGGTTTTTCTCCGACACCCGAACGGGTATCAATTCACAACCCGGATTTGGAATTTGACCGGGTAACTCAAATGGCCTTGCGGCCTGTTGGTCTGTCAGAGGCGTTCTTTGGCTTTTGCCTGAGGCGTAAACAGAGCAACGAAAACAATAACCGGTTTGCAGCAGCTGGGCCGCAAATCCGTCCGATGACCTTACTGTGTTTCCACGCGGAATGACAATGGTGTTTTTCGGCGGTGTTTTTCCGAAACGCCCGTGTATAATGCGGTCAATCAAAAACAAAAGAGCAGGGCGGCAGGTGCGGTTTAAAGTTTCAGGAATTTGGGCGGTTTTGTTTGCGGCGGGCGTGATGTTTTCACCGCAACAAGCGATTGCCCAGCAAATGCAGGCTTTGGCGCGTTTGGATGTTGGCAGGTCAGGCGTTACCGGGCGCGCCTCGGGGGATGTGGATATTGTCCTGAAGATAACCCAGGCGGTTCCGTTCCGGGTGTTTACCTTGGACAAACCAGCCCGATTGGTGATGGATTTTCGCGAGGTAAATTTCAACGGTGTGGAAAAACAAGATCTTGTGAAAACCGATCTGATCGAAGACATGCGAACAGGATTGTTCCGGCCCGGTTGGTCGCGGATGGTTTTGAAATTAAAACGCCCGATGCAGGTGTTTCGCACCGCTATGGAGACTGACCCGAATGATGGCGACGCCAAGATTGTCATCCGCCTGACGCCACAGGACCCTGACGATTTTGCGGCCGGTGTCGGGGCGCAGCCGGATGATGTTTGGGCAATGCCAAAAGCAGCCTCGTCCGGGGGAGGCAAAAGCCGGACAAGCGGCGACCGAAAGATCGTGGTTGCCTTGGATCCAGGTCACGGCGGCATTGACCCCGGCGCACAATATCAGGGCTTCAACGAAGCGGACCTGATGTTGCAGCTTGCGCGTGAGTTGAAAGAGAAGCTAATCCTTACGGGCCGTTACAACGTATTCCTAACGCGCGAAGAAGATTATTTTCTGTCGCTGGAGGGACGGGTAAGTGTCGCGCGTGCGAATTGGGCCGATGTATTTATATCGCTGCACGCAGATGCGCTGGCCGAGGGTCGCGCCACCGGTACGACAATTTACACCTTGTCAGATAAAGCCTCGGATCGTGCCGCAGAAACCCTTGCCGCCAACCATGACCGGGATGATTTGTTGGCGGGGGTTAATCTCAGCCATCAGGACGATGTTGTGGCGTCGATATTAATGGAAATGATGCAGGTCGAAACGATGCCAAGGTCGGAAAAACTGGCGGATGCGCTGGTGACGGGCATTGCCGAGGCGGTTGGTAAAATCCGTTCACGTCCAAGGTTGTCTGCTGGGTTTTCGGTTCTGAAGGCGCCTGACATTCCCTCGATACTGATCGAGTTTGGGTTCATGTCAAATCCCGCTGACCTGACAAATCTGGCGACGCAGTCGTGGCGCGACAAGGCGATTATCGGAGTCGTTGACGCGCTGGATCAATGGAGCCTGCGTGATGCCGCCGAATCCAAACTGTTGCGCCAATAAGCACAATATCGGCCTTAGGTTGCGATCATTTCGATCTGTCGAAAAGAACCGGCGAAAACCGGCCAAGCAGGCGCTTTGACGTTTTGACCTTGGTGTAAGCCGCGCGTATAGTCCGGGCTTTCATGGGGTAAGGAGCTGATACGCGGTGTTGCGTGCGATTCTGTCGTTTTTTGGGTTTATTTTCAGCTGGCTGACCACGGGTCTGGTTCTGGCAGCCTTGGGTTTGGGGGCGATATTCTGGATGTACAGCCGGGATTTGCCCAACCACGAAACCCTGAAGCAATACGCGCCAGCCACACTTTCGACGATTTACTCGGGCGAGGGGCGGGTGATGGATGAATTCGCCAAAGAACGGCGGATATTCACACCGATTGACGAAATCCCTGATCTGGTCAAATTTGCCTTTGTGTCAGCCGAGGACAAGAATTTTTACAGCCATAAAGGGTATGACCCTTTGGGGATCATCAAGGCCGGGATTGATGCGTTAAAGGGCGAGCGGTTGCGCGGTGCGTCAACGATTACACAGCAAGTGATGAAGAATTTCGCGCTCAGCGGGGACCGTTCGGCGGAACGCAAGATCAAGGAACTGATTCTTGCCTCGCGTCTCGAAGAGACCCTGAGCAAAGACAAAATCCTTGAACTTTACCTGAACGAAATTGAATTGGGCCAAAACTCGTTTGGGGTGACGGCTGCCGCCCAGACCTATTTCAACAAAACACTGGAAGAACTTTTGCCGCAAGAAGCGGCGTATTTGGCGGCGTTGCCAAAAGCCCCGTCAAATTACCATCCAGTGCGGCAAAAGGAACGGGCGATCAGCCGTCGGAATTTTGTTCTGAAGGAAATGGCCGAGAACGGATACCTTGATGCGGCGGTGGCCAAGGCCGCAATGGCGTCGGACTTATTAAGTGTTCAGGGCGGTGATTTCGAACGCTATCGTGGCACTTTGCCGCCGCGCGACTATTTCAGCGACGAAATCCGCCGCCAGCTTTCCGAAAGCTTTGGCGAAGATGAATTCTTCACCGGCGGTTTGACCATCCGCGCCACAATGGATCCGGTTCTGCAAAAAGTGGCGGCCCAGGCTTTACGCGAAGGTCTGGAAGATTATGACCGCAGCCGAGGTATTTACCGGGGATCGAAACATCATCTGAGTGCTACCGAAATGGCGACGGAAGAAGCGTGGAGAATGGCACTTGAACATTTGTCATTACCGCGCGACATCGCAGGCTGGCAGGTGGCGCTGGTTTTGGAGTTAAGCGGAAAAGCCGCCCGCATCGGGGTGGAAGGCGAGCCTGAAGTCGAGGGCGGACACGCGATACCGCTTGAAGATCTAACATGGGCAAGGCCGGTTGATGCAGACGGCAAGACTGGCCCTAAAGTTCGGACACCGTCAGATTTGCTAGCGGTTGGTGATGTGATTTTTGTGAAAAAGGTGTTCGGTGCCGACACAACGGCCAAGGTTAAGAAGGGCGAAAAACCACCACAGGAATTGAAATACTGGTCCTTGCGGCAGATCCCTGAAATTCAGGGCGGGTTCATGGCGATGGATACAAATACCGGCCGGGTGATCGCGATGCAGGGCGGGTTTTCATATCAGGAATCGGTTTTTAACCGCGCAACGCAAGCCACACGTCAACCCGGTTCCAGTTTTAAACCGTTTGTCTATGCGGCGGCGCTGGACAGCGGTTACACACCGGCGACGATTGTAATTGACGCTCCGATTGAGGTGCAAACGCCGCAAGGCCTGTGGCGGCCAAGGAATTCATCAAACAAGTTTTACGGCCCTGCCCCGATGCGCACAGGTATTGAGCGGTCACGCAACCTGATGACGATCAGACTGGCGCAATCGGTTGGCATGGATGTGGTGGCGGCTTATGCCGAACGGTTCGGGGTCTATGATCATATGGGCGAGCACTTAGCCAACTCGCTTGGCTCGCAAGAAACCACGTTGTTCAAGATGGTGGCGGCTTACGCGATGTTTGCGAATGGCGGCGAGCGGGTGATCCCAACGCTGGTTGACCGGGTACAGGACCGCTGGGGCAACACGATTTACCGGCATGACAAACGCAACTGCGATGAATGTCAGGTTGCCTCACTGGAACCGGGCCTTGCGCCCCAAATCACCAGTAACCGTCAACGCGTGATGGACCCGGTCACGGCCTATCAGTTGACTTCCATGATGCGCGGAGTGGTAGAGCGCGGCACGGCGGCCGGATACGTCAAACTGGATGCACCGGTGGCTGGCAAAACCGGCACCACCAACGAAGCCAAAGATGTCTGGTTTATCGGTTTCACCCCCAATATTGTGGCGGGCTGCTATATGGGCATGGATTTGCCGGCGCCTCTGGGGCGAGGGGCTTTTGGTGCCAATATGTGTGGGCCAGTTTTCACTAAATTCATGAAAAAAGCCATTTCAATCTATGGCTTCAGTCAGTTCAAGGTACCTGAACACTCGGTTTTCGTGAAAATTGACCGGTATACCGGCGAACGGGTACCTGACAGCATGTCTGGCCCGGACGTTGTTGCCGAATTGTTTCGGGAAGGTATGGAGCCGGTGTTCGGGGAACTCAGCATCATTGATGGTGGATTTGCTATGGGGTCGAACCTGCCGGTCTTTGGGGCGGGCGAGGGCGACACGATTGAAACCACTGGCGACACCGAAGTCACGACCCAACTGGGCGAACGCAAAATAATCCCCAAACGCGCAACCTTCGGGTCTTTGTCGTCCGGCGGGCTTTATTAACGCGCAACGTCTTTACGCGCCGCTGTGTGGTGCGTAAAACGCCTGACATCCACTCAGTCCCATCTGATAAGGTCTATCATGCGCGCGGAAATTGAAAGTATCATCAGTGACATCAACAGGTCGCTTGAACTGTTGGCGCAACGGATGAATTGGTCGACCGCGCAGCATCGCCTGGAAGAATTCAACGCCATGTCGGAAGATCCCAAACTTTGGGATGATCCGGAAAAGGCGCAAAACCTGATGCGTGAACGTCAGGCCCTGTTGGATGCGATGGGGAATTATTCGTCGTTAAAGCAAGAATTGACCGATAATATTGACCTGATCGAACTGGGTGACGCCGAGGACGACGCTGAAATTGTTGTCGAAGCCGAGGCGGCGCTGAAGGCACTGAAAAAGATCGCCGATCAAAAAGAAATTGAAGCCTTGCTTGACGGTGAAATGGACAGTGCAGATACGTTCCTGGAGGTTAATTCTGGTGCGGGTGGCACAGAAAGCTGCGACTGGGCCTCGATGCTGGCGCGGATGTATGTACGGTGGGCCGAAAAGAAGGGCCACAAAGTCGAGCTAATGGCGGTCAGTTACGGTGAAGAGGCCGGGATTAAGTCGGTGACCTATCAGATCAAGGGCCATAACGCGTACGGATGGTTGAAAAGCGAAAGCGGCGTGCATCGGCTGGTTAGGATTTCCCCATTTGACAGCAACGCGCGGCGCCACACCTCGTTTTCAGCGGTCTGGGTCTATCCGGTCGTCGACGACAATATCGAGATCGAGATCAATCCAAGCGACATCCGAGTTGACACGTACCGGTCATCCGGCGCTGGCGGGCAGCATGTGAACACGACCGACAGCGCGGTGCGGATCACCCATATTCCGACCAATATTGTGGTGACAAGTTCGGAAAAGTCCCAGCACCAGAACCGGGCAATCTGTATGCAGGCGCTAAAGTCGCGGTTGTACGAACTTGAGATGCGCAAACGCACCGAAAGCATCCAGGAGGCGCATGATAACAAGGGCGATGCCGGTTGGGGTAACCAGATCCGCAGTTATGTTCTGCAGCCCTACCAGATGGTGAAAGACCTGCGCACAGGGTATGAAACATCCGACGCCCAAGGTGTTCTGGACGGCGATCTGGATGGTTTCATGGCAGCGGTTCTGGCCAAAGACGTCGCCGGAAAATCCCGCGCTGAAGCGATGTTCGAAGAGTAATCATTTAACAAAAAACCCCGCACTAGGCGGGGCTTTTGTAAACTATTTCAGGTGACATTAGTCTTGAACAGCAGCCGCGGCATGTTTTGGCATCGGTGACTTGCTGGATGCCTGGCTGAGCGGATCGTCCTGACGCTGAACCGTCCCTTCAAAATGCGCACCGCTTTCGATCGCGATTGTCTTGTGGATGATATCACCCTCAACACGTGCGGTCGATGTCAGGCGGACTTTCAGGCCACGGACCCGGCCGATGACCCGACCGTTGACCACCACATCATCGGCGACAATCTCGCCCTTTACCGTGGCACCTTCACCGACGGTTAGCAGATGCGCGCGGATGTCGCCGTCAACCATTCCTTCGATTTGCAGATCTCCTGTGGTTTTCAAGTTGCCCTTGATCATCAGATCAGACGACAAGATCGACGGTGCCGCTTTGGGTTTTGGCGCACCGATTGCGCTGGATTCTGGCGTAGCGGGCCGGTTGATTTGTGCCGAAGTGGCAAGCGGGGCTGGTTTTTCTCCGCTGCCCGTTGCAGGTTTAGCGGCTGGTTCATTGAGTTTGCTTTTAGAAAACATTTCTGGCTGCCTTGATATAAGTCATTGGATTGACTGGTTTTCCACCGATACGAATTTCGTAATGCAGATGTGGTCCGGTGCTGCGACCGGTACTGCCCATATCCCCGATACGATCGCCGCGCGACACGCGCTGGCCTTTAGTGACGTTGAGCTTTGACAAATGTCCAAAGCGGGTTTCAAACCCCAACGCATGTTGAATCTTGATAACATTACCATAGCCGTTTGACCATCCTGCATACACGACCACACCATCTGCAGTGGCAAAAATCGGCGTACCGGCGTTTGACGCGAAATCGGTGCCTTCATGCATTCGGCCAGTGCCCTTGGTGGGATGGCGCCGCCAGCCAAAGCCGCTGGTCATGCGATAGGAACTATGCACGGGCATCACGATGGGTGTCCGCTCGGCGGCGATCCGCAACAAATTCACTTTGTCCATTTTTTCAAGCAGATTATTGGCGGCTATGGACGTGGCATCTTCTGATTTGCCCCGGGTCGAGATTGCCAACGGGGTCAGGGGCCCGCCTGTACCCGAGTAACCGGATTTCACATCCTCAAGCAATTTGTCGGTTGAAAGGCCGATATTTTCGAACATTTTTTCAAGCGGCGAGATCGAAACGGTGACCGCTTCTTCCAGCCGCGAGAATATTCTTTGATTACGTTCTGTGGTCAGTTTGGCGTCGTGTTTCAGGTCGTTGACCTTGTCCAGCATTGCCAATTGCGCTTGCGCCATGTCGTCGCGCTCGCGAACTGTGGTTTCCAAAGCGCTGTTCAGGAAATCAAGCGTTACGCCGTTTTCTTCGGCGGCACTCGACACGGTAGAAACATTGCCAGTGACGGATTGCAGTTCTGCCAATAATGTGTCGGCATGGATTTCCGCACGATCGCGTTCTTTAACGGTTTTACGCAGGGCGCGTTGCACCACTTCCAATCCGGTTTCAACTTCGCGACGGCGGTCTTCTGATCTTAACAGGGCAGATTGTTGGCTGGAAATTTGATCAAGCGCCACATAAAATCGTTCCTGAGCTTTTTGCGTCTCAAGTGCGCGTTTATCGCGTTCTGATGACAGACGCGTCAGGCGCGTCTCAAAATCCAGTTGCTGAATGCGCACAACAGCGGCGTCGCTGCTGGGTGCAAACGTATCGACCAGAAACATCGACGAAACCAAAATGGTCCAGACAAAGAAGACGGCTGAAACAGCGATAACGGTGGCCTGAACCCCGGGCGTCAAACGTAAAAAACGGGTCGAACTGTCGGTGCGAAGATAAAGCCGCTGCTCGGGCAGATGCTTGTTCAGTATCAAATGGAAATTGCGCGTTAACCGAGCCTTCAAGGGTACGTACTCCGGAGTCTTCGTCAAATTCGCGCCCGGACGTCCGGGTCACATTTAAGTGGCCGTAAAAATTTCTTAATAAACTCGAGACACTTATTCAACTGTTTTCAGGTGATGTTGGGCAGCAGTGAGGCGCAAACGGTCGCTTGGGCGGATTTTTGCCGTTTCCAGCACGCTGCGCGCTCAAAATCGTCACATAAGGTGTTGTGGTTCTTCAGAGATTTCTCGCTAAACCTTGTGTTGGCCATCGTATTCTTGGCGGTTTCTGGTTTGGGCGTCAAAACATTTGATATGTTGACCGATATGGATAGTTCTTCGAACCATGGGAATATCCGCCAGCAAAAAGAAGCTTCAACGGCATTTCACAGTGATTTTACCTGATTCATTGGCGTGAAATGGCTTACACAAGGCGAACCAATGATGCGTTTTA
>DJBQ01000114.1:16888-30046 GCA_002430125.1 Rhodobacterales bacterium UBA5972
AATGATGCGTTTTAGGGGATTTGATACAGTGTTGTTGCTATTGTGCCGGAAATCATCAATGAACCCTAGGCAAGGGCGGACAGGACCTGCACCCCCAAGCGACCCCGAAAAAGGTCCCGGCGAAAACCCATTGTGATGACCGAAACCACACATAAAAAACCCAAAAAATTTCGCAGAATCAAATGGGTTATTTGGATTTTCCTGTTTCTTGCGGTTTTGCTGGCCATTCCGGCGGTTTTGGCAGTTCGATCTGGGATATCCGCACCTGTTTGGGTCAACACCCAGGTCGAGCAACGGTTGAATGCGGCTATTGAGCCGATGCAGATAAAAATTGGGTCGATCGATTTAAAGCTGGCGCCCGGCAGTTTAAGTCCGTCTTTGGCGTTCAGCAGCGTTCGTATTTTGGACGGTGATAAAAAATTACGGGCGATCTTACCCAAAGTTCAGGGGCGGGTTGACGGCTGGGAATTTTTGATGGGGCGAATTCGCCCGACCCGTTTGGAAATCCACGCGGCCAGTTTACGCTTGTTGCGCGACGATGAAGGCCGGTTTGACATCAGTATCGGTGATGCTGGCTCAATCACCGGTCTGACGCAGGATGTGACCACATTTGAACAGCGCGTGACGGTCCCCGATATCGTCGCCAAATTCGAAAACTTCCTTGGAAAGCCGTTTTTACAAAAGCTTCAAAAGATCCAGGCAGATGATATTTACGTGCGCCTTGACGATGCTTTGTCAAAGCGCAACTGGCAGTTCCGCCAAGGTGTTATGACGTTTGAGAATAACGAATCTGCCCTGTCTGCCAACGTTACCTTTGAATTGCAAAACGCCGATGAACCAGTCGCCGGCGCGACGTTCACCTTCAGCAAGAACAAAGGTCAGCAGGCTGTGGACTTTTCCACGCGGTTTAAGGGCGTGAGGGCCAAAGACGTTGCCGATCAGGTGGCGGCCCTTGATTGGCTGCGCCTGCTTGATGCTCCGATTGATGGATCGGTGTCGTTAAGTGTTCAGCCGGATGGGTCATTCGGCGATTTGTTTGGTGTTCTTAATATTGGGGCCGGGCAATTGTTTGCGGCTGAAGATACTAGGCCAGTAAAATTTATCAGCGCCAAGGCCTATCTGACATACGAAAAAGATCTCGAAAAGCTGACGTTTAACCAGATTTCCATCGACACCGAAGCGGCGCGGATCGAAGCCGAGGGGCATGCGTATCTAAGTGACCGGATCGACCGCACAATTGGGGCGGTGATTGGACAGCTTAACTTTACGAAAGTGGTGGTAAACCCCGACGGGTTCTTTGAAACACCGCTGAATATCGATCTCGGGGCGGTCGATATGCGGGTGATGTTGAACCCGTTAAAGGTCGATATTGGTCAAATGGTGCTGGTTGATGGTGATACAAGGTTTGTGATGCACGGCAATATTGCGGCTGACGAACACGGCTGGACCTCGGCCCTTGATATGACGGTAAACCGGGTGTCGTGGCAACAGGCGCTGCAGTTCTGGCCAGTAGAGTTTCGTAAGCTGACCCGCAACTGGATCGAAGAAAATATCATTGCGGGCAGTTTTTTGAATGTCGTCGGTGCGATGCGTGCGAAAACCGGCGAAGAACCACGGTTCTCGTTGGGATTTGATATTGAAGACACTGACGTACGTTTCATGGCGTCGTTGCCGCCGATACAAAACGGATACGGATATGGCACGTTAACCGGACGGCAACTTGACATCGTGGTGCGTGAGGGAACCGTAGAAGCGCCGGTTGGTGGGGCGATAAATATTGCAGGCACGTCATTCACAATCCCTGATGTGACCATTCCGGAAGCCCCCGCCGAGGTTCGTTTGAAAACTGAAAGTTCTGTTACGGCAGTTTTGTCGCTGTTGGATTTACCGCCATTTGAATTTTTGGCTAAGGCGGGTCGCTTGCCGAATATCGCGAACGGCAAAGCCAAAGTTGAGGGCACGATCGGGCTTCCTTTGGCAAAAGACCTGACTTTCGATCAGGTTACTTTTACCTTGAACGGTCAACTGAGTGATCTTTCGTCTGATAAAATCGTCAAAGACAAGGTTATGACTGCTCGTGAAATGTCGGTGTTTGTGGATGATGCCGGGTTGACCATTTCCGGTGATGCACGGTTGGGGCAGTTGCCGATCACTGGCAGTTGGCAGCAAAAATTCGGACCAGAATATAAGGGTATTAACCGCATCGAAGGGCAGGTTGAAATCTCGCAGGCCTTTTTGAAGGAATTTGGAATCGTCTTGCCCGAAGGATCGGTCAGCGGTGTTGGGTCGGGCGTTATGACCATTGATATGGCCCCTGGAAAAGCCCCCGAGTTTCGACTGATATCAGACCTTAACCGCGTTGGGTTGCGGCTTGATGCGTTGGGATTTGTCAAACCGAAGAACGTAACAGCCCGGTTGGAAGTGACGGGGCGATTTGATGTGCCTCTGGCGATCGACAAAATATCGCTTAAAACCAAAGGAATGGAGATCGTCGGCAGTGCCGAAATGAACAAGGATGGCAGCTTGAGTGTTCTTCGGCTGACGCAGGCGGACATTGGTGGTTGGCTGAAAACCGGCGTTGAAATCCGCACCGGTGCAAATGGTGGCACCGACTTTACTCTTACGAGTGGCGAGCTTGACCTTCGGCGCAGTAGTTTTGGCAATACCGGCACCAAGGGGGTGGACAACAAAATCCACCTTGATCTGGCGAAAGTCATTTTAAGCGACGTAATCGCGCTGCACAATGTAAGGGGCGAGCTTGACACGTTGGACGGGCTTAGCGGCACGTTCACAGCACAGGTTAACGGTGGGGCAGAGGTTAAGGGCGTCATGGCCTCGCAGGCGGCAGGCACAGCAGTTCGGTTCACATCCAGTGACGCCGGTGCTGTTTTCCGGTCTTCGGGGCTGTTTCAATCCGCTGTTGGCGGCGATTTTAGTTTGATCCTTGCGCCAACGGCTGTCGCGGGCGAGTATCTGGGGCAAATGAACGCCAAACGGATCAGAGTACGCAATGCCTCGGCACTGGCCGAGCTGTTATCGGCAATTAGTGTGGTGGGATTGCTCGAACAACTCGGCGGCGTGGGAATTGCCTTCAACAGTGTCGATGCACGATTCAAATTAAGCTCGAAGGGCGTTTTCTTGACGGAATCAAGTGCAGTCGGCGCGTCCCTGGGTATCACGATGCAGGGCGCTTACAATTTTTCCGGCGCCACGATGGATATGCGCGGCGTTGTCACTCCAATTTACATGTTGAATGGCTTACTGGAGCAGACCAAGATTTTTGGTGGCTTGTTTGGCAAGCAAAAAGGCGAAGGCTTGTTTGGCTTTAATTATACTTTGAAAGGGGCGGCGGATGACCCGAGAGTTTCGGTAAATCCTCTTTCGATCCTGACACCGGGCCTTTTCCGCGAGATTTTCAAGCAACCGCTGCCGGAAGTATCGCAGTGAAGCTGTCGGAATTTGATTTCGATCTGCCTGACACGCTGATCGCCACCCGACCGGCCCATCCTCGTGGGGCGGGTCGGTTGCTGTTGGCAGACGCGCACGGTGATCATGACAGGCAGGTCGCCGATTTGCCGGATATCCTCAGGCCGGGTGACCGGTTGATCCTGAATAATACCAAGGTCATCCCGGCGCGACTGTTTGGTCAACGGATGCGCATCAGCGATCAGGGTGAAACGCATGCAAATGTCGAAGTGACTTTGCTGGCCCCCACCCAAACCGGCGATTGGCGCGCCTTGGCGAAACCCGGTAAACGATTGAAGGTGGGCGAAACAGTTACCTTCAGCCCGACACTGAAGGCCGAGGTTATGGGCAAGCCTGACGGTGAAGTGGTGTTAAGGTTCAACCTTACGGGGGCAAAATTTGATACCGCACTTGAGGCGGCTGGAATGATGCCTTTGCCACCTTACATCGCTGCGTTGCGGCCAGTGGATAGGCAGGATCACCAAGATTACCAGACGGTTTTCGCTGAACAGCGTGGCGCTGTGGCGGCGCCGACGGCCTCGTTGCATTTTGATGCCGGGTTATTGGGCCGGCTTGCTGAACGCGGGGTCGAAACCACCAAAGTTACTTTGCATGTCGGCGCGGGAACATTCCTGCCGGTTAAGGTTGACGATGTGTCCGACCATAAGATGCATGCGGAATGGGGCGAGGTGACGAAAGATGCCGCTGATCAGATCAACCTAACACGCGCAGCAGGTGGGCGGATTATTGCGGTTGGCACCACGGCGCTGCGGTTGATCGAGTCAGCGACTGGCAGTGATGGCGTGATCCGGCCCTTTCAAGGCGACACGTCAATCTTCATCACGCCGGGCTATCAGTTTCGCATAACCGACGGGTTGATGACAAATTTCCATTTGCCAAAATCGACCTTGTTGATGCTGGTTTCGGCCCTTATGGGGCAGGCACGAATACGCAAAATTTATCAGCATGCGATCCACCATGGATATCGGTTTTTCTCCTATGGCGATAGTTCACTTTTGTTGCCGGGTGAACAAACCAACGGTGATCAGTCGCTGTAGAACAAGTGCAATTGCCGCTTTTGCGGATAGTTCGGACAAAATGGCAATTTGCAAAGCAAGGGACAGGTTATGATTGGTGTTCTGCGAAATTCCTGGCCGCTTTTGCTGGGAATGTTGTTTTTGATGTTGGGGAACGGCCTGCAGGGCACTTTGCTTGGGGTGCGCGGTAATGCCGAAGGGTTCAGTACCACGTCAATGTCAATCGTGATGTCCGCCTATTTTGTCGGCTTTTTGGGCGGGTCGCGCATGGCGCCGCATCTGATCCGCCGGGTTGGGCATGTGCGGGTTTTTGCTGCTTTGGGGTCCTTTATTTCGGCGATCCTGATCCTTTACGCTGCTCTGCCGGACGTCATCGCCTGGGCATTGATGCGGGTTATGATCGGGTTTTGCTTTTCCGGCGTTTATGTGGTCGCAGAAAGCTGGCTGAACGACACGGCCACCAATGAAAACCGCGGCAAGACCATGTCGATTTATCTGATCGTGCAAATGATCGGGATTGTAACGGCGCAGGGTCTTCTGAACGTGGCCGATCCTTTGGGTTATAACCTGTTCGTGATATCTTCTGTGCTGGTTTCGGTCTCGTTTGCGCCAATTCTGCTCTCGGCTAATCCGGCCCCTGTTTTCCACACAACCAAACCGATGACCTTGCGCACGTTGTTCCAAACGTCGCCTTTAGGGTTTGTAGGCGCCTTCCTGCTGGGATCGGTTTTTTCGGCGCTGTTTGGCATGTCGGCAATTTTCGGAGCGCAGATTGATCTGAGCCTGCGCGATATTTCGATCTTTATCGCCACGATTTATACGGGTGGTATGTTACTGCAATATCCGATTGGCTGGGTGTCCGATCGCATGGACCGGCGTACCTTGATCATGGCTTTGAACCTGATCGGCGCGCTGATGATGTTGGCCGGTCTGGTGTTTGAGGGGGGGTTTTATTGGCTTCTGACGCTGGCTTTTGTCGTCGGCGGCATTTCAAACCCGCTTTATTCGCTTTATATCGCCTATACCAACGACTTTCTTGAGGTCGAGGATATGGCCGCTGCTTCGGGTGGATTGATATTTGTGAATGGCATTGGAGCGATTCTTGGCCCTGTCATACTGGGCTGGATGATGGATCGCTGGGGTCCATACAGTTTCTTCGGATTTCTTGCGGTCATGTTGGGGGTCGCAGCCATCTATGCGACCTATCGGATGACCCGTCGCGCTGCCCCACCAAGCAGCGAATCTTCCAGTTTTGCGGCAATGTCACCCAGTTCAAGCCCAGTTGCGATAGAAGTGGCACAAAGTGCCGCGCATGACATTGACAATGCGGGCAAAGCGCAACAGTCTCCTCACTATTAACCTTGTGTTAAGATACGCCTTGAAAAAGACAAAGTCTTGCGCACTAGTTATCGCAGTAATGTGTCAAGTCACGGAGGGCAGAGTGACTAACCCAACGGAAATTCTCGAGTTTTGGCTTAACGATGTGGGCGTCGTGGGGTGGTACAACAGTTCCGAACAGCTGGACGCAACCATCCAGGAACGCTTTAGCGAAACTTGGGAAAAGGCAAGTGCTGGTGAATGCAATGACTGGGCCCGCAATTCAGAAGGCGCATTGGCGCTGATTATTGTTCTGGACCAATTCCCCAGAAATATGTTCCGCGGCAGCGAACGCGCGTTCAGCACAGACCGCAAGGCCTTGTGCATTTCGAACAAAACCATCGAACTTGGCTATGATATGCGCGTACCCGAACCGCAACGACAATTCTTTTATATGCCGATGATGCATTCCGAAAGCCTGAGTGTTCAGGAACGTTGCGTGCGCTTGATGGCCACGCGATTGCCGGAAACCGGTGCTGGCAATCTGATACATGCACGAGTTCACCGCGAGGTGATCCGTCAGTTCGGCCGGTTCCCCTATCGCAACGAAGCACTGCACCGAACACCAACCGTACTTGAACTGGCCTACCTCAACAATGGCGGCTATGGCGAGACGATGCGCAAGGTTCAGGCGGCCTGATTCGACTGCGGATTGCAGGCTGTCGCTATTAAATCATCTCGTACTTTGCGTGGCTGACTTGATTTTGGGTGTATCCGTGTCATTCTGGACGAGTTTGCGCAAGATCGTTGCGTGACTGCCGGACAATTGCCCCAGGATCAAATATAGTTTAATATCGAACTAAATTTACCCCCGGAGGACTGCATGGCGGCGCAAACATTTGATATGATCGTAATTGGTGCCGGTCCCGGCGGCTATGTGGCGGCCATTCGCGCCGCCCAATTGGGCAAAAGGGTTGCCATTGTCGAACGCGAACATCTGGGCGGTATCTGCCTGAATTGGGGCTGCATACCAACCAAAGCCTTGCTGCGGTCAGCCGAAGTTTTTCACCTGATGAGCCGCGCCAGTGATTTCGGGCTAACGGCGGACAAAATCGGCTTTGATCTGGCAGCCGTGGTCAAACGGTCACGCGGCGTCGCGGCTCAGTTATCCGGTGGCATTGGCCATTTGATGAAAAAGAACAAAGTTACCGTCGTGATGGGCACCGCCAGCTTCAAAGACAAATCCACTGTGAGCGTGAAAACTGCTAAGGTCGTCGAGGAACTGACCGCCAAAGCCATCGTGATTGCCACCGGCGCGCGGGCGCGCGAACTGCCGGGGCTGGAGGCCGAAGGTGATCTGGTCTGGACCTATAAACACGCACTTGATCCCAAGCGGATGCCGAAAAAACTGTTGGTAATCGGCTCGGGTGCGATCGGCATAGAATTCGCCAGTTTCTTCAACACACTGGGGGCTGACACCACGGTGGTCGAGGTGATGGATCGGGTTCTGCCGGTCGAAGACGCCGAAATTTCAAAGTTCGCGAAAAAGCAGTTTGAAAAGCAGGGGATGAAAATTCGCGAAAAATCGACTGTTACCAAGCTTGACCGTGGCAAAGGTTCGGTGATCGCGCATATCGAACATGCCGGCAAGGTTGAGACCCATGAATTCGACACGGTGATTTCAGCGGTTGGCATTATCGGCAATACCGAAGGTCTGGGGCTGGAAAAGATCGGCGTCAAAGTGGATCGCACGCATATCGTGGTAGACGAGTTTTGTCGCACCGGTGTGGAAGGCATCTTTGCGATTGGCGATATCGCGGGCGCCCCTTGGCTTGCTCACAAAGCCAGCCATGAAGGGGTTTGCGTGGCCGAGCTTGTGGCCGGATTACACCCGCATCCGGTGCGCCCCGAGGCGATTGCCGGTTGCACCTATTGCCACCCGCAGATCGCCAGCGTCGGCTATACCGAAGCCCGCGCCAAAGACCTTGGCTATGACATCAAAGTCGGGCGTTTTCCGTTTATCGGCAATGGCAAAGCCATCGCTTTGGGCGAACACGAAGGTATGATTAAGACCATATTTGATGCAAAAACCGGCGAATTGCTGGGTGCACATATGGTGGGTGCCGAAGTCACCGAACTGATCCAGGGCTATGTGATCGGGCGGGCCTTGGAAACCACCGAAGTGGACCTGATGAACACCGTGTTCCCGCACCCGACCTTAAGTGAAATGATGCATGAAAGCGTGCTGGATGCGTATGGTCGTGTGATCCACATGTAAAACCGCGCTGTTTTGTCGGATGGTGGCGGGCAGTAACTGCCGCCATATCCGACACAAACACCGGAGTCTGAAATGCGCAATCTGTTTGACAAAATTCCAATATTTACGCTGGTCCTGATCTGCCTGACCCTTGGTTTGGCCCCCTTCACGCCGGAACCACACGTGTGGGAAAAGCTGAAAATGTTGGCCGTGGGTGGTTTGTCAAAACCGGTCGATATGTTTGATCTGGCAATGCACGGTCTGCCCTGGCTGTTGCTGGCGCTGAAACTGGCGCTTCCTGCCAAGAAAGCCTGATCGCCTAAACCGAAGCCTCTGGTTTGTTTCGCCGGCTTGCTGAAACGTCATGCGCCAACTGGATTGTATAGGCCGACAGGTCGACCAGTGATGCGTCGGCGACAGCTGGGTCGCGGGCTTCAATTGCATCGGCAATTGTTGTATGCATTTTGATGATCTGTGCCCGGTCGCGGGCGGTAAAGGTGATCATGTTCATCAGGGGTTGCATGGCTTCGACTGCACCGGCCAACTGATAGGACAGAACCGGATTTCCGGCACCGTCAACCAAGGCGCGGTGAAACGCGACGTCGCTATCGCAAAACCGTTCGTCAGACAGGCCCGGCTGGGATTGCCGGTGGATTTCCGCGCGCATGGTTGCCAGATGATCCGCATCGCGGCGTTCGGCGGACAGGGCAACACAGGCGCGTTCCAGTGCGTATCGCGCTTCGCAGGCGGTTTCAAAGCTGACTTCGTTCATTGAAAGCAACAAGGTCGAGGTGGTGATCTGCTGGCGATACGCCTCTTCAAAACTGAGGCGGTTCACAAAGGCACCACCGGTTGCGCCGCGCAAGGTACGGATCAGGTTCTGCGCCGCCAGCCGTTTTAAGGCCTCACGCACTGTCGGGCGCGACACCCTGAATTTCTCGCATAATTCCGCCTCGGACGGCAGGCGTTCGTCCACAGGCAGAGCGCCCGAGATGATCGAATCGCGGATTGCCGTGGCGATCTGCGTCGACAGTTCCCCCTTGGCTTTTAGGTTGGTATCCACTTGATCGCCGCCCTTCAGTCGTAAGCATTTCAATTGTCTTACAATTAAATGTTTGACATTTATCTTAACAAGGGTTTGATTAAGGTCAAACGCCTTATTCGGTAAAGACCACAATGTTCCCGCTTAGAAACCTAGTTATGCGATACGGCAGCGCAGCGCCGTGGTTGGGTTTCTTCGGCCTGATTCTGGTGGCATGGACCGCGCTGTTTGCCATGCAGCCAAGTGCGACTGAGCTGGAGTTTGCTCGGCTTTACGGGGCGGATTTCTGGGCCACTCTATGCGCGCCTTCAACCGCGCAATCGGGTTACGGAACGGTGTTTTTGATGTGGGCGTTAATGTCTGCGGCGATGATGGCCCCGACGTTTGCGCCAACTTTGAAAACCTATCACGACCTGACAAAACGCGACGCGGATGCGGTGCGGACGTTCAACAGCCTTTTGGTTGCTTACCTTCTGATATGGATCGGTTTTTCAGCGCTTGCGGCGGGAGCGCAACTGGTATTAGCCCAAGCGGATTTGCTGGGCGAGGGTGGGGCGAGCCGCTCGCTTTGGCTGACCTCCACGTTACTTGCTGGTGCAGGCCTTTACCAATTCAGCCCGCTAAAATCGGCCTGCCTGACGCAATGCCGTGAACCTTTGAGTTTCTTCATGCAGTACTGGCAGTCCGGTGCCAAAGGCGCGTTTCTTATGGGGGCGCGGCTTGGTTTGGTATGCCTCGGCTGCTGTTGGGCGCTGATGGCGTTGGGATTTGTCGGCGGCGTGATGAACCTGATCTGGATGGGCATCGCCACGGTTTTGATGGCACTGGAAAAACTACCGGAAATTGGCCGCGTCATTACCAAACCGCTTGGGTTTGCGTTGATCGCGGCGGCACTCATAACGGGCTTTGTGGCCCTTGGAACAAGTTGAACTGAAAGGACAAGTTATGGTCGAGAAAACCCCCCGTAAAAAAGCAGACAGATTGCAGGTTTTGCGCGAAATTGATCAGCGGATGGATCCACGCCGTCGCCGCGAGATGCCGACCAATTGGGCGATCGAGGGCGAGTTGTTTCTGAACTGCTCCTGCCAGTTGTTTTGCCCCTGCGTTGTCTCGCTGGGCAAGCACAAACCGACCGAGGGCCATTGCCACGCCTGGATGGCAATCGCGATTGATGATGGGCATTTTGAGGGCGAAAGTCTGGCTGGTATCAGCGTCGGCCTGATGGTCGAAATCCCCGGCCGCATGGCCGAAGGCGACTGGCGCGTGGCGGTCTATATCGACGAGAAGTCCACACAAAAAGCCTATAACGGCCTGCTGAAAATCCTATCAGGCGAGGCGGGCGGCACAACTGGTTTGTTCACCAAACTGGTCAGCACGATTATCGGCGCGGAACGCGCGCCGGTTGTTATTGAACGTGATGGTTTCCGCCGGTCGATCACTGTCGGCAAGAAAATTCAGGGCGAGATCATGATGGAACTGGGGGCAGATCGCCAAACGCCGGTTGAAGTCAAAAACACCCGCTACTGGATGGGGCCGGATGTGACCGTGGCCAAAGGCACGCGCTCGCGGGTTCGCGATTACGGTCGGGTCTGGGATTTCGACGGCAAATCCGGCGAAGTTTGCAAAATCAGCTGGAGCGGTCCGAAATAGGGTCAAACGCAACAGCTGAGCGGTTTTAAGACTATGATCAACTCTTTAACAAAGGGCTGGGACGGATGGCGGTAATTACCCCTTCGCGGCGCGTTCGCAGGACACCTTTCACCCAAGGCGTCGAGGCGGCCGGGGTTGCCGGCTATACTGTCTACAATCACATGCTGCTGGCGTCGCAGTTTCGTGGGTTGGTCGAGGACTATCATCACCTGAAGAAATATGTGCAGATATGGGATGTGGCATGCGAGAGGCAAGTGCAGATCAAAGGGCCTGATGCCCGGCGGCTGGTTGACCTTTTGACACCGCGCGATCTTGCGGCGATGCGCCCTGACCGCTGCATGTATATTCCAGTGACCGACCAGAACGGCGGCTTGCTGAACGACCCGGTTTTGCTGCAGGTAGGACCGGACACCTATTGGATTTCAATCGCAGACAGTGATCTGCTGCTGTGGATCAGTGCGGTGGCGGCCTGCAAGGGTTTTGATGTCAACGTGACCGAACCTGATGTCTCGCCTCTTGGCGTGCAGGGACCACGTGCGGACGATCTGATGGCGCGGCTGTTTGGGGAAACCATTCGCGATCTGCGGTTTTTTGGGGTCGGTCGCTTTGCGTTTCAAGATCACAGTTTTCTGATTGCCCGATCAGGGTATTCCAAGCAGGGCGGCTTTGAAATCTATGTTGAAGGCGAAGAAAACGGGATGCCGTTGTGGCAGGCGTTGTTTGACGGTGGTGCAGATATGAATGTCCGCGCGGGTTGCCCGAACCTGATCGAAAGGGTCGAAGCTGGCCTGTTATCTTATGGCAACGACATGACCCGCGAAAACTCGCCGCTGGAATGTGGTCTGGCAAAATATGTGAGCCCGCAGAAACTGACCAGTTGCTTTGGCTGGCGTGCCTTGGCCGAGGAATTGAAAACCGGCCCCAAGCAAATGATCCGTCCGGTTTCGATCAATGGCACCGTGCCGAGCTGTGACCGGCCCTGGCCGGTACTTGCTGGTGGCCGTCAGGTAGGGCAGGTTACCTCGGCGGCGTATTCGCCCGATTTTGACACCAATATTGCCATTGGTATGATCGCCGCCAGCCATTGGGATGCGGGTACTGCCCTTGAGGTTGAAACCCAGGACGGGATGCGTCAAGCGACCGTTCAAGAACATTTTTGGATATAGGAGAATATCATGACCTTTAACGCGCTGATCGTAGACAAGGACGAAGACGGCAAGACCCATGCTGCCGTCAAAGCGATAACTCAGGCTGACATGCCGCAATCCGAGGTGACCGTGGCGGTCGAGTATTCGACCGTGAACTACAAAGATGGATTGTGCATCGGCCCCGGCGGCGGTTTGGTGCGCAGTTATCCGCATATTCCGGGGATTGATTTTGCCGGTACGGTCGAAGCGTCAAGTGACGCGCGCTACAAGCCCGGCGACAAAGTGGTTCTGACCGGCTGGCGGGTTGGCGAAGCGCACTGGGGCGGATATTCACAAAAAGCCAATGTACGGGCCGATTGGCTGGTGCCGCTGCCAGATGGTCTGACGACACGTCAGGCGATGGCGGTCGGGACTGCCGGGTTGACCGCGATGTTGGCGGTTATGGCTCTGGAAGATCACGGGCTGAAACCGGGCCACGGGCCGGTTCTGGTAACTGGTGCCGCCGGTGGAGTCGGGTCTGTGGCCACGGCCATTCTCGCCAATCTCGGGCACGAGGTTGCGGCGGTGACTGGGCGGCCTGAAACCGCTGACTATCTGAAATCGCTTGGCGCAACCCGGATCGTGGCCCGCGAAGAGATCAACGAAACGGTCAAACGACCGATGGAAGCCGAGACCTGGACCGGTTGTGTGGATGCCGTTGGTGGGGCGATGCTGGCACGGGTGCTGGGGCAATTGAAATACGGGGCCTCTGCGGCTTCTGTCGGGTTGGCAGGTGGGGCAGGTCTGCCCGCAACCGTGATCCCGTTCCTGCTGCGCGGCGTCAATCTTTTAGGCATCGACAGTGTGATGCAACCTTATGACAATCGCTTGCGGGCCTGGGCGAGGATCGCGCAAGATCTGCCGATGGACAAGCTTGAGGCGATGATCCAGACCGCGACCTTATCGGACCTGCCGCGCTTGGGGGCCGATATCCTGAAAGGTCAAGTCAAAGGGCGGGTTGTTGTCGATGTGAACGGCTGAGGCCGCGGCTTTGGGGCGATTAACCGGGTTAAAAAGGACGCTTTCGGAGGCTCTTGACCCGGAAATGCATCCGGCTGGTGGGGTTTCGCTGACGAACAAAATCGCCATCGGTCTGATATGGGTTTCGGTTTTGTCAGGGGTTGCCGAAACCGAAGCGACATTGCAGGGTTTTGACGAATTTTGGTTTCAAATTGTTGAGTACATACTTTTAGCAGTTTTTTC
>DJBQ01000188.1:0-3623 GCA_002430125.1 Rhodobacterales bacterium UBA5972
CTTCGGTTCTGTTAATCGGGCCGCCAAGTTGCGACAGAACATACCTACGAACGTAACCGCGCTCGAACCACTCACAAGGACGTGCATCACCACGCCGTTACCATCTGTCAGATTTTGTGAGCAAATTTTAAGGAAATGAAAGGTTTTTACGGCGCTCTGTTTCAATTTACAGGTTTCAGGGCGCCGTAATGTTTCAATCAGAAGGGATCAGATCGGGCGGCGTTGCAAGGGCGCGCATTTCCGTGATCATCTCGGCAAGTGATTTCACGTTACTGTGTTTATCCCCTAACCGGCGAACCGACACGGTGCGATCCGCCACTTCCTGCTTTCCGATCGCCAAAATCACCGGAACTTTGCCAACCGAGTGTTCGCGGACCTTGTAGTTGATCTTTTCGTTGCGAATATCGGCTTCGGCGCAGATGCCCGCCGCTTGCAGGGCTTTGGTCACCTCAAGCACATAGTCGTCAGCATCCGACACAATGGACGCGACAACCACCTGACGCGGTGCCAGCCAGAAAGGCAGTTTGCCAGCGTGGCTTTCGATCAGGATGCCGATGAACCTCTCGAACGAGCCTAACGTTGCGCGGTGCAGCATGACCGGGCGATGCTTGGCACCATCCTGACCGATATAGTTGGCGTCAAGCCGTTCCGGCAGCACAAAATCGACCTGATGCGTGCCGCATTGCCAGTCGCGGCCAATTGCGTCGGTCAGCACAAATTCCAGCTTGGGGCCGTAAAACGCACCTTCGCCGGGGTTCATTTCAGGTTCAATGCCCGCCGCGCGGGTTGCGGTTAACAACGCTGCCTCGGCCTTGTCCCAGACCGCGTCGGATCCGGCACGGGTTTCCGGTCGGTCCGAGAATTTGACTTTGAATTGCTCGAACCCAAGATCGCGATAAACCCGCGACAGGAACTCGATATAGATTTTGGTCTCGCTTTCGATCTGGTCTTCGCGGCAGAAAATATGACCGTCATCCTGCGTAAACCCGCGCACCCGCATGATCCCGTGCAAAGCGCCCGAAGGTTCATAGCGGTTGCACGCGCCAAATTCGGCCATCCGCAGCGGCAGGTCGCGGTAAGATTTTAACCCCTGATTGAATATCTGCACGTGACAGGGGCAGTTCATTGGCTTGAGCGCATTCACCGATTTTTCGCGGGCGTGTTCTTCGTCAACTTCAACGATGAACATGTTTTCCTGATACTTTTCCCAGTGGCCAGACGCCTCCCACAGTTTGCGGTCAACGACTTGCGGGGTGTTCACCTCGACATAGCCACCGGCGATCTGGCGGCGGCGCATGTAATCCTGCAAGGCCACATAGATACGCCAGCCGTTGGGATGCCAAAAGACCTGCCCGGGGGCCTCTTCCTGCATATGGAACAGGTCCATCTCGCGGCCCAACTTGCGGTGGTCGCGTTTCTCGGCTTCTTCCAGCATCAAAAGATGCGCCTTGAGGTCGTCTTTGTTCTTGAAAGCGACACCGTAAATGCGTTGCAGCATCTTGTTGTCGGAATTGCCGCGCCAGTAAGCGCCGGCAACTTTCATCAGTTTGAACGCATCGCCCGGCACTTGGCCAGTATGGACAAGATGAGGCCCACGACACAGGTCTTGCCAATGGCCATGCCAATACATCCGGATCGGCTGACCTTCGGGGATCATGCCGATCAGTTCGACCTTATAAGGTTCGTTGCTTGCTTCGTAAAACTTCAGCGCGCGGTCACGGTCCCAGATTTCGGTGGTGACAGGATCACGCTTGTTGATAATCTCGCGCATTTTCTTTTCAATCGCGCCCAGATCGTCGGTCGAGAAAGGTTCAGCCCGGTCAAAATCATAATACCAGCCGTTTTCGATCACCGGGCCGATGGTGACGCGCACGTCAGGCCAAAGTTCCTGCACCGCGCGCGCCATGATGTGGGCGGCGTCATGGCGGATCAGTTCCAGCGCCTTCGCGTCGTCTTTCATCGTGTGAATGGCGAATTGGCTGTCCTCGGTTATCGGTTGGCTGAGGTCGGAATGCCGCCCGTTAACGGTGCAGGAGATCGCTGATTTTGCCAGAGATTTCGAGATATCCTCGGCCACCGCCATGCCGGTGATGCCAGCAGGATAGCTGCGTTGATTGCCATCAGGAAGGGAAAGGGTAATGTCGGCCATTTCGGCGCGCTCCTCGTCATTTTGGCGCCTACGAAACGCCCGGTTGCGGTATAGGGCGATATTGCCATTAGAGAGAGGGAAGTCAAGCGTTGCCAGTGCGCGGGTGGGGCGGCATATTGGTCGAAACACATGCAGGATAGCCATGACCGATACCCAGTTTCTGACAACGCTAACAGGTCGGCGGATCGCCTATCACAAAACCGAAGGGCAGGGGCCGACGGTTGTGTTTCTGGGTGGCTTCAAATCTGACATGGACGGTACCAAGGCGCTGTTTCTTGAGGCTTGGGCCAAACAGGCGGGGCAGGGGTTTTTGCGGTTTGACTATTCCGGCCACGGCAAATCGTCGGGTGCCTTCACCGACGGGTCGATTGGCGACTGGGCCGAGGATGCAAAGGCTGCGATAGGTGCGTTGACGACCGGCAAGGTGGTTCTGGTTGGCTCGTCGATGGGGGGATGGATTTCCTTGCTGGTGGCGCGCGCTTTGCCAGATAAAATCGCAGGGCTGGTCGGGATCGCTGCCGCACCTGATTTTACCGAAGACAGCATGTGGGAAGGTTTTACGCCTGATCAAAGGGCCGAGCTTCAGGCAAAGGGCCGGATCGAGTTGTCCTCGGGATATGATGACGGGCCATATGTGATAACCCAGAACCTGATCGAAGACGGACGCCGTAATCTGGTTTTGCGATCAGATTTGGGGTTGCCGTTTCCTGTGCGCTTATTGCAAGGCACGATGGATCAGGACGTTGACCAGTCTGTTGCGGTGCGGTTGCTGGATCATGCGCAGGGGCCGGATATTCGGCTAACGCTGGTCAAGGGCGCTGATCATCGGTTTTCAAGTGACGAGAACCTGCGGCTGATTGGTGACACGGTGCTGTCGGTCCTGCAAAAAATAAAAACCTGATACCGTCAAGATACGCGTGACATTCCTTTAAGACTGCTGTTTTGTCCCCAGACGGAAAAGCCCCGCGAAAGGTGCCACACTGAAACCTCTAGATCTTTTGCTTGCGCTTTCGGTTCCGATTATTTGGGGGCTGGGGTTTACACTTGCCAAAGTTGGCTTTGTCCACTTTGCATTTCCGCCTATCCTGTTAAGCGCGCTGCGCTTTGGGCTGACGTCGTTGATTTTGGTGTTCTTTGTGCGCCCGCCGGTTGGATATTTCCTGCCGATATTCTGGATCGCACTGGTCAGCGCGACCATTCAGTATTCCTTAACCTTCACCGGCCTGGACGGTCTGGACGCGTCTACCGCGATTATTATCGTGCAACTGGAATTCCCGTTTATGGCGCTTTTGGCGATGATATTGCTGAAGGACCGTCTGGGTCTGAAGGGCACGCTTGGCGTGGCGTTCGCGTTTATGGGCGTTGTACTGATCGCCGGTCAGCCGTATCTGCGCGAAAATTTAACGTCTGTGGCCATGGTTGCCAGCGGGGCCGCTGTTTGGGCGTTCGGGCAGATTATGATCAAGCAACTGAA
>DJBQ01000188.1:3793-5354 GCA_002430125.1 Rhodobacterales bacterium UBA5972
CAACTGTTTGCACTGAGCTGGTATTTTGAGGACAACCAAATCGAAGTCATCCGCGCCACCGGCTGGCAGGGTTGGGGGGTCATTGTTTATCTCGGGGTCATTATGACGGCCCTTGGATATGGAATTTGGTATCACCTGCTAGGCAAGTATCCGGTGACAAAAGTCGGGCCGGTATTGCTGCTGCTGCCGGTCACCTCAATAATCGGGTCAGTCGTGTTGCTGGACGAAAAACTGACATGGGTTGAAATGTTGGGGGCGGCAATTGTGATCGTCGGGGTTTGGTTTGTCACCTCACACAGGCAACCGGCCTAAAGCGCAATCCCGATCACAATCATCATCAGACCCATCGCAGACAGCCCCATCGCGGCCATATTAAGGGCGACGACCTTTTGCAAACGGGCTTTCATTTCGGCATCCGGCAAGTTTGCCCGCTTGGCCGAAACCGCAAGCCATATACACCAGCCAAGCCCGGCCAGCCCTAATAAGGCGATAAACACACCCAGATAAATAAGGAATTCCATTGCCAGCCTCCGTTCTTGCGGTCGAGCTAAAGAAAACCGCGTCAAAGCGCAAGCTGGGTCTTGAAGGGGCCGGGCGGCTTGGCTAGGAAAGGGTCTGGATTTCAACAAAGGACGACAAAATGAATGATACCGTAAGCGAAGGCACTTACCGCGTAGCAACGGAAGAACTCAGATCCTTTATTGAACGCTACGAGCGTCTGGAAGCCGAGAAGAAAGACATCGCCGACCAGCAAAAGGAAGTGATGGCCGAAGCCAAGGGCCGTGGGTATGACACCAAGGTTTTGCGCACAATCATCAGCCTGCGCAAACGCGATCCGCAGGATTTGTCGGAAGAAGAAGCCGTGCTTGAGCTTTATAAAGAAGCGTTGGGAATGTAATCAACGTCAGTTACGGCGAGATGAAATCAACCCCGGGCATCCGTTCGATCGCAAACAGATCCTGTTCATAAAATTCGGTCAACCGGGTCAGATATTCTTCGGTCCAACCGGGTGTTTCGACTTCCGGTTCGTCGTCTTCTTTTTCAAACTTGTCCAGAAAGGCGCTTAAAATCCGCCGTCTTTGGGTTTCATTGGCCGGCGGGCGGGTTTCAAGATAAGCCGCCATTCGTTCAACCCCTTCGGGCAGCATGATTGAATTGACGAAATCATCCAAACCCTCAAGCTTGGTACTTGTATCACTGTCGGCTATTTCATGGATCAGTTCGCGCCAGATAAACGGCGTGTCTTCATTGCTCCAAACCCTGAGCGGCACATTCGGCAGCTGCGCTTTGATCCGGCTGATAACATCGGACCAGCGCAAGGACATCGGGTCGATATGCGCCAGATATTCGGCGAAACTAGGCGCTTCGGTTTTGGCGAAACAGGCAGGCAGGAACGTCGCCGGATTGCGCAACGCCAGACAAAACTCGACGTTTTCGTCAGGGAACAGGTTATAAAGCTTCATGACCTTTTCGGCGGCTTCTGGGTAAAGCCCCTGGCCGGATACAACTTTTTTAACACCACACAAAAAAGCGTCGTTGGAAAAGATGATCCGTTCGGGCC
>DJBQ01000163.1 GCA_002430125.1 Rhodobacterales bacterium UBA5972
TACGTTAACGACAATCCACTAGGTTGTCGATTAAAAGCATTTTGCATTTAATCTGACCAACGAATAACTGTATTCACCCCAAATTTGGGCGAATACAGATTCAAGACAAATGCAAAAGGCTATAGAAGCTGGTCAGGCGCGGTTTGCTGCCAGCTTTGCGTCAACGATCACCACTGCCTCGTCGATGTCAGGGTTCTGCATACCAACCGCATCGCCGACGAGTTTGATCAACTTATCCACACGTTCAATGTTCACCGCTCCGGCATAAACGGCGCGGGCTGCGGATGATGGTTTCAGCAGGCTTTGGGCAGCAGTTGCATATTTAGCAAACGGCACCAGATCTTCGGGATCGGCCCCAAGATGAACCACAAGGTCACGGACTGAATTGTAAATCGACTCGGATTTTTTGATGTCGGAGTGAACCGCCTCCTGGATTGAACGCGGGCCATCATTGGTGATGCAGCGGTAATTGCCGGCGGCCAGCATGCTCCATTTCGCGAAGGGCACAAACAACGAGTCAAACACTCGCAGCTTTACCGGGATGTCTTTGCCGTCAACTTGAAACGCATCGATATCGCGTTCAAGATGATCCAGCATTGCGTCGAGTTTCGGGCTGTGAAACCGCGAGACTTTAAAGTTTGTTGGCAGGCCGACATGCAGCACGTTAGCGGCCTCTTCCGGTGGTCGGAAGGCTTGGGGGTCAGGCGAGCAAAGGGTCATCAGGCTGGGCATAAATGCTTCCCAGATCGAGGCGTCGGTAAACGCGCGGACAAGGCCCGAGCAATCAAGCGATGGTATGCGTTTCAGATAAGCAAGCGGTGGCATGTTCATGATCGACATGCAGGGCCGCTCGGTTTTGATGATCCGCGCTAGAAGATCCCTCAGGGATGGGTCGGAATACTGGGGTTCCTGCATGGCAAGGCAGACAAGATCATACTTTTCAGGCGTCACCTGATCGGGCGTCATAGCGTTCAGCTTGCCACTAAGGGACGCCGAAAGGAAACTGCGGTGTTCATCCTCGCCGCGCAGTTTGATCCGCACCTCGGTGCCATGCCCGTTGATCAGCGCCGCAGTTTTTTCGCGGCAAACCAGTGTCACATCGTGACCGGCACCAAGCAGCTTCGTTCCCAGCAAAGACCCGTACGAGGCCCCAAGGATAAGAATTTTATAAACCACGGCAAAGCCTCACTTGCAGACCACAGGGGAACGGTAGCAATCTGGCTAACCGATCCGTGTCTTGGTAATAAAATTACTTTAGCAAATCAATAAGTGTTTCGCCGAGTTTGGCTGGCGAAGGCGACACACGAATGCCAGCGGCCTTCAAAGCCTCGATTTTATCTTCGGCACCGCCCTTTCCGCCGGAAATAACCGCACCAGCGTGCCCCATGGTGCGCCCTTTTGGCGCAGTCAATCCAGCGATAAAACCAACCGTAGGCTTGGACCTGCCGCGCTTTGCTTCGTCGATCAGGAACTGAGCAGCCGATTCTTCGGCCGAGCCTCCAATTTCACCGATCATAATGATCGACTTGGTTTCAGGATCAGCCAAAAATAATTCAAGTATGTCGATAAATTCGGTGCCTTTGACCGGATCGCCACCAATTCCCACGGCTGTCGTTTGGCCCAAGCCCGCCATGGTTGTCTGATACACGGCCTCGTAAGTCAGCGTTCCCGATCTGGACAGCACACCGACCGAACCTTTTTTGAAAATGGATCCCGGCATGATGCCGATTTTGCATTCATCAGGCGTCATCAGGCCGGGGCAGTTGGGGCCGATAAGTCGGCTGGAAGAAGCCGCAAGTTTTTCTTTTACGCGCACCATATCCAGAACAGGCACGCCCTCGGTTATGCAGGTGATCAGGTCAATTCCGGCATCAATCGCCTCTTCAATAGCGGCAGCAGCGCCTGCAGGCGGTACATAGATTACGCTGGCAGTCGCCCCGGTTGCGGCTTTTGCTTCGGCAACCGACGCGAAAATGGGCAGGGATTGACCGGCTGATCCTTGCCAGTTTGACCCACCTTTGGTCGGGTGCACACCCGCGACCATCCTGGTTGCGTGATAGGCAAGCGCCTGTTCCGTGTGAAAGGTTCCAGTTTTGCCGGTTAGGCCCTGAACCATAACCTTGGTGTGTCCGTTGATAAGTATCGACATGGTTTTATCCTTTCACCGCAGCAACAATTTTGCGCGCAGCGTCATCAAGATCGTCGGCAGCGATGACGTTCAGGCCGCTTTCGCGGATAATCGCTTTGCCTTCATCAACTTTCGTGCCTTCCAGTCGCACGACCAAAGGAACCTTTAGGCCAACGTCTTTAACTGCCTGAACGACGCCCTCGGCGATGACGTCACAGCGCATGATGCCGCCAAATATGTTGACAAGGATGCCCTTAACGTTTGGGTCAGAGGTGATGATTTTAAAGGCTGCCGTCACTTTTTCGGTCGTCGCACCACCGCCAACATCAAGGAAATTGGCTGGCTCGGCCCCATAAAGCTTGATGATGTCCATGGTGGCCATCGCAAGGCCCGCGCCGTTCACCATGCAACCGATTTGGCCTTCAAGGGCGATATAGGCCAAACCATGTTTGGACGCCTCGATTTCTTTGGCGTCTTCTTCGGTTTCATCGCGATAAGCCATAAGGTCCGGATGTCGGAACAGTGCGTTTTCGTCGAAGGATACTTTTGCATCCAACACCAAGATTTCATTGGATTTGGTAACGACCAACGGGTTGATTTCCAGCAGGCTCATGTCTTTGCTTGTGAAAGCCAGATACAGGGACTTAAACAACGCTATGCCTTGTGCCCTTGCCGTGCCAATTAATTGTAAGCTGTCAGCAACCAACGCAGCATCGGCATCCGTGCAGCCCTGCGAGGCTTTGATCGAAAAAGTGTGGATCAGATCAGGGGTTTTCTCGGCGACAGCCTCGATATCCATGCCGCCTTGGGTAGAGGCGACAAAGCTGGTCATACCAGTCTCGCGGTCCACCAGAATTGAAAGATAGAGTTCGCGGTCAATGTCAGCACCGCTTTCAATGTAAAGCCGGTTAACCTGTTTGCCGCCGGGCCCGGTTTGGTTCGTGACCAGTGTGTTACCAAACATCTCGCCGACATTTGACAGGGCTTCTGCCTTGGAAAACGAGACTCTGACACCCCCTTGTGCATCGGCGCGTAGTTCTTTGAACCTGCCTTTTCCGCGTCCGCCCGCGTGAATTTGGCTTTTGATCACCCAGACTGGTCCGGGCAGTGCGGCGATCGCGTTTTCCGCCTGATCAATGGCAGTAATTGCTATGCCTTCGGCAATCGGGGCACCAAAGCCGTGCAATATCTCTTTTGCCTGATATTCGTGAATGTTCATCACGTATTCCTTTGGTTCAAAGGTGACTGAGCGGGCGAAATTGAGACGTGTTACTGTGTATGTGGTATACCACAAATGCAAAGTCAACGAATTTCCTGTGTCTTTGGCCGCTTTTTCGGATTGACGTGTAATGTATCGGGTGTAAGGTATACCACAGAAGTGCGACAAAATGCGCAACAAGTGATGGACCGGACAAGGGGGATATTTGTGTCTATAGGCGACAAGCTGTTTCCGATTTCGGAAAGTTTCACGTTGAAGGATCATACTTTCAAGCTGTTGCGCGAAGCGATCCTGAACATGGATATCTACGCGCCAGACGCGGATCTGCGCCTTGATGAGCGGGACATGGCAGAACGGCTGGGCATTTCCCGCACCCCAATTCGCGAAGCACTTGCCCGACTGGAACAAGAAGGTCTTGTGCAGATCGTTCCGCGCAAGGGCGTTTTTGTGCATCGCAAATCGCGCGAGGAAATCCTTGAAATGGTCGTCACATGGGCGGCTCTTGAAAGCATGGCCGCACGCTTGGCCACAGAAAACGCCAGCGACGGCGACATTCGCGCCTTGCGAAAATTTGCAATGAAACATGGAAATGACGCCATGCGCGCGGATATCGAAGAATATTCCGACGCAAATATCAAATTCCATCAGACGATCCTGGAGCTTTCCGGCTGTTCGTTGCTGGGCACGATGGCTGAAGGTTTGTTCATCCATATGAAGGCGGTCAGGCGGCGTGCGATGGGCGAAAGCGATCGGGCGCGCCGATCGGTCGTGGATCACATGGGAATTATAGAGGCTTTGACGGCGCGGGATGCCGATTTGGTGTCGACGCGGGTGCGCGAGCATACGATGCGATTGCATGACCATATCAGCAAGACGTGGTCCAAGCTGGAAAGCCGCATTTCGGCACAATCAAGAAAAGCGCTTTAGCAGCTGACCCCACCGGAGATAACGCATGACCGACAGTGAAAAAATGCAAGACCTGACCGACGGGTTTCACCTGATAATTGACGCGCTTAAGCTTAATGATTTGAACACGATTTACGGCGTGCCTGGCATCCCAATAACTGATTTTGGCCGGATGGCGCAGGCTGCCGGGATTCGTGTGATCTCGTTTCGCCACGAACAGAACGCTGGGAACGCTGCAGCGATAGCAGGGTATCTGACAAAAAAGCCGGGTATATGCCTGACAGTTTCAGCGCCGGGCTTTTTGAACGGGCTTACCGCTTTGGCGCATGCGACGACCAATTGCTGGCCAATGATCTTGATCTCAGGCTCGTCCGAGCGCGAGGTCGTGGATTTACAACAAGGCGATTACGAGGAAATGGATCAACTGGCGATTGCCAAACCATTGTGTAAAGCCGCTTATCGGATTTTACATGCCGAAGATATTGGTATTGGGGTCGCGCGGGCAATTCGAGCAGCCGTCTCGGGCAGGCCGGGTGGCGTGTATCTGGACCTGCCAGCCAAGCTGTTCGGTCAGGTTATGGAAGCAACGGCAGGCCAAAAATCATTGGTCAAAGTCATTGATCCTGCCCCGGCGCAATTGCCTGCACCAAGTGCAGTTCAAAGGGCGCTTGGAATTCTCAAGGATGCAAAACGTCCGTTGATAATCCTCGGTAAAGGCGCTGCCTATGCGCAAGCCGACGAAACAGTGCGAAGTTTTGTCGAGAAAAGCGGCGTGCCATACCTGCCGATGAGTATGGCAAAGGGCCTGTTGCCTGACGATCACCCGCTTTCCGCCGGCGCTGCCCGATCCATGGTTTTGCAGCAAGCAGACGTGGTCGTAATGATCGGTGCGCGGCTGAATTGGTTATTGTCGCACGGTAAGGGCAAGCAGTGGGGTAGCGAGCCAAAAAGGTTTATCCAGATTGATATCGAGCCCAAGGAAATGGACAGCAATATTGAAATTGCGGCACCTGTTGTTGGCGATATAGAATCAGTTTTGGCGGCCTTTTTGGACCAGATGGGTGATGGATGGCAAAAGCCGCCACAAGGCTGGACGGACGCAATCCGCGAAAAAGTTGAAACCAACGTCGCCAAAATGGCGCCGCGTCTGATGAACAACAATTCGCCAATGGATTATCACGGCGCACTTGGAGCGTTAAGGACGATCATCAAAGAACGGCCAGAAACAATGCTGGTGAACGAAGGTGCGAACACGCTGGATTTTGCTCGTTCGATTATTGATATGTCCAGACCCCGCAAACGGTTGGATGTCGGCACGTGGGGCGTTATGGGGATCGGAATGGGAACGGCAATCGCTGCCGCTGTTGAAACCGGCCACCCGGTTTTAGCGATCGAAGGCGACAGCGCCTTTGGGTTCTCCGGCATGGAGGTCGAAACAATCTGCCGGTACAATTTGCCGGTCTGCGTGGTTGTGTTCAACAACAACGGTATCTATCGCGGCACCGATACCAATGACACCAGCGATGATCCTGCGACAACTGTGTTTGTTAAAGGCAGTCGTTATGATCTGATGATGCAAGCCTTCGGTGGCGTTGGTGTGACCGCGACTTCGCCGGATGAGCTTTCGATAGCCGTCAATCAGGCGCTCGACTCGGGCAAACCGACGCTGATCAATGCTGTGATAGACGAAATGGCCGGCACCGAAAGTGGCCGCATAGGCAACCTAAACCCGCAAAGTGTGGTGTCCAAGAAATAGCACCCGCCGACGGAAAAATCTTCTTGTGAACAGGAATACCAAATGAAGGCACTTCAAGGAATTAAAGTACTGGACTTCACGCATGTCCAATCAGGGCCAACCTGTACGCAGTTACTGGGATGGTTTGGTGCGGATGTGCTAAAGGTGGAGCGCCCGGGCGTCGGTGACGCAACGCGCCAGCAACTTGTCGATGTGCCAGGAGCAGACAGCCTTTATTTTACGATGCTCAATCACAATAAGCGGTCGATTGAACTGAACCCGAAAACCGAAATCGGCAAAAAGGTTTTGACCCGTCTGGTCGAAGAATGCGACGTCCTTGTCGAAAACTTCGCACCCGGCGCGCTGGACCGCATGGGCTTTTCCTGGGAGCGGATTCAGGAAATCAATCCGCGGATGATTTTGGCATCTATCAAGGGGTTTGGACCCGGTAAATATCAGGATTGCAAGGTTTACGAGAACGTGGCGCAATGCGCTGGTGGGTCCGCCTCGACCACCGGTTTTCGTGACGGCCCGCCTTTGGTGACAGGCGCACAGATCGGGGATTCAGGCACCGGCCTGCACCTTTGTCTTGGCATTGTGACGGCCCTTTTCCAGCGCGAAAAATCCGGGCGTGGGCAAAAAGTCTCGACCGCAATGCAAGATTCTGTATTGAATTTGGCCCGCGTGAAACTGCGCGACCAGCAGCGATTGGCAGCAGGCCCGCTGACCGAATATTCGCAGCACGGCGAGGGCATTCCGTTTGGCGAGGCGACGCCTCGCGCAGGAAATGATAGCGGTGGTGGCCAGCCGGGGCGAATTCTGAAGTGTAAAGGTTGGGAACAAGATCCGAACGCCTATACTTATTTCATCATTCAGGCAGCGATTTGGGACAAAGTCTGTGACGTTATTGACGAACCGGATTGGAAAACCGCTGATGGCTTTGCCAAGCCCAAAGACCGCCTGGACAAACTGAACCTGATCTTTGAGCGCATCGAGAAGTGGACGATGACAAAGACAAAATTTGAGGTGATGGATATCTGCAACCCGCATGATATCCCGGTCGGCCCGATCCTGTCGATGAAGGAAATTGCCGAAGACGAAGGGTTATACGCAACCGGAACACTGGTGCGCGTCCCGCATCCTAAGCGCGGTGAATACATTTCCGTTGGCTGCCCGATCAAGTTTTCTGATAGTCAGGTTGACGTCGAACGCTCGCCTTTGTTGGGCGAACATACGCGGGAAATCCTAACCGAAGTGCTGGGCTATTCCGGTGCCGAGCTTGAAGAAGTCATCGCATCCGGTGCTGTCGGAGTTGTCGGCTGATGAGATTGATCGTGATGGGGCAACAGGCTTTTGGCAAGGACGTGCTGGCCAAGTTAATAGACGCCGGAACCGATCAGGTTGTTGCGGTCTATTGCGAGCCTGACCGTGACGGTAAGCCAGTTGACCCGATCAAAGAATTCGCGTTGGCGCAGGGACTGCCTGTGCATCAGCCGGCGCATTTCAAGGATCAGGAAACGCTTGAAACACTGGCTGGATTTAATGCCGACTTAATGGTCATGGCCTTTGTAAACGTCTTTGTTCCCGAAGCGGCGCGTGACACGCCCGCGCAAGGTTCAATCTGTTTTCATCCTTCTTTGTTGCCGCTCCATCGTGGGCCTTCTGCGGTCAATTGGCCGATTATCATGGGGCGGGCCACGTCAGGCTATTCCTGGTTCTATCCAACCGATGGACTGGATGAAGGCGACGTATTGATGAATTGGGAATGTGAAATCGGCCCCGATGACACGGTTATCGATCTTTACTTTAAGAAGATTTACCCGTCTGCAGTCGACTCGATTCTGCGCGTTTGTGATTTGTTTCGGACGGGTAATCCGCCACATATTTTGCAGGATGAAGCGCTTGCGACATATGAACGGCGATGCACCGCAAAACATTGTAAGATTGATTGGAACAAACCGGTCGCACAAGTCTATGATCTTATCAGAGGGACAAATCCGGCACCCGGGGCGTGGACAACTGTTGGCGGCACAAAGGTCACAGTTTTTGACAGCGTGCGGGTAAGTGGTGACGGTGTTTCAGGACGGGTGACCGATGTTTCTGAGGTTGGTGTCACCGTTCAGTGCGTCGGTGGGCGGATCGTGTTGAAACGCGTAAAACCTGACGGTCAGGATAAACAGCCAGCCACAGCTTGGGCAGCCGCATCAGGGCTGACCGCCGGAACAGAATTAGGGACTTAACAAAGTATCGTGCCAAACCATATCACCATAAACTGCGTTTCTCACCGCAAGGGTAAGTCAGCAGAAAAGCAGTGGCAGACCATGTCGGTTGAACACGCCCGCGTAAGATATGCTCGTTTAGGAAAGTGGTCATGACCCACAAAATACTTGTTCCTGTACGGGGCGACGGTAAAGGCGATAAAACGCTTGCTTATGCCGCATCCTTGGCGGGCGGCGGCGACAATCATATCGTGATTGTTCATTGTCGCCCGAGCCCCGAAGATATGTTGCCGTATGGCATTCCACTGCCGAAAATTTTGCGCAAGCAGATACTTGAGCAAGCCTCGACCTTAGCGGATGTCGAAGAAAAGAGTCTGATAACCGAGTTGAAGGTTCTGGCGAAATCGCTGAACCTTAACCTTAGCGGCACGGCGATTGATGGAATGATTAACGCGGAATGGGTCGAGGAAACCGGGCGGCAAGTTGATGTTATCCGTCGCCAAGGTCGACTGGCGGATATTATCGTTGTACCGCAGCCGGATGTAGACAGAAACCTTGGGACGAACACGTTAAAGGCCGCCTTGTTCCATTCCGGACGGCCGGTTTTAATGGTGCCAAATGACGGCCCGTTGCAGCCTTTAAGCCAACTGGGGCGCAACGTCACGATTGCATGGAACGGATCACTTGAATCGTCGCGCGCGGTCACAATGACTTTGCCTTTGCTGCAACGAACCAACGCGGTCACGATCCTATCATCAGGGGCCGAGCCCAATGCAGCATCGGCCCGTGATCTGAAATCTTATCTGCTTTCGCACCGGGTTGAAGCGACGATTGAACGGTTTGAAAAGACCAGAAACGTGGGCGAGAAACTGTTGTCCCTAACGGCGGATTTAGGCGCAGATACATTAATAATGGGCGCTTATGGCGATAGCCACGAGCGTGAAACGGTCTTTGGCGGCAATACTCAACATATTGTTGATAAAGCAAAGATGCCGGTTATTTTGGTACATTGAGCAATGCGCCGATTGGCGGGTAAATGAAAAAAGATAAATGATCCGCTGAACAACAGTGGGCAAGTGCGGCGCGGCGCTATCGCGTAATAGAGTTTAATCTGGGAGGATGAAATGGCTCTTACAAAACGAACATTGATAAAGCTGGCGGGTGCAGTTGCACTGTCAGGCCTGATCGCGGCCCCGGCCACGGCGTTTGAACCAACAAAGCCGATTGATTTCGTGATCATGGCGGGCGCTGGCGGCGGTGCCGACAAGATCGCTCGCTTTTTGCAGTCGGTTGCCGAAAAGAAGGGTCTGATGACCCGTCCTTTGGTGCCCAATAACAAAGGTGGCGGTTCCGGCGCCGAGGCGCTGATTGCGCTGAAAGGTGCAAGTGATCCAGACCACACTATTCTGGTGACGCTGAACTCGTTTTTCACCACACCACTCCGGCAGCCGGGTCTTGGCATCGACATCCAGACCTTTACACCGGTTGCTATGATGGGCGTCGATCCGTTCGTTCTGTGGGTTCACAAGGACAGCGGTATCACCACATTCGAGCAGTGGCTGGATGAAGTGAAAAAGGGCGGCTATATCATGGGTGGCACGGGCAAGGGCCAGGAAGATAGTCTGGTTATCACGTTCCTCGAGCAGACCTTTGGCCTTAAGATCAAGTATATCCCTTATAAAGGCGGCGGTGCTGTCGCCAAGGATTTGGCTGGTCAGCAGATCATGGCAACTGTGAACAACCCGTCCGAAGCAAAAGGGTTCTATGCCAGCGGTGATGTTGTGCCTTTGCTGGCTTTCTCGGACGAACGTCTGGCGGCGATGCCTGACGTGCGGACGGTCAAAGAGCTTGGCAAAGACTTTAGCTATTACAACCAACGTGCGGTTGTTGGTGCGCCGGGAATGTCTGATGATGCTGCGGCCTATTATCAGAAGCTTTTTGAGACGATCTACAACACAACCGAATGGCAGGACTACATGGCGTCTGAAAGCTTGTCGCCACTTTGGCTGAAGGCTGATGACCAGCGCGCTTATTGGAAGACGCAGGTTGAACGCCACAAGGAACTGCTTGCGGCAATGGGCGAATAAGCCCGCCGCAACCAGATTGTTCGTGCTTTTAGGGAGGGCCAGATGCGCTTTGCAGAAATATTTACCGCAGGGCTTCTGGCCCTCCTGTCCATCTATCTTATGTGGAAAAGTGCCGAACTTGACATAGGTTATATCAAAGGCGAAGGGCCGGGCGGTGGTGCCTGGCCGTTTTGGCTGTCTGGACTAATGCTGATTTGTACCGGCTTTATCGCCTTTAACTGGGTCAAGCGAGTTTCGCCACCGTCCCGATCTGATCAGCCGTTTCTTGACAGTTATTCGCTCCGCATGGTGCTTTTGGTTGGCGGCGGCCTGTTTGGATTTATCGCGCTGACCGGCATCATTTCGATGTACGGGGCAATGGTGATTTTTCTGCTCTATTACCTCAAATTCCTGGGGCGGCATTCCTGGAGTTTAACGCTGGTTTTGTCGGTAGGAATCCCGATTATTTTCTTCATTTTCTTCGAGGCTTTGATGCGGATCACTCTACCCAAAGGCCTGAATTTCACCGAGCCGTTCTATAACTATCTCAATACGCTAATCTATTAGATCGGCGGCAGAACTCATGAATAAGAAGGAGTTTTAGATGGAAATCCTCGCAAATCTGTCGGACGGAATCTGGCTTTCGTTGCAGCCAATAAACCTGATCTTGATCCTGATCGGTGTTACGCTTGGTTTGTTTATCGGGGCGATGCCGGGCCTTGGTTCGGTGAACGGCGTGGCAATCCTGTTGCCGATTACGTTTCTTGTGCCGCCGAGTTCAGCGATCATATTTTTGGCCGCAATCTATTACGGCGCGATGTACGGCGGGGCGATCAGTTCGATCACGCTGGGTATTCCGGGCGCTTCAACAGCGGTCGCGACGACATTTGACGGGCGGCCCTTGGCCTTAAAGGGCAGGGCAAGCCTTGCATTGGTCACAGCGGCCTTGGCATCGTTTATCGGTGGATCGATTTCGGTCGTACTGTTTACAGGCTTCGCGCCGTTGCTTGCTTCGGTTGCACTAAGCTTTGGACCGCCGGAAATCTTTGCGTTGATGCTGCTGGCTTTCGCTACCTTCGTCGGACTAGGCGGCGATGATATTCCGAAAACCGTCTTTTCGATTTGTTTGGGTTTGGTTTTCGCCGCAGTGGGGTTTGACGAAATTTCAGGCGAGCCGCGACTGGTATTCTTTGGCATCACCGGCTTTTTGCACGGCATCAACTTTTTGGTTTTGGCGATTGGCGTCTACGGGATTGGCGAAATGCTTTGGACCATCGAAACCACGCGGGGAAAGATTACTTCCACCGAGGCCAAGATGTCTTTCAAAGGCATTATCGCGGATTCCAAAGAAGGGATGAAACGCGGCTGGCGGCAGACCTTAATCGGATCCGGCATCGGCTTTTTCGTGGGAATCCTTCCCGCAGCCGGGGCGACGCCTGGGTCATTGATGTCCTACAGCGTGGCAAAAATGACGGCGAAAAACCCGAAAGAATATGGCCAAGGCCACCCGGGTGGGATCGCGGCACCGGAAGCTGCAAATAATGCCGCCTCGACCGGTTCGATGTTGCCAATGCTGACGCTTGGTATTCCCGGCTCGCCGACAACCGCGATCCTGCTGGGCGGAATGGTGATCTGGGGCCTGACACCAGGGCCGAGGATGTTCACCGATCAACCCGAATTTGTCTGGGGTCTGATCGGGTCATTCTATGTGTCCAATGTATTTGCACTCGTTGTGAATTTGGCTTTCATTCCGCTGTTCATCTGGATGTTGAGAATGCCGTTCACGGTACTTGCGCCGCTGATTTTTGTTTTGTCTGTCGTCGGTGGCTATGCAGCAACCCGCGATATGCACGACGTTTGGCTGATGTTGGTATTCGGTTTAGGGGCGATGGCACTACGCAAGCTGGATTACCCTCTGGCGCCCGCTGTTCTGGCGATTGTGCTTGGCCCGATCGCTGAACCGACTTTGCGGCAGTCATTGCTTTTATCGTCTGGCGACCCTGCGATCTTTCTGAACAGACCGATTGCCGGACCGATCACTTTGGTTGCGATTGTTCTGATCCTCATGCCACTGGTCAAGTTTCTACGCGACAAGCTGCGCGGGAACCGCGCCGGGACGGCCACCTAAGACATCGAGTCAGCGCTGGATCATTTCCGCCGCTGACTCTAGTCTGTCGCCAACCAACCTGCTGGTTCGGAACGGTTGACAGGGGATAATTTGGTAAATGTCTGAATTGCGCGATATGCAATTGTTGGTGGCTCTGGCGCGACATCGACATTTCTCGCGCGCCGCAGAAATTTGTGGCATATCGCAGCCGGCTTTTTCAGCACGCATTCGAAGGATGGAACAAGATTTTGCGCTTCCTTTGGTGCGACGTGGCAACAAGTTCATGGGTTTCACACCCGAAGGCGAAGTTGTCCTGAAATGGGCGCGTAAGCTGTTGGCTGATGTGGAAGGCATGCGTCAGGAAATTGACGCGCTCAACAACAATTTGACTGGTAAACTGGTGGTTGGTGTCATTCCAACCGCCCTGCCGTTTGCGGCCACGGTTTCGGCGCGTTTGCGAAAAGCCCATCCCAACCTGTCGATTGAGATACAGTCGCTTTCCTCCAGACAAATCGATATCCGGCTAAATGATTTTTCGCTGGATGCCGGGATCACTTATGTTCAGGACAGCGATCCCGGCACAACTGAACCACTTTTCGAGGAAAGTTATGTTCTTATTGCGCCAAAATCATTGGCTCCGCGTTTAACTGGTACTGCGTCTTGGGCAGAGGCGGCGAAACTTCCACTTTGTTTGCTGACCAGCGATATGCAAAATCGCCGCTATGTTGATGAGGTTTTTGCCGAAATTGGCGCTACACCAACAATTGTTATGGAGGCTAATGGCTTTACCGCCACACTGGCGCAAGTGGCAAGCGGCAGTGCTGCAACTATTGCGCCTCAAGGCGTTGCCGAGACATTCTTTGCTGAAAAGTCAGTGCAGTTGCAATTGGTTGATCCGGTGGTCACCCACGCAATTGGTCTATCAATTGCCGAACAATCGCCAATGCTGCCGATGATCAAAGCGTTGAGGGTTGCGGTGATTGCATCATTATAACAAAAACAAATTGCGTATTCCGAAATGGTTATTTGATATTATAATCAGATTGATGAGATAACGCCCAGATCAACAAATGAGGCCGAAATGAACGTGCAGAACTCAAAACCCGGTGTTTGGAAATCAGGCAAAGGCAAAGGGAGGCATGTGACGAAGGGTCGTCAGCTGGATGATACTGCTTGGGCTGAAATCAAGGCTTTGCTGGGTGATGCCCCACACCGCCGCGATCTGTTGATCGAGCATTTGCACCTGATCCAAGACAAATACGGACACCTAAGTGCCGCGCATTTGCGCGCTTTGGCAGAAGAAATGCGGCTATCGATGGCCGAAGTCTATGAGGTCGCAACCTTTTATGCTCATTTTGATGTTGTCAAAGAAGACGAAACACCGCCGCCGGCTTTGACGATCCGTGTTTGCGACAGCCTGTCATGTGAAATGGCCGGTGCGCAGGCATTGCTGTCGGCTTTGAAGGACGGCATGGACCCCGCTGAAGTACGGGTTTTGCGTGCGCCCTGTATGGGTCGCTGTGACACGGCCCCGGTTCTGGAAATCGGCCATAACCATATTGACCATGCAACGCCTGAAAAAGTGCTGGCGGCGATTGCTGCTGATGATACGCATGTCGTTATCCCGGCTTACGAAACCTACGCGGATTACGCCGCAGGCGGTGGGTATGAAACCCTCAAATCCATTCGCGCTTCGGGTGATTGGCGGGCTGTGCAGGATAAAGTTCTGGTCTCGGGCTTGCGCGGACTTGGTGGTGCCGGATTTCCGTCGGGCAAGAAATGGGGATTTGTTCGCGCAAATCCCGGCCCGCGTTATCTGGCTGTGAACGGCGACGAGGGTGAACCGGGGACGTTCAAAGACCGGTATTACCTGGAACGAACCCCGCATTTGTTTCTTGAGGGCATGTTGATTGCCGCTTGGGCGGTCGAGGCGGAAACCGCCTTTATTTATATGCGCGATGAATACCCGGCGGTTTTGCACATTCTTGCGGCTGAGATCGAAAAACTGGAAGAAGCCGGGATCGTCGCCCCCGGATATATCGACCTGCGCCGTGGGGCCGGGGCCTATATCTGTGGCGAAGAAAGCGCGATGATCGAAAGCATCGAAGGAAAGCGCGGCATCCCGCGGCATCGGCCGCCGTTCGTGGCACAGGTCGGCGTGTTTAACCGCCCGACATTGGTGCACAACGTCGAAACGCTTTACTGGGTGACCAAAGTCTGCCGTGAAGGCCCTGAGGTTCTGTCGTCAACCGAACTGAACGGGCGCAAAGGATTGCGCAGCTTTTCAGTCTCGGGTCGGGTAAAGAACCCTGGCGTGCATTTGCTGGCAGCCGGATCGACAATTACCGATATCATCAGTGCCGCTGGCGGAATGACCGATGGGCATACCTTTAAGGCCTATCAACCCGGTGGGCCGTCCTCCGGATTATTGCCAGCATCAATCAACGATATCCCGATGGATTTTGATACATTGCAGCCTTTGGGCAGCTTTATCGGTTCTGCCGCCGTTGTTGTATTGTCTGACAAAGACAGCGCCAAGTCTGCTGCCCTGAATATGCTGCGGTTCTTTGAGGATGAAAGCTGTGGCCAATGTACGCCGTGCCGGGTTGGTTGTGGCAAAGCAGTAAGGCTTATGCAGGCGGATAAATGGGATCAGCCGTTGTTGGAAGAACTGTGTCAGGCGATGGGCGACGCAAGCATTTGCGGTTTGGGACAAGCAGCGCCCAATCCGATTCGCCTGACGATGAAGCATTTTGCGAACGAGGTTTAAACCATGAGCGGAACAGTAACATTCACATTGGATGGCAAAAGCGTTGCAGCCGACGACGGCGAAACGATTTGGCAAGTTGCCAAACGTCAGGGCACAACGATCCCGCATCTTTGCCATAAGGATTCGGCTGGCTACAGGTCAGACGGTAATTGCCGCGCTTGTATGGTGGAAATTGACGGCGAGCGCGTTTTGGCGGCGTCCTGCATTCGCACACCTACAGAGGGCATGGTCGTTACTTCGGATTCAGTCCGCGCCAAAACTGCACGCAAGATGGTTGTGGAAATGTTGGTTGCCGACCAGCCTGACCACGATCACGCGCATGACCGCGCCTCGCATCTGTGGGATATGGCCGCCGCGCAGGGTATAACTTCCAGCAGGTTTCCCAAGATCGAAAAGCAGCGTATCCCGCTGCTTGACGCCTCGCATCTGGCGATGTCGGTCAATCTTGATGCCTGCATCCACTGCAATTTGTGTGTGCGCGCTTGCCGCGAGGTGCAGGTCAACGATGTGATCGGTATGTCAGGTCGCGGCCATGATGCGCAGATCACCTTTGACTTTAACGACCCGATGGGCGCGTCAACGTGTGTTGCATGCGGCGAATGCGTTCAGGCTTGTCCAACCGGTGCTCTGATGCCCGCAACTGTGCTTGATGCAAACGGCACCGGCAGCAGCAAAGACTTCGATCGCGAGGTTGAAAGCGTTTGCCCTTACTGTGGTGTTGGCTGCCAGCTTTCATTCAAGATCAAGGATGACAAAATTGCCTGGGTCGATGGCATTGATGGCCCCGCAAATGAAAACCGGTTATGCGTGAAAGGTCGCTTTGGCTTTGATTACATAGCGCACCCGCACCGCTTGACCAAGCCACTTATCCGGCGTGACGATGCGCCCGCCAAAGGCTTGAATGTTGACCCGGGCAATCTGTTGACGCATTTCCGCGAAGCTACATGGGACGAGGCTTTGGACGCCGCTGCACGTGGTCTGAAAGGCCGCGGCACAGAAATCGCCGGTTTTGGGTCGGCCAAATGTTCAAACGAGGAAGCTTATCTGTTTCAAAAGCTGATCCGTCAGGGTTTCGGCCATAACAACGTCGATCACTGCACACGTTTGTGCCATGCGTCATCGGTTGCAGCGCTTTTGGAAAACGTAGGATCAGGCGCGGTTACCGCGACATTCAACGAAATTGAAAATGCCGATGTGGCGATAGTTATTGGCGCAAACCCTACTGAAAACCACCCGGTCGCAGCGACTTACTTCAAGCAATTCGCCAAACGTGGCGGCAAACTGATCATCATGGACCCGCGCGGCACTGGAATGAAGCGCCATGCCACCCATATGTTGCAGTTCCGGCCGGGCACAGATGTTGCCATGCTGAACGCCATCATGAACGTGATCGTCGAAGAAAACCTTTACGATGCGCAGTATATCGCCGGTTTCACTGAAAACTGGGAGGCGATGAAAGAACATTTGGCAGGATTCACGCCCGAAAAGATGGCCCCGCTTTGTGGCGTTTCTGCCGAGACTTTGCGCGCGGTTGCCCGTGATTTTGCAGGTGCCAAGGCCGGGATGATCTTTTGGGGGATGGGTATTTCCCAACATATTCATGGCACCGACAATTCGCGCTGCCTTATTTCGCTTGCGCTGATGACCGGACAGGTCGGACGCCCGGGCGCAGGTCTGCATCCGTTGCGTGGGCAAAATAATGTTCAAGGCGCCTCTGATGCCGGACTCGTGCCGATGTTTTTGCCGGATTATCAATCGGTCGAAGACGATGGTGTTCGTTCGGCCTTTACTTCGGTTTGGGGCACTGAAGATTTCTCGTCACAAAAGGGCCTGACGGTCGTGGAAATTATGGATGCAATCCATGACGACAAGATCAAAGGTATGTACATTCTGGGGGAAAACCCTGCGATGTCTGACCCCGATGTTGAACATGCGCGCGATGCCTTGGCCAAATTGGATTGCCTTGTGGTTCAGGACATTTTCCTGACCGAAACCGCGAACTATGCGGATGTGGTGTTCCCTTCATCAGCCTGGCCTGAAAAGACCGGAACTGTGACGAACACAAACCGTCAGGTTCAGATGGGTCGGCCTGCTGTGCCCCCCCCCGGTCAAGCCAAAGAAGATTGGTGGATCACGACAGAACTTGCCAAACGTCTGGGCCTGAACTGGGATTATACGCATCCGTCGCAAGTGTTTGCCGAGATGAAACTGAACATGAAAAGCTTGAACAACATCACTTGGGAGCGGTTGGAAAAGGCTGCGGTAACTTATCCCAGCCTGACTCCAGATGACCCCGGCCAGCCAATTGTATTCGCTGACGGCTTTCCCCGCCCGAACGGTCGCGCGCGCTTTACGCCGGCAAATGTCACCGCGCCAGCCGAAATACCGGATGCGCAGTACCCGATGATCCTGACCACTGGCCGGCAACTTGAGCATTGGCACACGGGGTCAATGACCCGCCGTGCGACGGTACTTGATTGGGCCGAACCTGAAGCAAACGCATCCTTACATCCCAAGACTTTGCGCGCATTGGGTGTAAATCCGGGCGAGATGATCACGCTGGAAACGCGGCGTGGCAGGATCGAGATCATGGCGCGGGCGGACAGGGCTGTGGCCGAGGATATGGTGTTTCTGCCCTTCGCCTATGTTGAGGCAGCGGCGAATGTGCTGACCAATCCGAAACTGGACCCTTACGGTAAGATACCCGAATTCAAGTTTTCGGCGTGTCGGGTTACGGCAGCCAAGACCGCCAATTTGACGGCTGCAGGATAGTTTTTTAAAAAGGGAAAAGTGATCCGGCGTGACCGGGTCACTTTGAAGTTGTCACAGTTTGCAGATCAAAAATCGGCAGCAATACCGACAGAACGATAACCAAGACCATACCGCCAACAATCATCATCAATGTCGGATCCAGCAGGGCTGCAAAACGTTTGCGATCATTTCCCAACCAGTTTTCAACCAAAATCGCGGCCCGTTCTGACATACTGACCAAGCGGGCTGATGTCTCGCCCGCGCTAATCAATTGTCGGGCTACCGACGGGACAACCGATAAATGACGCAGCGCATTGGATAGGGTTTCACCGGCGCGGATTGCCTCGACGACCTTGTCGGCTTCGGTCCGGTATCGTGAAATTGCAAGGACATCGGCCGCACTTGGCAACGTCTGTCGGCTGGCGATGATCAAGGCCAACGTACGCAAATATTGCGCAGCAGTGGCCAGCCTGATCAACCTGCCAACAATAGGCACACGTAGGGAAAACTGATCCCTGCGGTCACGAAACGGTACCCAGCGTAAGACACGGTTGAATAGAATCACGATGGCAATGATGGATACTAACAAAGCTAGGGTCAGGACCTATTAA
>DJBQ01000197.1:0-676 GCA_002430125.1 Rhodobacterales bacterium UBA5972
GTCGATTAGTCGATTAGTCGAATGAACGGGCTACCATCGCCCTCAAAGTCAATGCCTAAAGTCATTTCTTCGGATCAAAGCCTAAAACGATTGGCACGCCTACGCCCGGTCCATCTCAATAAACCGACGTGCCCACTGCCCGAAAAGTGCTCCTTCGGCTCCTTTGACAATCGAGCTTCGGCAATCGTCCAATTGGGCACCTAACAGCGGGGCCATTTCTTCGATCAGATCCGCGACGTAATCGCTATCCATTTCCGGATGAAACTGAGTGGTAAAAATGTAGTCACCCAAAGCCGTCAACGCAATCGGACAGAGTTCCGATCCTCCGAGCAAATCAAAACCAGACGGAAGGTTGTTGGCTTGTGCCAGATTTGCAGCGTAGAGTCTGACGCGGCTTTGCGTTGGCTGCATCCAAGGTCGGTTTTGAAAAACATCAAAATCAGTGGCACCGCAAATCCACGTGCTCGTTTTTACAACTTCGCTACCCAGTGCTGAAAGGATAGCCTGATGCCCGAAACACAGACCAATCAGCGGGATTTTTGCGGCAACCATAATGCGAATATCTGCGAACAGGCGAAGGATCCATTCGTCGCCATCTTCGACAAAAGCTGGCGAACCCGTGATGATCACCGCGTCAAATGCCGTGGGATCGGCGGGGAAATCGCCAAAAGGCAGG
>DJBQ01000197.1:835-6006 GCA_002430125.1 Rhodobacterales bacterium UBA5972
TCGCCAAAAGGCAGGTCAAAAACCGCGTAATCAAATTGCGCACCCGCCGCAATCAATATGTTTTTAACTTTTGTGGCATCGGATTCGTTCCGCTGCGTGAATTCACTGACGTCGTTATTGGCATGGTAAATTGCGACGCTTTTCATGGGTGCCTTTCTCTGATGTTTATGGAATTTCCGGGGGATTGTTCAGACTTGTGTTAAAAAAATTCGGGCCCGCTTTGGCAAGCAGCGCTTCGCCCAAAGCAGTTCCCATCGCGGCGGCGTCAGCGACGTGGCCCCTGTGTTCCATCGTCAGGCATTCCGAACCGTCCGGGCGCAATATCTCGCCCCGCAGGTGCAATTGGTCGCCATCAAGTTCAGCCAAACCAGCGATGGGCATTTGGCACGATCCGTCAAGGGCACGTAAAAACGCCCGCTCGGCGGCCAGGCGCTGGCCGGTGGGCGCATGATGGATTGCACCGAGCAGCAGACGAGTGCCGACATCATCCGCACGCAATTCGATCCCAATGGCCCCTTGGGCGACAGCGGGTAGCATTTCATTGATATCAACCGGCGCACGTGCCAGATTCGCCACGCCAAGACGGTTCAAACCGGCCATTGCCAGAAACGTACACGCAGCAATGCCTTCTTCCAGTTTGCGCAGGCGGGTCTGAACATTGCCGCGAAATTCGACCACCTGTAAATCGGGGCGTCGGTACAGAATTTGCGCCCGCCGTCTGAGGCTGCTGGTGCCTATCTTTGCGCCCTTCGGCAACGCGGCCAAATCAGCATAATTTGGGGACAGAAACGCATCGCGCACATCTTCGCGCGGCAGATAACAGTCAAGCATCAGACCATTGGGTTGATCGACGGGCATGTCCTTCATGGAATGCACGGCGATATCAATCTCGTCAGCCAAAAGCGCCTCTTCGATTTCCTTTGTGAACAGACCCTTGCCGCCGACTTCAGACAGCGGCCGGTCCTGGATCAAATCACCCGAGGTTTTGATCACTGCTATCGTAAAACAGTCCTCCGACAAGCCATGCGCCACCATCAGCCGGTCACGTGTCTCGTAAGCTTGGGCCAACGCTAAAGGCGAGCCTCGGGTGCCGATACGCAAAGGAGAATCCGGGCGGGGCATATTTGTTTTCATGCCGTTTTGTTACTGCCACTTTGGGGCGCTGACAATGGCAAAGCTTTCGTGACACATTGACATCTTTCCCCCAAGATACGAGGAACAGGCAGAGCCAGAATGAGGGTAAAAATGACCGGGAAACTTTTGTTGCGCGCATTGGCGGGCGAAACCTTGGACGTTCCACCCGTCTGGATGATGCGTCAGGCCGGGCGATATCTGCCGGAATACCGTGCAACACGAGGGCAGGCCGGCGATTTCCTGTCTCTGTGTTATAATCCCGATCTCGCCACCGAAGTCACATTGCAACCGATCCGACGCTATGGCTTTGACGCCGCCATCCTGTTTGCGGATATCTTGCTGGTGCCACAGGCTTTGGGGGCTGATCTATGGTTTGTCGAAGGCGAAGGCCCGCGTCTTTCGACCATAAAGCAAGCGAGCGACCTGGATCGCTTGAAGCCATCGGATGCGATCCACGAGCATCTTGCGCCAATCTATGAAACCGTTGGCCGCTTGGCCGAAACCCTGCCAAAAGAAACCACGCTGATCGGTTTCGCCGGTGCGCCCTGGACTGTGGCCACCTATATGATCGCCGGACGCGGCACGCCGGATCAAGCTCCGGCACATGCGCTGATGCAATCTGACCCGGCGACGTTTAACGTGCTGATGGATCTGATTACTGCGGCCACGATCACCTATCTGAAGGCGCAGGTTGCAGCAGGTGCCGAGGTTGTAAAACTGTTTGACAGTTGGGCAGGATCGCTAAAAGGCGCTGCCTTTGACAAATACGCGCTTGAACCTGCGAAAAAGATCATTGCCGCCCTTAAGGCCGAATATCCAAACCTGCCGGTCATCGCCTTCCCGCGCGAAGCTGGCCCGCGTTATCAGGGATTTGCCCGCGCAACCGGTGCGGATTGTCTGGCGCTCGACACTGCCGTTGACACCAAATGGGCGGCTGACGTGCTGCAAAAAGACGGCTGCGTTCAGGGCAATCTTGACCCGCGACTGATGGTAACCGGCGGACAAGCCCTAAGCGACGAAACCAAGCGCATCGTCGAGGCATTTTCAAATGGCCCGCATGTTTTCAACCTTGGCCACGGGATTACACCCGACGCGGACCCCACCAATGTCGACGTAATGCTGAACGCAATTCGCGGTTAACCTTTACGCAAGACCTGCACGCAAAATTCAGGCCTGCGACGATTGCCAAGAAATATCTCTGATGCACAATCGCATTTTGGGCTATGTTTGATGCAGATTGCGCCCGCACAAGATATCGCCCCTTTTGATTTGCAGAGGCAATTCAAAAATTACTCAAAATATCATTGCATGCGACAGAGTTAACCGCTGGCGCGCTTATGAAGTCATTGGATCAGTATAAGTCCCCCGGGGTGGTCGCAAATGACCAAGCCCAAAATTTTCAGGGAATTTGGTTGTGGTGGCCCAAAGGTGATCACCATAAAGGAACGGTGCAAAGGGCTTGATCCCGTCAATTGGCAAGGGCGCGATTTCGGTGCTGGGGCGTGGTTCAAAGAAGAACGGCACAGAATAACGGTTCTCGCCCTGCCCCAAAACCCGATGCAATGTAGCCCGGATCCGGCCACCGGTCCAACGGTCCAGTAAACCACCGAAATTGATCGAAAAAGCGTCGTCAATCACTGGCACGGCGATCCAGTCGCCGCTTGCGTTACGCGCTTGTAAACCACCAACGCCGCATTGCGCCAGCACGGTCAACAGCCCGCTGTCGACATGCGCACGGGCGATCTGTTCATAGCTTTGACCGTTGAATTCAGCAAACCGCTCGGGCACATCATTGGGGGCCGCCTCGCCGTCAGGGCGTTTGGGGTAATGCAGCAATCGAAGCGTGGAAATCCCGTCATCAAAGGCCGCGCGAAAAATCTCAGGGTTGATCCCAAGACTGCGCGACAAACTGTCGAGGATTTTTTGACCAATCGCCTCCATCCCGGCATAGTAATCCGCGGCGATCTGTCGCCAATTCTCCGGCAGTACGCTGGCGTCGGGCAGTGGTGTCGGCTCATATAACAGATCATCCTGCTGCCCCGCGGGCAGGTCGCGCAGAATATCCGGCCCGATCTCAAAGCCTTCACGATTGCGCGCCGCACTTGACGACAACGGGAACCAGCCGCGATAAATATGCGGGTTTTCCGGGGCGAAATTCCGCTTCCAGAACGGTCGCTGCACATCCTGAGGCAAATCAAACAATTTCAACATGGTGGCGCGGGCATCAGCCCCTACCGAAAGGTCTTTCGGTTGGCCGGTGATGACCATGAACCCGATATCAAAGGCCGCTTTTGCAATGGCGCGGTCCACCTCGGCTTGGGCTTTATCATCTTTGCCAAATAATGGCCCGATATCAATCAGCGGGATATCTTGCATGATGTGTCCTCCATTGGGCGGATTAATCCACCACACGGACTGGAAATCAACTCGAAAAACCGACCTTTTGCATCATAGTTTCAAAAATACTCATCTTCACCGCGCTTGCGCGGTGCCGGGCCCAAGGGGATTTGATCGCAGATCAAATCCGCGCGGGAGAACTCCGCTTATATCCATTTCGCCAGTGGTGGCAGGCTCATCAGCACCGCGTTCGCATCATGCCCGGTTTCAAGGCCGAATTTGGTGCCCCGATCATAGACAAGATTATATTCCGCATAAAGCCCGCGATGGATCAGTTGCGCGTCTTTGTCAGCATCCGACCACCGCGTGTCGCGACGGCGGCGGGTGATTGGCAAAAAGGCGGCTAAAAACGCGCGACCCACATCTTTTGTGAACGCAAAATCCGCCGCCCAGTCACCAGTCGCGTGATCATCATAAAAAATCCCACCAACCCCGCGCGCCCGGCCACGATGCGGCACAAAGAAATACTCGTCTGCCCAGGCCTTAAAGCGCGGGTAATACTCCGGATCATGCGGATCACAATGCGCCTTTTGGGTGGCGTGAAAATCAGCGGTGTCTTCGGGATATTCGATGCACGGGTTCAGATCCGAACCCCCGCCAAACCACGCCGCATGTGGGGTCCAGAACATGCGGGTGTTCATATGCACCGACGGGGTGTGCGGGTTTTGCATATGCGCCACCAGCGAAATGCCCGAGGCCCAGAACCGCGGATCGTCTTTCATGCCCGGAATGCCTTTGCGCGCCGCCATTGCCGCCTGTGCGCGTTCGCCAAGCTGGCCATACACGGTCGAAATATTGACCCCGACTTTTTCAAACACCCGGCCACCACGCATCACGCTCATCAATCCGCCTCCAGCGTCCGAGCCGTCATCCGAGGCGCGCTTGGTGGTGGTGACGTCAAACCGACCGGCCGGTTGATCTGCGAACGGGCCGCTTGTCTGCTCGTCCTCGAGCGTTTCAAAAGCCGTCACAATCTGGTCGCGCAGCGTTCGAAACCAGGCCGAGGCGGTGGCTTTGCGCTCGTCTTCAACGGGGTCTGTCATCACTTTAACCTATCGCCGTGGGTTTTGATTGTCTTAGCGGTAAATCCGCCGGGATGCCACGCCCGCTTTGTCGCGGTGCATTGCCCTTGTTGAACCGCTTGCTTAGGGTGCGTTTCAGCGCGTCCAATAAAGGCCCATCTATGACAGCCCCCGTTTTAATGCCCAGCCCCGGCCCGACGGCCTTGCCTGTCGAACCGGCCGCTGTGCGGGATAATCTTGGCGGCATTGTCTTTGCCCTGATCTCGGTTTTTGGGGCCAGCCTGATGTCGCTTGGCGTGCGTGGGGTGGCACTTGAGCTGGATAGTCGCATGGTGGTGATGGCACGCGCCGGGATCACCAGTGTTTTGGTGATTGCCGCTTTGATTGTGTTACCCAAACTCCGGCGGCAATTGAAATTCTCGCGGCCATGGTCGCATCTTTTTCGCGGTGCACTGATCGCGGTTTCAACAAATCTGGGGTTTTATACGCTGGCCCATGTGCCGCTTGCCAGTGCGACCGTATTGTTTTTCACTGCCCCGATTTTTGCCACCATTCTGGGCGCATTGGTGCATGGCGAAAAGGTTGGGCCACGGAGGATTGCTGCCTCGGTCGCCGGAT
>DJBQ01000197.1:6184-10785 GCA_002430125.1 Rhodobacterales bacterium UBA5972
GCTGCCTCGGTCGCCGGATTTGTCGGTGCATTGGTCATTCTGCGCCCGGGGTTTGAGGCGTTTCACCCGGCGATGCTGGCGGCCATAGGATCATCCGCTTTGTTTGCCGGGGCATTAAGTCTGTCACGTGGGTTGGCCAATGCGGACGGGGCGTTTTCAACTTACTTTTCATCCGTTGTGATCACGTCGATCGTGACGCTCCCCTTGGCGCTGCCCGTCTGGGCAATGCCATCCGGCGCGTTAACGTGGTTCGCGGTCGCCGTGGTGGTCTCAATGAGTGCCCTGCGCGGTGTTGCCGATATTCAGGCTTACCGATTGGCCGACGCTGCGATCCTTACGCCGATAACTTATTTGCGGCTGGTGCTGATCGGGATCGGTGCGTGGCTGCTGTTTGCTGAAGGTATCGACGGGGCGACGTGGATCGGGGCCACGATCATTGTGGCCGCCACCCTTTATATTGCGCGGCGCGAGGCGGCGTTGCGAAAAGGTACGCCTTAGGGTCATCACCCGTTTGTCTATTTGGCCGAGGCAGGCAATCCGAACACCTTGTCAAACGCCAGATTGAAAAGGAACGTATAGATCACAAAGAACACGACCAGCGTCAGATCGTAAAGAAACGCTTGCAGCAGCGTCACGTCCAGCCACCATGCCAACAATGGTGCAAGCAGCACGGTTAGGCCAAGCTCAAAGCCCAGCGCATGTGCGGCCCGGCGCGCGAAGCTGCGACCTTTGGTGGTTTGGCGCGTCTCCCAAAACTCGAACAATGTGTTGAATGTGAGGTTCCACGTCATTGCAACAAGTGACGATAATGCGGCGACGATGCCGGTATCGAAAACGGCTGCGCCGGACAGCACAGCCAGCCCAAGACCGGCGATGACGATGCCGAACGCCTCGAACAAAACTGTGTATAATATCCGGCGCAATATTGGCGACAATGAAGGTGGTTCCGCTATTTTGTGGTACGTGGTTGCAGCGCGTCCAGCAGGTATTGCTGAAGAACAACCATTCGGCAAGGCATTGTCGCGGTTACATTCGGGGTGCTGTCAAGCGCCGGGCGGCAGCCAGGTTGGGGCCAAAGCTCTGGCGCGCTGCAACTGCGCCGCGTTCATCGCATCGGTGTTTTGGTTGAAATAACCCGGATTTCCGCCTTGGCGGCAGTTGAAGAATTGGAAAACTGCACCAGATTTCGGGGAACGATCAGACGTATCAGGCTGGTCACTTTCCTAGCGCCACACGGCACCAGACTGAAACCAGAGTGGCGATTCGAGCTAAATGTCGCAAGGCAGGTAAACATTACTTTTTCCCGAACGGCATATCAGCAGGTGTGGCGATCAGAACGCTCGGCGGGCTTTCAGGGCGGCCGAGATTGTGCCGTCATCCAGATAATCCAGTTCGCCGCCGATCGGCACGCCCTGCGCCAACGAGGTGACGGCAATCCCCATGCCTTCTAACTTGTCAGCGATATAATGCGCGGTGGTCTGGCCATCGACCGTGGCGTTCAGCGCAAGGATTACCTCGGTAATGCCCTCGTCACGCACGCGCTGTGCCAGCAGCGGGATGCGCAACTCGTCCGGGCCAATATTATCAAGGGCTGACAAAACCCCGCCTAGGATATGATAACGCCCGGAAAACACCGAAGCGCGTTCCATCGCCCACAGGTCGGCCACGTCTTCGACAACGCAGATCATCCCGTTGGCGCGCTTTGCATTGCGGCAGATCGAACAGACCTCGGTCGTGCCGATATTGCCGCAAGTCACACATTCCCGCGCCGTGGTGGCGACCCGGTGCAGCGCATCAGACAGCGGGTCCATCAATTGACCGCGTTTCTTGATCATGTGTAGCACCGCACGACGGGCTGATCGTGGCCCAAGCCCCGGCAACCGCGCCATCAGGGCGATCAGGTTTTCAAGGTCGCTGTCGGGGCCGGCCATGGGTTCAGAACGGCAGTTTCATGCCAGCGGGCAGACCCAGTCCTTCGGTCAGTTTGGCCATTTCGGATTGATGCGCTTCTGCCGCTTTGGCCTGTGCGTCTTTGATCGCGGCGACAATCAGGTCTTCGACCACTTCCTTGTCTTCGGGGCGAAACAGCGAGGGATCAATCTCCAGCGATTTCAGCTCGCCTTTGGCGTTGGTGGTGGCGACAACCATACCCGCGCCGGATTGCCCGACCACGTTGATTTTAACCAGATTCGCCTGCAAATCCACCATTTTGGATTGCATTTCCTGCGCTTGTTTCATCATTTTGGCCATATCGCCAAGACCGCCCAAACCTTTTAACATATTCGGTCCTTCAGTGTTGTTTCAGTTTTTCCAAGTGGGGTCTTTGCGGTCGATCATCCGCAGCAGTGCCGGCCATTCGGGGTGACGCACCAAAGCGTTGGCCTGCGCAGAACCGCCCTCGAACTGTTCGCGGGTTTTTTCCATGATCGCGTCGGGTATCAGGTTTAGCTCGCCTGCTGCCATCGCCGAAAGCTGCACCTCGCAATTGCGGATACAGGCCAGATGGCGCACGAAAGCCCAGATGCAATCGGGGCCAGCGGTGATCAGCCCGTGGTTCTTCAGGATCAACGTGTGATTGGTGTCACCCAATGCGGCGACAAGGCGCGGACCTTCGCTGCCGTCAAGCACGATGCCTTCGAAATCATGATAGCCGACGCGCTCGTGAAACTGGCAACCTTCCTGCGTCAGCGGGATCACTTTGGCATTGGTCGCGCACATGGATTGCGAAATCGCCTCGTGCGTATGGATCACGCAATGCAGGTCTTTGCGGGCCTGATGGATGGTCGAATGAATGGTGAACCCGGCCTTGTTGATCGGCCACGGGCTGTCGGATTTTTTGTTGCCGTGAATATCAATGCGGATCAGGTTGCTGGCGTTGATTTCATCATAACTCAGGCCGAACGGATTGATCAGAAAATCATCAGTCCCCGGAATGCGCAGGGTAATATGGTTATAGACGATTGCCGTCCAGCCATAGTGATCGACCAGCCGGTAACTGGCGGCCAGTTCAAGGCGGGCCATCCATTCGACCTCGTCCATCCCTTTGGGGGTCGCCGGCATATCGATCTGAGTGCCGAACACCGCCTTGGTTTTTGCAGCAAAATCCAACATCTGAGGGGTTCCTTTTATTCCGGTAGCAGCTTGGCAAAAGCCGTTTCATGCGCTTGGTATATATGCCATCAAGATGCATTGCCAGTGCCGCCGTGTTCAGAAAGGGATCAGCATGAGCCAGATTTACGACTATACCATTCTTGGGGCTGGCGCTGTGGGGTCGGTTTTTGGCGGCTTGCTGACACAGGCCGGATTTCGGGTGCAACTAGTCAACCGGTCGGCTGAAACCGGGAAGGCGATTGCTGAAAACGGTCTGCGGTTGGATTTATCCAAAGGCGACGTGGTCTGCCATCCGGATGCGGTGCAGCCACAGGATGCCGCACCGGCGCGGTTTGTAATGGCGTTCACCAAGACGCATCAGACCGAGGCAGCGCTTTTGTCTATTCGGGATGCGATGCGGCCCGGTACTGTTTTTGTAACGCTGCAAAACGGTCTGGGGAACGCTGAATTGGTGGCGCAGGTCACAGGCAGCGCGCAGGTTTTACACGGTGTTACGATGCTGCCGGCCACGTTGCTTGCGCCGGGGCATGTGCGCTCGCATGGCAGCAGCCAAACCTGGATCGGGCCGGTGCGCATACAGGATTTGCCATTGGCGCAGACGGTTCACGACGATTTGCGCCGTGCGGGTTTTGACATGGTTTTGGCCGATGATCCAGCGGGGCGCATTTGGCAAAAGGCCTGTTTTAATGTAGCGCTGAACGGGGTTTGCGCGCTGGCCATGGGCTCGCCTGGTTTGATACAAGCGACCGATGGCCTGCAAGATCAGGCACATGCTTTGGCGGATGAGGCGATTGCGGTGGCGGTGGCCGAGGGTGCGGTTGTGGACAGTTCGGCCGTGCACAAGTTGATCGACTTTGCCTGCGCCGAACACACCTATCACAAGCCGTCAATGTTGCAAGATATCGAGGCGGGTCGTTTGACCGAGGTGGATACGTTGAACGGTCATGTGGTCGCGCGGGCGGCTGTTCATAGGCTTGATGTGCCGTTAAATAAATTGATCCTGACCTTGATCAAAGCGCGGCAAGATGCGCCGGTGTTTTGGCAAGGCGCACCGACATCACATTAGTCGCGGTCAAACGGATCCCAGTCTTCGCCGACATCATCAGGATCAATCGGCACGACGTTATCAATCGGTTCTTCCAGCATGGTCTTAACCTCGCGGATTTCCGCCTTTGGGAAATGCGCCAGCACCGCCTGAACCATCGGATGCGCAAGTGCCTGGCCTTGCAGATCGCTGCGATGGGCGTCGCGCAGTTCAGCAATCGTTTGGCCGCCGCCTTCGTTGACAACTGTCACCGCCCAACGCGTGCCGGTCCAGCTTTGCAGTCGGCTGCCAAGCCGGGCGGCCAGATCGCGCGGCGTTTGATCGTTGGTTTGGAATTCGATGCGACCGGGGGAATATTTTGCCAATCGCAAGCCGTCCTCGACTTCGACCAGCAATTTCACATCGCGGTTGGCGCGGATCAGATCGACCACTTGGTCAAATTGGG
>DJBQ01000193.1:0-9661 GCA_002430125.1 Rhodobacterales bacterium UBA5972
CAGACTTTGGACGAATACGCGGACGCCCACAGGTTTCGCGTGGGCACCCCTCCCCCAAGACACAAGGCCCCCCGTATTGACAGACGTGACCGTGTAATCCACCGTGGCGGCATCCTGTAACCTACGCGGACTGCATGGCCATGCCCTTTAGCGTTTTACTGCCGCTTGTTGTGTTCGGTATTCTGGGTGCGGTGCTGTTGATCAAATGGCTGCGCCTGACGCCCGATCTGGTGCTGGAAACCCCGGAACAAGTGCTTGACCTGTGGCAGCATTTCAACCCGGAAATACCAGCGCGGACAGTACATCTGAATGCGGCGCGCAGCCATGCTTTGGTGGAAACAGCGGGTGGTTTGGGGGTTGTCTGGTCGTTTGGGGCGGACCCGATGACGCGGTTGTTGGGCACGAGGTGGGAGGTGAAAGAAACCACCCAAGGGGTGCGCCTGATCACCCATGATTTCACCGCACCTGCGATTGATATTCCCCTGCCCCATGATGTTCAGCGCAAGCAATGGCGCATTTCATTGGAAAGCCTCAGATGACTGCGAACCTGTCTTATCCTGATGTTGTGGCCCTGTCGGTGCCGATGTTTGTGGCCGCGATTGTGGTTGAACTGGTCTTCATCAAACTGAAAGGCCACGGTGGGCGATATGAAGTGCGTGACGCGCTGACGTCGCTTTTGCTGGGGGCTGGGAATGTGGCCGTCGGGATCGCGCTGGCTTTTGTTGTCTGGGGGTTCTTTGGGTGGCTGTGGCAATACCGGCTGCTGGATCTTGGCCCCGGGATTTGGGTGGTGGTTCTGGCGTTTGTGCTGGACGATCTGCGGTATTATTGGGTGCACCGGTTCGGGCATCGGGTGCGTTGGGTCTGGGCAAGCCATGTGAACCACCATTCCAGCCAGCACTACAATCTGACGACCGCGCTGCGGCAAACCTGGACCGGGCATCTGACGATGATGATGGTGCTGAGTGCGCCAATGATCCTGCTGGGGTTTCATCCGGCGATGATCATTTTTGTTGGCGGGGTGAACCTGATTTATCAGTTCTGGATCCACACCGAAGCGATTGTGAAAATGCCCGCATGGTTTGAGGCGGTGATGAACACGCCCAGTCACCACCGGGTGCATCACGGGCGCAACGCGCGGTATCTGGATGCGAATTACGCCGGGGTTTTTATCGTTTGGGACAAGATGTTCAGAACTTTCGTGGCCGAAGATGATGCCGAGAAGGTCGAATACGGGTTGGTCGATAATCTCGGTACATTTAATCCTTTACGGGTGGCGTTTCACGAATGGTGGGGCTTGCTGCGCGATGTTTTCCAGCCGGGAATCAGCCTGCGGGCGCGGCTGATGTACGCCTTTGCGCCGCCCGGTTGGAGCCACGATGGGTCACGCGATACCACCGCGGCGATCAAGGCGAAACATCTGGCACGGCATCCGGAACAGGCGGGTCAACCGGGTTTACAGGTTGGGTCTGACCGCAGCCGATGAACCATGCGGTGGATTTGGTTTTGCGCGCGGTGATGGCGCCGGTCTTGGCTGTGCAAGCGGTGCGGGTCCGCCGCCATGCGCTGATCTTGCCCGAGGCCGGCGGCCCCCGCAGTGGCGTGGTTGGCGTCGGGCAAGATCTGCGGCTGCTGATTGTTGGCGACAGCTCGGCGGCGGGTGTCGGGGTTGCGGTGCAGGACTTGGCGTTGGCGGGACACGTCAGCCGAACTCTGGCCGCGTCTTTTCGGGTGGACTGGCTGTTGCAGGCCCAAACCGGCGCGACAACTGCGGTCACGTTCAAGCGGTTGCAGGCCTTGCCGGCGCAAAAGTTTGACGTGGTGATCGTGGCACTTGGCGTGAATGATGTGACCGGCATGGTGCCGCTGGAACTGTGGTTGACGCGGCAAAGGCGGCTGGTGCGCCTGTTGCAAGACCGGTTTGGCGCGCGGCTTATTTGTTTGTCTGGATTGCCGCCGATGGGGCATTTCCCGTTGCTGCCGCAGCCGTTGCGCTGGGTTCTGGGGCGGCAGGCGGCGCGGTTTGACCGGCATTTGCGGCAATCTGCGGCGGGTGATCCGGCACTGGCTTACGTGCCGCTCGATTTTGCGATGTCACCGGATCAGATTGCCACGGACGGCTATCATCCGGGGCCGGAAATCTACGGCGAATGGGCGCGGGTGCTTAGCCAGGCAATCATCGCGCGTTTGGGTTGATGGCCAGTTTTTTGACTGCCGCATGGCGGTGACAGGTGATCTGGTGGTCGTTAACCATGCCAACCGCCTCCATGAACGCATAGACGATTGTCGGGCCGCAAAACTTGAACCCGGCTTTCTTGAGGTCCTTGGAGATTTGCAGCGACAGCGGTGTTTGTGTCGGAATCGCTGCCTTGTCGAGGATGTCATTCTGCAGGGGCGCGCCTTCGACATAGCGCCAAAGAAAGCTGTCAAATCCCTGTTTCGCCTCGATTTCCTGCCAGGCGCGGGCGTTGCCAATGGAGGCCTCGATCTTGCCGCGGTGACGGATGATACCAGCGTTATCCAACAGGCGGGTCACGTCGGCTTCGGTATATTCGGCCACTTTATGCGGATCGAAATCATCAAAACCAGCCCGAAACGCGTCACGCTTTTTCAGGATGGTGATCCAGCTTAGCCCGGCCTGAAATCCGTCAAGAATCAGTTTCTCCCACAGAGCGCGACTGTCCCATTCGGGCACACCCCATTCGGTATCATGATATTCCACATAGATCGGGTCGACTCCGCACCACGCACAACGTTCTGACATTTATTGTTTCCATTCAATAGTTTGACTAGTTATCGGCAAGTTTAGCAAAATTAGAACAAAAAGCGAATATTTACGTGTTCTTAAGCAATCGGGCGGCAATGTGGCGACGAGATTTGCGAAGGGATCACGATCATGGAACAGCGGCAATATATCGGTAACGGCGAAATGGACAGCCCGCTTTCTTATGCGTTGAACCGCGGCGACCAAGGCATTCATCAATTGGTCGAACGCGCCATCCGGCACGGCGATGCGATGTTGGCTTTTCAGCCGATTGTGGTCGCCAAACGCCCGGATACGGTGGCGTTTTACGAAGGGTTGATCCGCATTCTGGATGCTGACGGCAATATTCTGCCCGCCGGGCAATTCATGCACGTGGCCGAAACCCGCGAAATCGGGCGGATCATCGACTGTCTGGCGTTGGAAATGGGTTTGCAGGCTTTGTATGAAGAACCGGCGCTGCGTTTGTCGGTCAATATGTCGGCGCGCAGTATTGGCTATCCGCGCTGGACCGAGGTTTTGAACAAGGGTCTGGCGATGGATAAAACCATTGGCGAAAGGCTTATTCTGGAAATCACCGAAAGTTCGGCGATGATCATGCCGGAACTGGTAACAGTGTTTATGGCAAACACACACCGGCGTGGTGTTTGTTTTGCGCTTGATGATTTCGGCGCTGGCTACACGGCGTTTCGGCACCTGAAAGACTTCTATTTTGACATCGTGAAGATTGACGGCCAGTTCATCCGCAATATTCATGAAGACGCAAATAATCAGGTTTTGGCGGCGGCGTTGGCGTCAATCGGGCAGCAGTTTGATATGCTGACGGTCGCCGAAGCGGTCGAGCAGCCTGAAGAAGCCGCCTGTTTGCAATCCCTCGGGTTTGATTGTTTGCAAGGCTATTACTTTGGTATGCCAACCACCAATCCTGTCTGGAAATCCGAACGGGAAAAACAAGTTGCGTCCTAGCCACTGACCCTGACAGCGGCGCGACGGGGCCCGGCCTGCGACAAATGTATGCAATTGTATATCTTCTGGGCTCTTCGGGGCTTTGTTTGGTTGGGTGCGCAGTCACTTTCTGATGGGAAAGTAATTATCGCAATGTCTAATTCGCCTATTGCGTAATATTTGAAATCATTCTATCCAAAAAGCGCAATATTAATGCGCGATGGATTTGGCTGACAAGTGTCACGTTTGGTTTTATGCTGCACCGCAGAAACGAATCGAATTTTGACATCAGAAAGGGTTCAAAATGACCAATGTAGTAATTGCATCTGCTGCACGTACCGCCGTCGGCAGCTTTAACGGCGCTTTTGCAAATGTACCTGCCCACGATCTTGGCGCAGCTGTTCTGGAAGCGCTGGTTGCGCGTGCAGGCATCCGCAAAGACGAAGTTTCAGAGACCATTCTGGGGCAGGTTTTGTCGGCTGGCCAGGGTCAGAACCCCGCCCGTCAGGCACATATCAACGCCGGTCTGCCAATTGCAAGTTCCGCCTGGGGTATTAATCAGGTGTGTGGCTCGGGCCTGCGGGCTGTGGCAATTGCCGCCCAGCATATCCAATTGGGTGACGCGGATATCATCGCGGCGGGCGGACAAGAAAGCATGAGCCTGAGCCCGCATGTAGCACATCTGCGCGCCGGACAAAAAATGGGCGATATGCAATTCATCGATTCGATGATCAAAGACGGCCTGTGGGATGCATTTAACGGCTATCACATGGGGACCACCGCAGAAAACGTCGCCAAACAATGGCAAATCGGCCGCGAACAGCAAGACGAATTCGCAGTTGCCAGCCAGAACAAAGCAGAAGCCGCGCAAAAAGCCGGTAAGTTCAAAGACGAAATCATCCCGTTCACAATCAAGACCCGTAAGGGGGACATTATTGTGGATGCGGACGAGTATATTCGCCACGGCGCCACGATGGAAGCGATGCAAAAATTGCGCCCTGCCTTTGACCGCGAAGGTTCTGTCACTGCGGCAAACGCCTCGGGTTTGAATGACGGGGCGGCTGGCGTGCTGCTGATGTCGGCCGACAACGCCAAGGCACGCGGGATCACGCCGCTGGGTCGGATCGCGTCTTATGCAACCGCCGGTGTTGACCCGTCGATCATGGGGATCGGCCCGGTTTCAGCCTCGCGCAAGGCACTGGAAAAGGCGGGTTGGTCGGCCAGTGATCTGGACTTGGTGGAAGCCAATGAAGCGTTTGCTGCACAGGCCTGTGCGGTCAACAAAGACATGGGCTGGGACACCTCGATTGTGAATGTGAACGGTGGCGCGATTGCTATTGGTCATCCGATCGGTGCTTCGGGTGCGCGAATTCTGAACACGTTGTTGTTTGAAATGCAGCGCCGCGACGCAAAACGCGGCCTTGCAACACTGTGCATCGGTGGCGGCATGGGTGTCGCGCTGTGCGTCGAGCGGGACTGACACCGCATAGCGGGCATTCCCATAATGCAATTCTGGTCCAGAGCGGTTTCCGTTAGGGAAGCTCTGGATCACGAATATTTAAACTATGTAAGAGGATTGATTATGGGACGAGTTGCACTGGTAACCGGTGGATCACGCGGCATTGGCGCGGCTCTTCCGATCTCTTTGAAGAATGCAGGTTACAAAGTCGCCGCGAACTATGCCGGCAATGACGAAGCGGCTGCCGCCTTCACCAAAGAAACCGGCATCCCGACCTATAAATGGTCGGTTGCTGATTATGATGCCTGCACCGCCGGTATCGCGCAGGTGGAGGCTGAATTGGGACCGGTTGACGTTTTGGTCAACAATGCTGGCATCACCCGCGACGGCATGTTCCACAAGATGACCCGCCAACAATGGTCAGAGGTTATGGGCACGAATTTGGACGGCCTGTTCAACATGACGCACCCGATCTGGAACGGTATGCGCGACCGAAAATTTGGCCGTATCGTCAACATCTCGTCGATCAATGGCCAAAAAGGCCAGATGGGTCAGGCGAATTATTCCGCCGCCAAAGCCGGTGATCTGGGTTTCACCAAGGCGCTGGCACAGGAAGGCGCGTTCAAGGGCATTACGGTTAACGCAATTTGCCCCGGTTACATTGGCACCGATATGGTTCTGGCTGTGCCGGAAAAAGTGCGGGAAAGCATCGTGGCACAGATCCCGGTAGGCCGTCTTGGCACGCCCGAGGAAATTGCCCGCTGCGTTGTGTTCCTAGCATCCGACGACGCTGGTTTTATCACTGGCTCAACGCTGACCGCAAATGGCGGGCAGTTTATGGCCGGTTAAACTCCGCAACCATCAGATTTCACGGCCGGTTGCTTGCAGCCGGCCGTTTTGTATAAAAGGATGTCTAGTTTATCTGGATGCGCTCGATTTCTTCCTTAAGCCTGAGTTTCTGCTTTTTCATTTCGCCGATTTCCAGATCATTTGATCCGGGGCTTCGCTGTGCCGTTTCGACTTGTTTGGAGAGGGCTTCGTGTTTTTTCTGGAGTTCGTGCAGATGGGAACTCATGTTCATTTTTTTCTCCTTGGTTGGTAATCGCTCTGTATTACGTAATCAGTGCATCACAGAATTTGAGTCGTGTCATCAAACTTTCACATAAATATGTTCAGGTTGCATGCTTGGTTTCGGCGAAAATTTGCCGATACGGTGCAGAAATTGCGGCAAAGTCAGCAGGCTGGCCAAGCCACCGGCCACGATCAGGGCCAGTCCGGCCAGTGTAAGGGTGTTTGGAACTTCATGAAACCAGACCAATCCGACGATCACCGCGGCCACCAGATTAAAGTAAAAGAACGGCGCCAGACGGGCGGCCTCGCTGCGTTGATAGGCTGCGACCGTTAAGAAATGCGTAGCGGCTGTAACCATGCCAAGGCCGAGGGCAGGCAGCAAAAGGCCGAGGTTTAACTGGCCGATTTGAAGGGCAGCAAACGGAAACAACATGGCCGCCCCAAGCAGACATTGAACGGCAAGCGCGGCAACCGGTGTCATCGTGCAGACTGCGGCGCGGCCGAGGGCCAGAAACGCGCCCAGCAACACGCCGCCGGTTAGCGCGAAAATAATCCCCGGTTCAATCGCGCCGCCAGGCTTGAGGATCAACATCGCGCCCAGAAAGCTGAGCGTGCAACCAATCAGTCGCGGGGCGGTCATTGCCTCGTTATAAAAGAAGACCGAAATCGCGGTCGCAACGATTGGGGCGATCAGAAACCCACCGACAGCAGTAGCCAACGGGATCAGTGACAACGCCACGATCAGCATTGCCATCGCCCCCACAACCAAGGCTGTGCGCAGAACGAAACCGGCGCGGCCCTTTTGCGGCAATGTAACTTTGGTGCCTGTAAGGCGCGCCAGTGCCAGCGCGATCAGTCCGGCGACAAAATAGCGCAAAAACACGATGAACATCGGGGATTGGGTGTCGGCAAGTTGTTTTGAAAGGGCGTCGCCAAATGGGGTCAACGACATTGACAGAAGAATTAGAAAAACACCACTTTGCATTTAAAAAAGCCGACTACACACCCACACGATAGATGCCGGTGGGTATATTCGGCTTAGGGGCGAAAAGTTAACAAATGGTTAATTTCGCGTTATGCATGTGGTGGACAGGTTCATTCAAAACACAAGGACATCCCCGTTTCTAAGGATCGCCTGAACCAGCGGCGTGTAACTTTCACCGTCGGCGAGATGCTCGGGTCCGGCATGAACAACCAGCGGCGGGTGCAACATAAACGCGCCTTTAGCGCCTTTGCGCGCCCGCACTAACACCCGCCCCGCTGCGCGATTGGTTCTGGGGGCAATCGGTTTGACAGCAATGTCGCCAACGCGGCCATCCAGACCGGCAAGCAAATCGGGCAAGCGTTCGGCCAAATGAATGATGCTGAGGATGCCGCGTGGTTTCAACCGCCGGATCATCACGTCAAGCCATTTTGCCAGCGGCGTTTCCTCGCGAAAGGCGACCTCGCGGCCTTGGTTACTTGCGGCGGTTCCGGCACCAGCGGCCAGATAAGGCGGGTTGGCGATTACGTGGTCAAAACTGCAGGCGGTCAGGGCTGTTGGAAGGTCGGCCAGATCGGCGCAAGTGACATCCAAGCCAAAGCCGTTCGCGGCGGCGTTCAGGCGGGCCAGATCGGCATAATCGGATTGTAATTCTACCGCGTGCAGATCAAGGCCAGGCACCCGCGCGCCCAGACAAAGCGAGGCAACCCCTGCCCCGCAGCCAAGCTCCAACACCGACTGGCCTGCCTGTGCGGGTACGGCGGCGGCCAAAAATACCGGGTCTGTCGCGGCGCGGTAGCCGGATTTCGGTTGAAAGATTTTCAGGCGACCGCCCAAAAAGCCGTCGCAAGATAAATCGGCCTCGCTAAACCCCATCGTTTCAGTCCGGCAATTCGATGTCGTTGTCGCGCAGAATGGCGCGGGCGCGAAAGATATCACGATCAATCAACATCAGGCGGCGCGGCATAATTCCGATTGATCCTTCGAGCACGCTCATGTGGACGTCGAATTCAAAGCAGTCTATACCCTCAGCGCCCAGCAGGGCTTTGGCGAAGGCGATGACGGTCGGGTCGTTGGTGCGCAAAAGCTCTTTCATCCTGTGGACATAACGGCAGGACGCTGGTCTTGTCGAGGAATATAAGGAACCGCGCATGACCAAGACTGCACCGGCTGCCAAACCACATGAGGCACTTGCGGCGCTGTTGGCACCGGAAATGCTGGCGGTTGATCAGTTGATCAAGGCGCGGATGGTGTCAGAACATGCGCCGCGCATCCCTGAAGTCACAGCGCATCTGGTCGAGGCTGGCGGCAAGCGGTTGCGGCCATTGCTGACATTGGCCAGTGCGCGGTTGTGTGGTTATGACGGGCCTTTTCACGTGCATTTAGCGGCGACGGTCGAGTTCATTCACACCGCGACGTTGCTGCATGACGATGTTGTCGATGAAAGTGCGCAGCGGCGCGGACGGCCGACAGCGAACCTTATGTGGGACAACAAATCGTCGGTTCTGGTCGGGGATTATCTGTTTTCACGGGCGTTTCAATTGATGGTGGAAACCGGGTCTTTGCGGGTGCTGGATATTTTGGCAAACGCATCGGCAACGATTGCCGAGGGAGAAGTTCTGCAACTGACCGCCGCGCAGGATTTGCGCACCGATGCGGGCATTTATTTGCAGGTCGTGCGTGGGAAAACTGCGGCGTTATTTGCTGCGGCAACCGAGGTTGGCGGCGTGATTGCCGGGGCCCCTGAGGATCAGGTAACGGCCTTGCGGGATTACGGCGATGCGCTGGGGATATCGTTTCAGATTGTGGATGATCTGCTGGATTACGGTGGATCAGCGGCGGTCATGGGCAAGAACACGGGCGACGATTTCCGCGAGCGTAAACTGACGTTGCCGGTGATAAAAGCGGTGGCGAAGGCGGATCCAGGCGAGCGGGCCTTTTGGTCGCGCGTGATCGAGGCTGGCAAGCAGGAAGAGGGTGATTTGCTGCAGGCAATTGACCTGATGCAACGCCACGGAACGCTTGCGCAAACCCGGGCCGAGGCGTTGGGCTGGGCGGAAAAGGCGAAGGCGGCTGTTGAGCGGTTGCCAAGCTCAGAACTGCGGGATCTGCTGGTGGGCTTGGCGGATTACGTCGTGGCGCGGGTGGTTTAGGTCACTGCGTTTTGGTTCTGGTGACTGCGTTATTGTTGCGTCGGTATTGAGCCAATGGATATATCGGGCATTGTTCAAGAGCAATTGCCCGCGGTTGTTTGTGGCGTTGAAACGGCAAAGCTGCCCATATCCGCGCATTCCCTTAATTCATTAATATATGAACACGATCCTAACTCCGGCGGCATATCCCAGCTTCGCTATTTAGCCTCAGCCTTTGGCGGCTCGGAATGTTTCTGACTTAAAAAGACGGCCGGTTAGTCGGTTAGTCGTAAGCGACGGCCACGCCCCAT
>DJBQ01000193.1:9868-14691 GCA_002430125.1 Rhodobacterales bacterium UBA5972
TTAGTCGGTTAGTCGGTTAGTCGAATGATCCAACGGCAATTGCATAATGCAAGAGTTAACTTACCGGCGGCAAATTCTATATACGTTGTAACTGGTTGCGGATGAGTGGGAAGAACGGTCAAAGTTCACGTAGGACACGACGAAATTTCTCATATCCGCGCAGCTTTACCTGACATCGGCCCAATGGAAATCTACCCCAAACGGGTTGGCCTGATCCACCAGTCCGGATGATAAGCCATGATCTGCATCGCTGCGGCGCGGGCCTGTCGGGCGGACGCATAGATGCCAAAACATGTGGCACCCGAGCCTGACATCGACACCAACTCGCATCCATCTGCATCGTGCAGCGCCGTTAGACAGTCGATCATCACCGGGGCGATGCGCAAAGCCGGCACCTCAAGATCATTGCGCTGACGTTTCATCCAATCCAGCCATTCGGCCTGACTTCGCCCTGCAGGCAAGACTTCCAGAGGCGGATTGTTGGTTTTCGGCAGTGCCTTGAAAACGTCCTGAGTGGAAACGGCCACGCCCGGATTTACCAGAACCGCCTCAAACTTTGGCATATTCGGAACAAGCGTGATCTGCTCACCGATGCCTGTCATCCGAAGGGTCTTTGAAACCACGCAAGCGGGCACATCCGCCCCTAAAGCAAGCTGGGCATTGATGTCCGGCAAAGGGGCATCCCACAGAACGGCAAGGGCCCGGAGGGCGGCGGCGGCATCGGCTGAACCGCCGCCAATTCCGGCGGCAACCGGCAGGCGTTTATCCAAATGGATCGCCGCACCAAAGTCAGGGCCAAAGCTGCGCGCGGCCTTCAGAACGATATTGCTGCTGCCTTGCGGAAGGTCCTTGGCGCGCGGCCCGGCCAGCGTCAGCGACAGCTGATCCGAGGGTCGAACCGTAACAATATCGCCCACATCGGCAAAGCAAACCAGACTGTCGAGCAAATGGTAACCGTTTGGGCGCAGACCTGTGACGTGCAAAGCCAGATTGATTTTGGCGGCTGCAAGCATTTGTTGCCTTTATTCTGTTTCCGAATTCATAACCGCATCCAGCCCGATTTCAAGTTTAAGCCGGATACGCGCAGCATCGGCTTCTTCGGGTTCAAACGACAGCGCGCGGCGCCATTGAAACGCGGCTTCAAGTTTGCGACCGACCATCCAATACGCATCCCCAAGGTGATCATTGATGATCGGGTCAACCGGCATCAGTTCGATGGCTTTTTCAAGCGGCGATACGGCCTCGGCGAATTTTCCAACGCGGTACAAGACCCAGCCAAGTGAATCGGTGATGTAGCCATCATTGGGTTGCTTGGCGACGGCGGTTTCGATCATCTGCTGGGCTTCTTCCAGATTGATGTTCTTTTCAACCATACCGTAGCCCAGATAATTCAAAACCAGCGGCTGATCGGGGGACAGCTTCAACGCAAAGCGGAAATCGGCTTCGGCGGCGTCCCATTTGCCTTCGCGTTCCAGCGTGATACCGCGGGCGTAATACAGGAACCAATGGTTCGGCTGCACGTCCGGCAGTAAAGCTATAGCGCCGTTATAGGCTTCAGTTGCCTCGGGAAACCGGGATTCCCGGCGCAAGGCATCGCCAAGCGAGGTGAAAACTGTTGGAATGGTTTTATGAGTTTTCGTCAGGCCACGCAGCACTTCGATTGCAGCCTCGGCTTTACCCGCTGCTTGCAAAGCTTCGGATCTGCCGATTTCGGCGGTGTAAAATTCCGGGTGTGAACTGGGCACTTTGTTCAGGCTTTCAACTGCCAGATCAAATTGCTTTTGGGCGCTTAGCATATCAGCGACCATCAAAAGCGACTCGACTGACGTTGGGCGCAAATATTCTGACAGCCGGGCATAGATCAGCCCGAACCGGTCATTGTCTTCGCCCGACAGCACCGAGGCCAGAGTGAAAAACACTTCGGCAGCGCCTTCGACCGGGTTGCTCACTTGCGAGATTGGCAATGTTTCGCCAGCATTCAGCCTTTGCAGCAGGTTTAGCATTTCCAGATCGCCCGACCCGTTCATCGCACCTTCGATCACTTTGATCGCGTCTGGGTTGCGTTCAAGCTGTGACAGAACCTCGATATGGGCGATCAGGCTGCCACGTCCGATGCGGACGGGTTGGCCGTTTTCGCCGGCCAACAGCTTTTCAGAGCCTTCAAAATCGCCAACCACCGCCAGCATCAAAGCCCGGTGATAATCGCTGAACACGCGCATAGCGTTATTGGCGCGCATTTCGTCAAATTCCGCAGTCGCGGCGGACATATCGCCTTTGCCAAAATCGACCCAGCCGCGGATCAAACCGTCAAGCAACGGGCTGAAGGACGCGCCCTTTTCAAACAAAGCGGCGGCATCTGCAAAGTTTTCTTTGCGGATCGCCTCGGTCAGCAACAAAAGTTGCGCCAATTGGCTGTTGGCACCAAGGCTTTCCATTTTGGCAGCGATCGGCACGGCTTTTTCTGCATCGCCTTTGGACAGATAGGCCAGCACGACATTTTGCATCAGACCCAGATTGTCGGGATCAGCCGCCAGCGCCCGCGTGTAATACAGTGCCGATGCCGCATAGTTGTTTTCGAAATTCGCCTGACTGGCTGCAAGATAGCTGCCAGCAAGACTTTCGGCTTGCACGTGATGCGACGGCAGGGCCGCCGTGAATAGAAGGGCGGCAGCAACAATGGCAGGCCTGAAAATTAAGGTCACGCAGCATTTCTCCGGCAGCTAAAACAATCAGGGCGAAGCCTAGTGCCCCGCCCCGCTATTGGCAATGCGCCAACATGTGCTTTCACGCGATCGTTGGCGCGGGATTACATATTGGGATAATTCGGCCCTTCGCCGCCCTGCGGGGTCTGCCAGTTGATGTTCTGGCTGGGGTCTTTGATGTCACAGGTTTTGCAATGCACGCAGTTTTGCGCGTTGATCTGAAAGCGCGGATTGCTGCCGTCTTCATCGCGCAGAACCTCGTAAACCCCGGCAGGGCAATACCGCTGTGCGGGTTCGGCATATTTCGGCAGGTTGACAAGGATCGGGATCGAAGGATCGTGCAATTGCAAGTGGCACGGCTCATCTTCGGCGTGGTTGGTTGCTGAAAAGCTGACATTTGTCAGGCGATCAAAGCTGAGAACACCATCCGGGCGCGGATATTCCAGCACTTTGTGCTGGCTGGCCTCTTCCGTGGCCGCAGCATCCGTTTTGCCGTGTTTGATTGTGCCCAGCGGGTTCCATCCGGTGAGGTTGGCAACCCACATGTCAAAACCGCCCAGCACCAGCGAGGTAACAAGCCCGAATTTCGACCATAGGGGTTTCACGTTACGCACCCGCTTGAGGTCTTTGGCGATTGGCCCGGTGCGCAGGTCGATTTCATAGGCAGTCAGTTCATCGCCCGACCGGTTGTCTTTGATCGCAGCAAAAGCGGCCTCGGCGGCGGCTTTGCCTGACAGCATGGCGTTGTGATTGCCCTTGATGCGCGGCACGTTGACCAGACCGGCAGAACAGCCCAGCAGGGCGACACCGGGTGCCACCACTTTGGGGATCGACTGCCAGCCGCCTTCGGTGATGGCGCGCGCGCCATAAGCCACGCGTTTGCCGCCTTTCAGGATTTTCGCAATCTCGGGGTGATGTTTGAAACGCTGGAATTCCATGTAAGGGAACAGATGCGGGTTGCGGTAATTCAGATGGACCACGAACCCGACATAAACCTGATTTTTATCAAGATGATAGACAAACGATCCACCGCCCGCGTTGCTGCCCAGCGGCCAACCCATTGTGTGGGTGACGGTGCCTTCAGAATGGTTCTCCGGTTTAACCTCCCAGATTTCTTTCATTCCAAGACCGTATTTTGCAACGTCTTTGCCAGCTTGCAGATCGTATTTGGCGATGACTTGTTTTGCCAGTGATCCGCGCACGCCTTCCGACAGGAAAACGTATTTGCCGTGTAATTCCATGCCGGGTTCATAGGACGGGCCTTGGCTGCCGTCTTTTTGCAGTCCGAATTCACCGGCAACCACGCCTTTGACCTCGCCATTTTCGCCGTAAACCAGTTCAGAACAGGCCATGCCGGGGAAAATTTCAACGCCCAGGGCTTCGGCTTGTTCGGCCATCCAGCGGCAGACATTGGCCATCGAGACGATGTAACAGCCGTGGTTGTTCATCAAAGGCGGCATCGGGAAATTCGGGACGCGGATGGAACCAGCCGGGCCGAGGATCAGGAAATTGTCCTTTTTGACCGGCACGGTGATCGGCGCGCCACGCGATTTCCAATCGGGCATCAGGGCGTTCAGGCCCGAGGGATCAAGGACCGCACCCGACAAGATATGCGCCCCGACTTCCGAGCCTTTTTCAAGCACGACCACGTTCAGATCGCTGTCCAGTTGCTTTAGCCGGATCGCCGCCGACAGCCCGGCGGGGCCTGCGCCAACGATAACCACATCATATTCCATCGACTCGCGTTCAATCTTGGCCATGTCAGTCCCTTTCGCTTGCCCCTGATTTCGCCACAGGCGCATGTTTTCTGGCGCAATGCCTATATGAACGGATCGGGTCCGGTCAATTCAGTCCTAACGTCGTAATGACCCTAAAAGCGACAATCGCCGGTTTTTTGGAAGGCTCAGACGTTCAACGACTCGTCTTCGGGTGGAATGACACCCAATCGGCGGCCAAAATCCATATAGGAATGTTGCCGACGGTTGCGCAATTCAGGCCTGACATCATCGTGGCGGTCGTTATCAAAGGTCGCGCCAGTGCCTTCGACAATGCGGTTCATCAGGTTGAAGGCCGCGCAAACCTGTACGGCTTCAAATAAGGGGCATTGTTGCATAGATCCCG
>DJBQ01000138.1 GCA_002430125.1 Rhodobacterales bacterium UBA5972
GGTCGTGCGACAAGGCGGTACAATACATAACGCCCCGTTGACTGGACCGTAAACGGATTTGTTTGCCAGCATTAAGGGGCCGGGTGCGGTCGAATTTGGAAGGGAACAAAATGGGTTTGGCAAAAACAGGTATAATGGCGCTTGCAGGGCTTTTTCTGATGGCGACAACCGCCTTTGCGGATGGCGACGCGGCCAAAGGGGAGGGCGTTTTCAAAAAGTGCAAAGCCTGCCACAAAATCGGTGAGGGCGCCAAGAATGCCACTGGCCCATTGTTGAATAATGTGATTGGCCGGGTTGCCGGAACGGTCGACGGGTACAGCTACAAGCCCAGTATGGTCGCTGCAGGCGCGGCAGGTCTGATCTGGACCGAAGAGTTGGTGGCCGACTATCTGGAAGACCCGAAAGCATTCTTGCGCGCGTTTTTGAATGACCCTGCGGCGTCAACCAAGATGACCCTGAAGCTGAAGAAAGAAGATGACCGTGAAGATGTTGCGGCTTACCTGGCGACCTTATCGGCGGCGGCGACCCCGGCCAGCGACTAAAGTATTTTGCTTTTTATCTGACCTACAAATATCGGCATTCACTCGAAATTGGGGTGAATGCCGATAAAAGTAAAATGCAAAAGGTTATAGAAGTACCCGCAGGCGGTCACTGTGTCGCCTCGGATTGATCAAACCCGACCCCTAACGTTTCCCGGCAAACCGCGTGGCCATTTCCTCGCGCGCTTCGTCGGTGATTTTGGCGAACATGACTTCTGGCACGGTGAAGGCGTGGCCTGCGGGCAGGGCGCTCAGCGCGGCATTGATGTCAGTCGGCCAAGCGTCATCATCCGTTTGCATGGCGCTTAACATGTCAGCACTGGCGTCGGGGATAAAGGGCTGCGACAGCACGGCGTAAAACCGGATCAGGTTCAGCGCGAACCGCACCGTCACCGCCGCCGCCTCGGGGTTGGTTTTGAACGTGGCCCAGGGTTGTGTCACCTGCAGGTATTCGTTACCTGCCACCCAGATCGCCCTGAGTTCAGCCGTGGCTTTGCGGATTTCGATCAGTTCCATATGGGTTTCATAGGCCGCAAGGCGGGTCGCAATCTCGGCCATAACCGCCTGTTCAGCGGCGCCATACGCCCCGCCATCCGGCACCACTTCGCCAAATTTCGAGCGGCAGAATTTGGTCACGCGGCTGACGAAATTGCCCAGCACGTCGGCCAGATCCTTGTTCACCGAGGCCTGAAAATTCTCCCATGTGAATTCGCTGTCAGAATTTTCCGGCACATGCGTAAGCAGCCACCAGCGCCAATAATCGGCTGGCAGGATCGACAGCGCCTGATCCATGAAGACCCCGCGCCCCAAGGATGTTGAAAACTGGCCGCCGTCATAGTTCAGATAGTTGAAGGACTTGATGTAATCGACCAGTTTCCACGGTTCGCCCGACCCCATGATCGTGGCCGGGAACGACAGAGTGTGGAACGGCACGTTATCCTTGCCCATGAATTGCAGATACCGCACGTCATCCGCGCCCATATCGGTGCGCCACCAGCGTTGCCATGCGCTGTCGTCAAGCCCGTTGGCATCAGCCCATTCGGCGGTCGCAGCGATATATTCAATCGGCGCATCAAACCAGACATAAAAGACCTTGCCCTCCATCCCCGGCCATTCCTGATCGCCGCGTTTGACCGGCACTCCCCAATCCAGATCGCGGGTGATACCCCGGTCCTGCAAGCCGTCGCCATCGTTCAGCCATTTCTTGGCAATCGAGGTGGTCAGGATCGGCCAATCGGTTTTGCTTTCGATCCACGTGCTCAACTTGTCGCGCATCGCCGATTGCCGCAAGTGAAGGTGCTTGGTTTCGCGCACCTCAAGATCAGTGGAGCCTGAAATCGTTGAGTGCGGGTTCAGCAGATCCGTAGGGTCAAGCTGCTTGGTGCAGTTTTCACATTGATCGCCGCGCGCACGGTCGTACCCGCAATTGGGGCAGGTGCCTTCGATATAGCGATCCGGCAGGAACCGGCCATCTGCGTGGGAATAAACCTGTTTCTCGCTGACCTCGCGGATCAGACCGGCATCGGCCAGACGACCGGCGAAATGTTGGGTCAGGGCGCGGTTGCGCAAAGATGACGAGCGGCCGAAATGATCGAACGACAATCGGAACCCATCGCTTAGATCCTTTTGAACCTGCCACATCGCGGCGCAATATTCAGCAACTGGTTGGCCGGCTTTGGCAGCGGCCAGTTCGGCCGGCGTGCCGTGTTCATCCGTGGCGCAGATGAACATCACTTCGTTGCAACGCGCCCGCATGAAACGGGCGTAAGCGTCCGCAGGCAACTGGCTGCCAACCAGATTGCCCAAATGCTTGATGCCGTTGATATATGGGATTGCCGATGTGATCAGAATCCGTGCCATGCTGCGCCTCTTTTGTCTGGTCGCAGTGGTTTATCGCAAGGGCAGAGCAAGGGCTAGGGGGTATCCGGCCCCTTTGGCGTTGGCGGCCGGTCAGATTTGCGCCGCAGCAACTTGCCCAGAACAAACGTCGTGCGCGGCATATAGGCATAGGCCGTTCGTCTTTCATTGGTCGGGCGCGACCGCATCCGGTACAGGCTGTAAGTGATCAGCACAAAATGCACGAAGGCGATAAAGTAAAACAACGCTGGCGGGCCAAAGGACTGGATCAGCATCGAGGCAAAAAGCGGGCTGGCAATTGCCCCGATTGCATACCACAGCATATAGGACGCGTTGAGTTCGACCACCTGATCGGGCCGGGCGAAATCATTGCCATGCGCCGTTGACACCGAATAAATCGGAATGCCGGTGATCCCGAAGAAAAAGATTGCCACGAACACCGTTGTCACCATGCCGGGGGTGATCAGGGTAATCGCGGTCGCACTGGCCATGGTGCCGATCGACAGAATGATCAGCACCCAGCGGCGGTCAACTTTGTCGGCGAAATACCCGATCGGAATTTGCGCGACGGCGCCGCCCAGAACATAGACCGCCAGAAACAGACCGATCTGGCTGACCGTCAGGCCGATTTCCTGCGCGTAGACCGGCCCGACCATCCGAAAGCTGGCACCGTTCAACCCGGCCACGATCACCCCGGCCACTGCCAGCGGCGACAGGCGAAACGCCATGATCGGGCGCAAACGCGGGGCGGCGGAAACTTCCGGCGGCTCGGCTTTGGTCAGGGTCAGGGGAAACAGCGACGCACAGCACAGGATCGCCAGCAGGTTATAAGACATATATGCGGCAGGCGTGAGGATCGAGATCATCATTTGCGCCGCCAGTGAACCGCCAAGGTCGATCACCCGGTAGGCGCCCATCACCTTGCCGCGGTTAAGGTTGGTCAGTTTGGCCTGCATCCAGGCCTCGATCACAGTGTAACAACCCGCGACACACAGGCCTGTCATCATCCGCATCAAGGCCCAGGCCGTCGGGTTGACCAGCATCATATGCGACAGGATGCCGATGGCCCCAAGTGCTGTGAAGGCCGCAAAAGCCCGCGAATGCCCGACCGTGCCCATCAGGCGCGGGGCCAGCCAACAGCCGATCAGAAAGCCGGTAAAATGCATCGAGCCCAGGATGCCGACCTCAGTTGTGGTGAATCCAAGCTGAATGCCCGACAGCGCGTCAAGCGGTACAACCCCGCCCGAGCTGAGCTGCAACAGCACGGCTGACAGAAACAACGCGGCAAAAGAGATCATCAAGCGCATAGGGCGACCGGGACTTGGATGTTAGGATGACTTTGCGTTAAGGAAAGCCAAAGTCCAACCCGTAATGTGACGGATCAGCCGGGTATTTTGCAAAATCAACGGCCCGAGGGCGGAGCCTCTTTTCACCGCTTTGATTGCCGCGTACTACTGGCGCAACGAAACAGGGCTAGACGGGCATCATGTCAGTGGATTGGGCGATTTATCTGACGGTGTGGGCGTTTATTGCCGCGAACGTGGCTTCGCCGGGGCCGAATGTTCTGAACACGATCACCACAGCAATGGGATCAGGGCGCACGGCAGGGCTGTGGTCGGCTTGGGCGGTTGGGGTTGGCGTCAGCCTGTGGTGCATTGGCATGGCATTGGGTGTGGCCGCTTTGTTCGCGCTTGTGCCGGTGGCAGAAAAATTGATGCGACTGGTTGGCGCGGGTCTGTTGATCTGGTTTGCCAGCCGCTATTTGCGCGCTGCCTATCACGGGTTTCACAAGCGTCCGATGTCGCTTGTCGGGGTGGCCGGTTTGTCAAGGCGGGCTGCGTTCCTCAGGTCGTTGTCGGTGAATGCGTTGAACCCAAAGGCGCTGACAACATGGCTGTTTGTGTTGTCGATCTTTCCAGTCGCCCGCGCCGGGGCGTTTGATGTGTTTCTGCTGGGGCTTGGCACGGCGGTTGTCGCCACCGTCATTCATGTGATTTATGCTTTGGTGTTTTCCACGCCAACCGCTGCGCGGGCATATTTGCGTGCGGCCCCGGTGATCAATCTGGTGGTGGGCGTGTTTTTCATGACCGTGGCGAGCAAGTTGCTGCTGTCGGTGATCAGTTAAATTGAGCGCCTGCGGCGCATTAGACGAGCCCTGCGGGCAGATTGGGCGCTGCCCAAACCCGGAGTATTTTTGCAACTATGATGTTTAAGCGAAGGCCAGTGGGTGCGCGTCGCGGGCCATGTGGTCGAGCACGGCGTTCACAAAGCTGCCTTCTTTACCATCCGGAAAGAACGCGCGGGCGACGTCAACATATTCGTTGATAACTACTTTGGGCGGGGTATCGCTGCCGACAAGTTCGGCACCTGCGGCGCGGAACAGGGCGCGTAATGTCGGGTCGATGCGATCAATCGGCCATTTGGCGACCAGTGCGCGGTCGGTCATCTGATCGATCTTTGATTGCTGCGTGACGGCCTGTTTAAGGATGCGGCGGAACAGATCGATATTGCCTTCGGCATAGGTGTCGCCGTCGATTTCAGCACCGAACCGGTGGTCTTCGAATTGTTTCTGTACGTCCGCCAAATCGGCATCAGAGGCTTCCATCTGGAACAGCGCCTGCACAGCATAAAGCCGCGAGGTTGATTTCATCTGGCGTTTTTCGTCGCGGGTCGGGCTTGTCATTCGGTCAGTCGTTTCCGGCAATCAGGATGTTTTCCGAGGCCGGCTTGAAGCCGATCCCGCGCGGGGTATGGCTGAACTTTCGCTGGAGCGCAATCAGGTGCAGGGCCGCCATTGCCGCACCCCCGCCTTTATTTTGGCCAGTGGCCTCGGCCCGGACCTGGGCTTGCGCGCGGTTTTCCACAGTCAGGATGCCATTGCCGATGCAAAGCCCGTCAAGCCCCATCAGACTGAGGGCGTTGGAACTGTCGTTGCAGACCGTGTCGTAATGGGTGGTTTCGCCGCGAATGACGCAACCAAGGGCGACAAAACCGTCGTAATTTCGGCTGGTGGCCGCAAGGCGGATGGCGGTTGGCACTTCCAGCGCGCCGGGGACTTCGACGGTTTCGTGACTGGCGCCAACGCTTTCAATGGCTGCGCGCGCGCCCGCGACCAGCTGATCGGCGATGTCTTTGTAATAAGGCGCCACCACGATCAGGATGCGCGGGGCTTTGTCAAAGACCGGGGCGGGCAGGGTATAATGTTCTTCAGCTTCGGCCATCAATGTTCCCCTGTAGTGATTGGTCTTGCGCCGGTGATTTCCAGATCATACGCCTCGAGTCCGATAACTTTGGGAAGCGGGCTGTCGGTCAGCAGGATCAGTTTGTGGATGTTAAGGGCTGCCAATATCTGCGCCCCAAGGCCGGTATGGCGCAGGGTGTGTGGCGAGACATCTTCGGCAAAGGCCAGTTTCTTGCCGGGCTCGCGAAACAGGATCACGACGCCTCGGCCTTCATCGGCGATGATCTGCATGGCGCGGGGCAATTCATTGGCGGCAGAAGGGCCAAGGCCCAACACGTCCTCCAGGGCATTCAGCGCATGCGTGCGTACCAGCACCGGTTCCGGCGTGGTGACATCGCCCTTGACCAGCGCCACATGTTCGGTGCCATCGGTCTGATCGGTATAAACCCGCATCGACCAGTCGCCGCCATAGGCCGAGGTCACGGTTTTACGCATCGTTTCGCGCACCAGATTGTCATAGCGATGCCGATAGGCGATCAGATCGCTGATCGTGCCGATCTTTAGCGCATGCTTTTGCGCAAAGCCAACCAGATCCGGCAGTCGCGCCATCGAGCCGTCATCGTTCATAATCTCGCAGATCACACCAGACGGGTTCAATCCCGCAAGCCGCGAGATATCAACGGCGGCTTCGGTATGGCCGGCCCGGATCAGCACGCCGCCATCGCGGGCGCGCAGCGGGAAAACGTGGCCCGGTGTGGCGATATCTGAAGGGCTTGATGCCGCGTCAATTGCCACGGCGACGGTGCGGGCCCGGTCATGCGCCGATATCCCGGTGGTGACGCCTTCTCGGGCTTCGATTGAAATCGTAAAGGCGGTTTCGTGGCGTGACGAATTATGCGACGCCATCAACGGCAGGTTCAGTGCATCAATCCGTTCACTGGTCAGGGTCAGACAGATCAGACCGCGGCCATGGGTGGCCATGAAATTGACTGCCTCAGGCGTCGCCATTTGCGCCGGAATAACCAAATCACCTTCGTTTTCACGGTCCTCATGGTCGACAAGGATGAACATCCGGCCCTGCCGCGCGTCCTCGATGATTTCCTCGATCGGCGAGATTGCATCGCGGTAATTGGCTTCGGTGGCGCTTGTCATCAGGTAGGGGACCCTTCGGGGAAAAAGCGTTCGGCGGGCAGGTAGGCGGCGAATTTACCTGCGGCTGTCCAGTCGCGTTCAAAGCCGGTATCGCCGATCAGAACTACGGTTCCGGGCGACAATTTATGCGCGCCCAACAGATTGCGCATGCCGTTGCGCAGTTGTGACCAGCTGTCCGAGAATTTCGGCGCTAGCTGGGCGTCGCGCAACACAACCCTGTGCAATGCCTCAAAATCGGCGGGCAGGCGGGCGGGGTCGATCGGCCTGTGGCTGATCACGATTTTATCGCAACGGACAATGGCGCGCAGTTTTTCGGCACGGTCTTGCGGCAGGTCGCGCGCTGACAGATGCAGGCGCAACGAATTGGATGAAAACAGGAACGCATAGATATCCTGCCCGGATGTGCCGGTGACGGTGGCGTAGGTTTTGTAATCAAGCCCGATTTCCGCCGCGCGTTTGACCTGCGCCCGTATGATTTCAATCGGCATATGTCCCAGCAGGTTTTTGCGCGCGACAGTCCAGCAATGGGTCCGCCAGCCGTGGCCGGGTTCCATTGTCGGGCCGTTGTTATGGCCGAGTTGTGCCATGTTTAAACGTGCTCCATCCAGGCCACGGCCTCTGTTGCCTTTAGTCGGGCCTCGACAGCCGAGGCGAATAAACCTCGTGCCGGTGCCAGCGGCCGCCAGCCGTGATTGTCTTCGGCGTCGCGGCGGCATTCGACAAAGGAGAACCCGTGTCCAGTGTCAAGAATATCAACGCAGCGGTCGCCACTTGCATCATTTATCGATTGAACAACCAGCGGCTTTTTCATTTATCCCAATCCGTCAGGCGGGCAACATACCGCGCCAGCGTGTCGATTTCCAGATTGACCAGATCACCTGTCGCCACGTCACCCCAAGTTGTTACGGCCTTGGTGTGGGGGATGAAATTGATACCGAAATCACGCCCCTCAACCTCGTTCACCGTCAGCGACGTGCCATTAAGCGCGACCGAGCCTTTGGGGGCGATATACTTGGCCAAAGCCAACGGTGCACGCAGGGTGACACGGGTGCTGTCGCCTTCATTGCGCATCGAAATCACCTCGGCCACGCCATCGACGTGACCGGAAACGATATGCCCGCCCAGCTCGTCGCCGACTTTCAGCGCGCGTTCAAGGTTTATACGTTTGCCGCTTGCCCAGCCGCTCAGGTTGGTTTTGGAGACGGTTTCCGCCGAGATTTCCACGTCAAACCAGTTCTGCGGCTGGCTCCCCAGATCAACAACCGTCAGGCACACCCCGTCACAGGCGATCGACGCACCTATATCGATCCGGCTGACATCATAAGCCGTGCCAATCCGCGCACGCAAATCACCGCGTTGTTTGGTTTCCAACACGCAGCCAATATCGGTAATGATCCCAGTGAACATGGTTTTCGCCCTGCTTTTCCTACCCAAATGCCTAACCCGCCCGCCATGGCGCGGCAAGGGTGGATATGGCCGCATTTTTGGCAACAATCCGCTTTGATAGCGCCTTATTTACCCGCATACTGAAGATGATGCTGCTTAATCGGCAACATCCGAAACCGAAAAACGACGGGCAAACGGTTAAAATCGCGACAGTAGGGCAGGGTATTATGGTATTTTCACATGTGGGGGCCTTGAGCCAGGGGCGAGGGGCCAATGGGTAGAGCGTCAGGCAAGGATAAAGTCTTTCTGTTTCTGCAGGGTCCGCACGGGCCGTTTTTCGCACAACTGGCGAAAGTGCTGGAAAAGGCCGGGGCTAAAACCATCAAGGTCGGGTTCAATCAGGGCGATTGCGCGTTTTGGCGCGACAAATCCACCTATTTGCCATTTCTCGGGAAAATGGATGATTGGGCGTCGCATGTTCAGCAGATATTTGACCAATACGGTGTGACTGATATCGTGCTTTACGGCGATACTCGCCCCGTGCACGCGCAAGCAGTGCGGCTTGCCAAGGGACGCAACATAAAGGTTCACTGTTTTGAAGAAGGCTATCTAAGGCCTTACTGGGCGACCTATGAACGCGGTGGCGTCAACGGGTTTTCGCGGTTGCTTGATCTGTCCGTCGATCAGATGCGCGCCGAATTGCAGGACCGTGATCTTGATCTGCCCGATGCCCCGGCGCGGTGGGGCGACATGCGCCAACACTCGTTTTATGGCGCTCTTTATCATTGGCATATCTTGTTTCGGAACCAAAAATATAAGAACTACGTAACCCATCGCGACGTGTCTGTTCTTGAGGAATTTCGCCTGCATTTCAGACGCTTGATCGCATTGCCCCTACACGCCCTGCAACGTCGTACCGCCAGTTTGCGCATTCGCCGCGATGGGTGTGTCTATCATCTGGCTCTGCTGCAACTTGGCCATGACGCGTCGATCCAAACCCACAGCCCGATCAAATCCATGCCGGAATTCATCCGTATGGTGATCAGCGCTTTTGCCGAAGGGGCGCCGACCCATCACCACCTTGTCGTCAAGGCCCATCCGCTTGAGGATGGCCGCCATCCCTTGCGCCAGATCACCATGGACACCGCCGTCGAATTTGGCGTGACAGACCGGGTGCATTTCGTGCGCGGCGGTAAACTGGCCGGTCTGATGAATTTTGCCCGCACGGTGGTGACCGTCAACTCCACGGCCGCCCAACAAGCGCTTTGGCGTGGTCTGCCGCTTAAGGCATTCGGCAATTCGGTTTATCGCAAACCGGAATTCGTGTCAGATCAGCCCTTGCCGGAATTCTTTGCCGATCCCTGGAAGCCTGACGCGCGGGCCTATCGCGATTACCGGCATTATCTGCTGGAAACCTCGCAGGTCATGGGCGGATTTTACGCCGCCAAAAGCCGCCGTCGTCTGATCCGCGGCGTGGTGGATATGGTGCTGGCCGAGGCCGATCCCTACGATTCGCTGCAAGCGGAAAACGCGACCCCGCGGCAACAGTTGCGGCTGGTAAAATAGGCCTGCGAAAGAATATTGGCAAAATTGGAAACAATTGTGTAGGGTTGACGGCAACGGGTTACGTGATAGCCCGAAAAAAAACACTACGAGGCAGAGTTTTGGCAGCAAGGGGCAATTGCCGTGTCATCTAAAATTACCCGTGGGGTGCGTCTGGCATCCCTTTTCGTGCTGCTTGTGGCAGTTGGTTCGTGCGGATTGCCGCGTGCTGGCCCGAACAAGCGCGAGATTTTCGCAAGCTCGGTCCAACGGCAGGGCGACGCCTTTATCGTCACCATAAACGAGCGCGTGATCCAGTATACCTCGGTCACACCGATCATTGATTTCGACGACAAGTTCAAAAAGGCCGGCAAGGTCGGGTCTGACACGATCCGCCCCGGTGATGTGCTTGGCCTGACGATCTGGGAAAATGTCAGCGACGGTTTGCTGGCAGGGCAGTCGCAAAACTCGACCAATTTGCAGGAAATTCAGGTTGACAGCTCGGGCAGTATCTTTGTGCCTTATGCGGGCCGGATCAAGGCGTCAGGCCATACACCTGACCAGTTACGCCTGATCATCACCTCGAAACTTGACGCACAAACCCCGGACCCACAGGTTCTGGTGCGCCGCTTGGCAGGCGACGGTTCCTCGATAAGCATCATGGGCAAAGTGGCCGGACAAGGCATTTACCCGATCGAGGCGACGACCCGCACTCTGGCGGCCATGCTGGCGAAAGCTGGCGGTGTTACGATTGAACCCGAGGTCGCACAAATCAACGTCACCCGTGGCGGGCTGACTGGCAAAGCCTGGCTGGTTGATCTGATTGATAACCCCGCGGCTGACATCGCGCTGCGCCCCGGTGACCGGATTTTTGTCGAGCAGGATCGCCGCTCGTTTACTGCCCTTGGGGCTACCGGCACCCAGACCCGTATTCCGTTCAACAGCCAGAAACTGTCCGCCATCGAAGCCTTGGCGCAAGTTGGCGGGCTGAACAGCAATCTGGCCGATCCGACTGGCATTTTCATTCTGCGGGAGGAGCCGCCCGAGATCGCAAATGCCCTGCTGGGCCGCAACGATCTGATCGGCAATCAACGGTTTGCATATGTGCTCGACCTGACCGAACCTAGTGGCATGTTCATGGGACGGGATTTTCAGATCCGTGATGGCGATACGGTTTACGTGACCGAGGCGCCGTTCGTGCAATGGAATAAGACGCTGGGCGTTCTGAATTCCGGCATCGGCACCGGCAGCGCGCTAAAGACAATATCGGGGGGCTGATCCGTGCCGGTTGGCCCGGCACCTGACCCAATAAACCGGGCCGGTGCCGAACGTCTGAATGTCTTTGCCCTTGGCATGTTCAACCACCGCATCCGGCGCATTCTGGCGCTGGCCGGGTATCAGATTGCGCTGGGCCTGCCACCGAAAGCCACCGGCTTGATTGGCGTCTGGGGTCGCACCAGACCTTCAGAACGCGGTCGCTGGGTTGCAGCGCGGCAAGGGTGCCAACTGCTGACGGTCGAAGACAGTTTCTTACGCTCGGTCCAGACCGGCCGTTCTGGCGAAGCGCCACTTGGCTTGGTGATTGACCGCAAGGGGGTGTATTTTGACTGCAACCAACCCTCGGATCTGGAAGATATCCTGAACGCGGCGGATTTGTCTGATCCCGGTTTGTTGGCAAGGGCAAGGGCTGGCATTGAGCGGGTGCAATCGGCGCATCTGTCGAAATACAACGCGTTTGACCCTGACCTGGTACCGGACGATAACGGCTATATCCTTGTCATCGACCAAACCCGCAACGACGCCTCGATCCGTTTGGGCGGGGCGGACGCGACCACATTCAATGCGATGTTGGCAGCAGCAAAGGCCGAAAACCCCGGTAAGACCATCCTGATCAAAACCCATCCCGAGGTTACCTCCGGCCATCGCCAAGGCCATTTCGGCACCACCGATCAAAACGCCAATACCCGCCTGTTCAGCGCCGCCGCATCGCCTTGGCAGATGTTGGCGAACGCCGAAAAAGTTTACGCCGTGACATCCCTTATGGGGTTTGAAGCGATCCTCGCAGGCCACCGCCCGCATCTGTTTGGCAAGCCGTTTTACGGTGGCTGGGGTCTAAGCGAGGATCGCCAAACCCACCTCCGCCGCGACCGCGCGTTAAGCGTCACGGCCCTGTTTAGCGGTGCAATGCTGCGCTATCCAATCTGGTACGATCCCTACCGCGACCGGCTGTGTGACTTTGAAGACGTGGCCGATACGCTGCAAGCCCAGGCCCGCGCTTGGCGGGAGGATCACCTTGGCTATGACGCATTTGGCATGCGGCTTTGGAAGCGCGGGCATTTGAAACGGTTCTTTGGTGGAAACGTCCGGTTTGCCACGGCTGCCGATTTCAAAACGCCCAAGGCCCTGGTCTGGGCAGCACATGAAACGCCTGCGTTAATCAACGCCGCACAATCCGCAGGGGTTTCGCTGTCGCGCCTTGAAGACGGGTTTCTGCGCTCCAAAGGTTTGGGCGCAGAACTGGTGCCGCCGTTGTCGCTGGTCGCGGATGATCTGGGTATTTATTATGACCCCAACCGCCCCAGCCGACTTGAAGCAATGGTCAACGCCTCTGGCGTTCTGTCCGCCAACGCGCTGAAACGCGCCGAAAACCTGCGGCAACGGCTGATTGCAGGCCAGATCAGCAAATATAATATCGGCACAAAATCGGTTGACTGGCCCACCGGCAAAACCCGTATTCTGGTGCCGGGACAAGTGGAAGACGACGCCTCGATCCGGTTTGGGGCAGGCGATGTGCGGCGCAATATTGATCTGCTGAAAAGAACGCGGCAAGCCAATCCTGACGCATTCATCATCTACAAACCCCACCCGGATGTCGAAGCCGGTTTGCGACCGGGTATGATCGAAAACGCATTGGAACATGCAGACGCGATTGCGCAAAACATGGATGCAATCGCTGCGATCGAAAATTCAGACGAGGTCTGGACCATGACCTCGTTACTGGGCTTTGAGGCGCTGTTGCGCGGCAAATCCATCACCTGCCTTGGCCGCCCGTTTTATGCTGGTTGGGGCCTGACCAACGACCTTGGCGAAAGCTTACCACGCCGGATTACGCGCCCGACTTTGGTAGCGTTGATCCACGCCGTGCTGATCGAATACCCCCGGTACTTTGATCCCGAAACCGGCCTTGCCTGCCCGGTTGAAGTGGTGGTGGACCGGTTGGATGAAGGTGTTGTCTGGCAAGGCGGGCGGGGCAACCGGATGCTCAGCAAGCTGCAAGGCATTTTCGCGTCGCGCGCGTCATTGTGGCGGTGAAGCTGAGTATTTGTGAAACTATGATGATCAGGATCGGCGCCAGATTTGCAACGCATCCACGCCGATTTTGCGGGTTTCGCGCAATGTGAAACGCGGATAATCCGCCAAAGGCATGTCAGGCAATGTCGCAACCGATGGGGTGCCTTGCGCCCCCAACGCCAACCCGGCATTAAAACTGATGAGCTGGTCCACTTGCCCTGCGGCCAGTAACGACGCGGCCAATTGCCCACCGCCTTCGCAAAAAACCCGGGTCAGGCCGCGATGTGCCAGTTGGCTGAGGGCATCCGATATATCAAGCCGACCGTTTGCATCGGTCTTGCATGGTATCAAGGTTGCACCCGTTGCCTCCCAAGCCGCGCGATTGGCGGCGGCGGCCTTGGGGCCGTGGCACAGCCAAACCGGAACATCACGGGCGGAACGACCCAGATTGCCGCCGGGATCGGTGCCAAGATTGCTGTCGCAAATCACCCGCACTGGTTGGTGAATGTCGCCAAACCCACGTACGGTCAGGACAGGATCGTCAGCGCGCACCGTGCCAGAACCGATCATCACTGCATCATGGGTGGCGCGCAGATAATGGCTGAAATGTCGCGCTTGGGGTCCGGTGATCCACTGGCTTTCGCCGCTATTCGTGGCAATCCGCCCGTCAAACGAGGCGGCGAGTTTCAGGGTCAGAAAGGGCCGGGTCTGCGTCTTGGTCAGCAGAAAACCCGCATGATCAAACGCTGCCTCGGCCGCGCCAACACCAACCACAACCGCAACACCCGCAGCACGCAGCATCGCATGCCCGCCTCCGGACACACGCGGATCGGGATCTTCAAGCGCTGACACAACCCGTGTAATTCCGGCGGCGATCAATGCCGTCGCACAAGGCGGCGTCTGCCCGTGATGCGCACAGGGTTCCAGCGTCACATAAGCCGTCGCACCAACCGCATTTCCGCCAGCCTGCGCCAAAGCCCGCGTTTCGCCGTGCGGTCGCCCGCCTGCCTGCGTCCAGCCACGCCCAATCACGCGCCCGTCTTTAATGATCACGCAGCCGACAGCCGGATTTGGCCAGCACCGGCCCAAACCACGCCGCCCCAAGGTAAGGGCCAGCGACATCCAGCGGTCGTCAGCCGGATGATTTGGCATGGGCTATTCTTCGTCTTCGGCTTGGGGGGGCCGCAGTTCGTGAACGAAATCCTCGAAATCGTCTGCCGCCTGGAAGTTCTTGTAAACGCTGGCAAAACGCACATAGGCCACGGTGTCAATCCGCGCCAAAGTCTCCATCACAATTTCGCCGATCTTGTCGGAATTCACGTCGGTCTCGCCAAGGCTTTCTAACCGGCGCACTATGCCCGAGATCATCTGGTCAATCCGTTCCGGATCCAGTGGACGTTTTTGCAACGCAATCCGGATCGAGCGTTCCAGCTTGCTGCGGTCAAATTCCTCGCGCTTGCCGTTCTTTTTAATCACCACAAGGTCGCGCAATTGCACCCGCTCATAGGTGGTGAACCGCCCGCCACAGGCCGGACAAGACCGGCGGCGGCGGATCGAGACGTGATCCTCGGCCGGACGGCTGTCTTTGACCTGAGTGTCGATATTCCCGCAAAATGGACAACGCATTCTTGTTCTTTCCTTTGGTTCACCTGCTGGTTTAAAGCCACTATACCTAGTGTTCAAGTTTTTGTGTAGCCTAGATTTGACCCTACCAGATGCTGACTTGACCCCACACATCTATTGCCAATAATCACCCACATGCAAAGGGATGGAAAATGCTGAAATCAAAGGCGCTTTGGGCGTTGGTCGCTGGGTTTGCCGTTTTGCATCTGGTGCTGGCCGCTTGGCTGCCTTTGGTCGAGGACGAGGCTTATTACGCCCTTTGGGCCACCCAGCCGTCAGCCGGATATTACGACCATCCGCCGATGGTTGCCTGGGGCATTGCCGCCGGGCAGGCCATATTGGGGCAGGGCGCGCTTGGTGTGCGGTTGATGTCCGTGCTGGCGGGCGCTTTGGTGACGCTTCTGACATGGCGGATTGCGTGGCTTTATTCGGCGGATCAGAAAACCGCGTTTCGGGCTGCTCTGTGGGGCAAAATCATGCTGCCTTTCGCCGTGCTGGGCTTTGCTGCCACGCCGGATGCGCCGTCAGTTTTGTTCTGGACCGCGGCGGTCTGGGCCTTGGCCGAGGTGCAGACGACGCGCCGTGCCAACTGGTTTCTGGCCATCGGTCTGTTTGCCGGGCTTGGGGTGCTGTCGAAATTTACCAACCTGTTCTTTGGTCTGGCGCTGGTTATCTGGCTGGTCGCCACCAAAGGCGGGCGAGACTGGCTGAGACACTGGCAGGTTTGGGCTGGCGCAGTTTTGGGCTGCGTGGTGCTTGTGCCTTTTGCGCTGTGGAATGCGCAGCACGATTGGATCGGTCTTGAACGCCAATTCGGGCGGTTGGCCGAGGCGCAAGGGTTTTCAGCGGTTGATTACGGGCTGTTCTGGGTGTCGGTGATTGTGTTGGTCACGCCGGTTTTGTTCTGGCTGGTGCTGACCGGCCTGCGGTCAAAACAAGTACCGCCGGTGTTGCTGTGGCTGATCGCACCGATTGTGCTGTACCTGACCTATCATGCCACCCAAGCGGTTGCTGGCGGCCAATGGTTGCTGCCAATATTTCCCAGCTTGGCAGTGATTGCCGCCCTTGCCACGCGACAGGGTCGCCTGATGCGCTGGGCGGCACCAACGGGCCTGACGCTTGCGGCATTGGTTCTGGTGCTTGGCTTCTGGCCCGGTCGGGTGGTGATTTCAGGGCAAAACCCGTTCACACAGGGGCGCGGCTGGGATCAGGCTATCGCCGAAATCCGGCAGCTGGCTGTGGACAATGACGCCGTCTGGATTGCCACAGATGCTTATGGTCTGACCGGGCAACTGACATGGTATCTGGGTCACGAGATACCGGTTTGGTCGGTGACTGAACCCAAGCGGTATTTGTTTCGCGGGGCGCTGCCGCCCTCCCTGTGCGGTGAAAAAGCTATGTTTGTCAGCCGCACAGAATTCCCCGGTGGCGTCAGTTATTTTCAATCCTCAACGGCCGGTCAAACGATCATCCGCCACCAAGGGGATCGGGTCATCATGTCCTATTACACCGCCATAGTGTCCGGCCTGAAGACCTGCGCGCGCTAAGCCTGATCCGCCTAACCGGCCAGCAGCCGGCGCAGGTTTTGCACGGCTTTATTTGCGGCCACTACTTCGGTTTCGTCCATCTGGCTGGCCAGTCGGGCCAATTGCGCCGCCTGGCGGGCGCGCACCATCTTGAAGGCTTGGCGTCCTTTAGGGGTCAGCGCCACAAGGGCCGAGCGCTTGTGCAGCGGGTTTCTGATCATCATAACCATACCCATCCCAATCAGCGCATCGGTCAGTTTTTGAATATGCTGACGACTAACCGATTTCGCCCGGGCAATATCCGGCACAGCCGATGGGCCGTTCAGATAGACATAGTCCATCGCCACCCCCATCGCAGCCGTGATGCCAAGATCGGACATCCGATCGTCGGTTAACACCTTAAAGTCATTGAAGGTTTCACAGATGTTGAAAATCAAGGTGTCAAGGTTTTCGGTGGATGTGGTCATGCCAATCGTTCGATATTTTCTGGGCCGGCGTGCGTCAAAGTGATGCCTGTCACAAGGATATACTGAATTATTCTGTATGACAAAATTGTTGTCAAATAAATAAATGACAACTTGGTTGTCAAATTAAAATACGTACTCACGAATTCGTAATTGAGGGATTGCGCGATTCTGCCTTAGCCTTTCCAACACCCATCTGTCTCTCGAAAGATGATCTTTGATTGATCACCAAACG
>DJBQ01000181.1:0-7227 GCA_002430125.1 Rhodobacterales bacterium UBA5972
GTCGATTAGTCGATTAGTCGAATCGAGTGCAGGATATCCATTTGAAATACAATATAAGTAATCAATTTGAGCAATTCTTTACGACCAGATCGTCCGGCGACAACCCACACTCAAACCACGTCGGGCAGGACTATGGCTGAAACATTCGCTGTATTTCGCGGTATCAGGACGTACCAATGAGTTTCGCCAACTCGCGCATAAATACCGCCAGACGCTGGCAACACCTCTATTCCACCAACTGGACCGGCCGATCAAACCGCTGTTCAGTGACACGTTTTCCCCAGCTTTCGGCCTCTGCTTCGTCCGTCAGATGAAATCCGAAATCTTCATACAGCCCGCGCGCTGCGTCAAGTCCGCGAAAGGTTGTCAAAAAACAGGGCAGACCCGCCTGATCCAGATGCGCCATCGCACGGCGCATCATTTCGCGCCCTAGGCCCAGACCTGATAACGGCACAATAAACCATCTGACATGCGCGAGTCCGGGCGCATCAGGATCGTGAAGATCAAGGATCATTGCGCCTGCAAACGTATCGCCAGACCAGGCCGACAGGGTCAGATCTTTCGCGGTGGCGCGTGTAAGATACTCGCCACACTCGCGCCCAACCTTCGCTTCGAAGAAAATACCGAAACCCCAATTTGCCGCGTAATACCGCCCATGTGCTGCGACGATTTCCCCCAGCAAGCCCGGTTTGTACCCAACCTGAAAAGCAATGTTGTCCATTTGATCACACTATTTCGCTGTGCTTAGCCTGCGGACCCAGCGACGTGACCGGGCGAAACACCTCCCCAACCAAACCGTCTGATCACTGAGAAAGGCGGCAAAGGAAAGGGCTTTGCACATGCGTTGTTCCGTTTTAGGGCAATTCCGTAATCACACCAAACGTCCACACTTACCGGGAATGTGTCAAGGGCAGCACAGGTTTCACGCAAACGACAAGACGGGTATGCGCAGAATTCAGCGGCGCGCACGCCTAAATCAGCGCGACACGCCACCGTGCAAGGTCGGCACATCAAGTGCTGAAAACCCGTAATGGCGCAGCCAGCGCAGGTCTGAATCAAAGAACGCCCGTAAATCCGGGATGCCGTATTTCAGCATGGCAATCCGGTCGATGCCCATACCAAAGGCAAACCCTTGATATTTGTCGGGGTCAACCCCGCCAGCGATCAGCACTTTCGGGTGGACCATGCCAGAACCCAGCACCTCCATCCAGCCGTCACCTTCACCGATTTTCAGTTGGCCATTGACCCATGAACACTGAATATCAACCTCGGCCGATGGTTCGGTGAACGGGAAATGCGAGGCGCGGAACCGGGTTTTCACCGAGATGCCGAAAAATGCGCTGAAAAATTCCTCCAGCACCCATTTCAGGTTCGCCATCGACAGGTCGGTATCCAGCGCCAGACCTTCAATCTGGTGAAACATCGGGGTGTGCGTCTGGTCGTAATCTGCCCGATACACCCGGCCCGGAGCTATGATGCGACATGGCGCGCCATAGGTCTGCATGTGGCGGATCTGCACGGGGCTTGTATGGGTGCGCAAGACGTGCGGTGGGCGGTCGTCCCCTGCTGCGCGGTGCATATAAAACGTGTCCATTTCGGTGCGGGTCGGATGCTCTGCCGGGATATTCAGCGCGTCAAAATTGAACCAGTCGGTTTCGATCTGCGGGCCTTCGGCCACCGCAAAACCCATATCGGCGAAAATCGCGGTCACCTCTTCGGTCACCTGACTGACAGGGTGGATCGTGCCCTGACGACGGCTGCGACCCGCCAAAGTGACATCAAGCCATTCGGTGCGCAGACGCTCTTCCATTGCCGCATCGCCAAGGGACTCTTTTCGCGCTGACAGGGCCGAATTGATCTCGTCCTTCAGGGCATTCAGAGCGGGACCCGCAGTTTGGCGTTCTTCGGGTGTCATCCGGCCAAGTTCGCGCATCATCAACGCGACTTCGCCTTTTTTGCCCAGAGCCGTCACGCGCAAGTCTTCCAGCGACGCTTCGTCAGCGGCGGCCATGATGCCGTTAAGATACTTTTCTTTAAGCTGATCAAAGCCGTTCATCGTGGTCCATCCTGCCGGTGTCTGCGCGCTGTGCTATCTTTTGACTGCCCGGATTGCAAGCCTTGGTGGCAACCGTTGGTGGCTTGCAATTCGACAAAATGGATGGCTTGCTATGCGCACCAATCCGGAGAGGCCAATGCCCAAACGCCATATTGTCTGCCTGACCTTTGACCACGACAACACGTCCTTGTTCATTGCTAATAATCGGATCACGCCAACCATGTTGTCGCGCGGTGATTTTGGATCGGTTGCGTTGCCGCGTATTCTGGACTTGCTGGCGCGCTTTGATGCGGGGGCGACGTTTTTCACGCCGGGGCATACGTTGGAAAGTTACCTGCAGGATGCCGAGTTGTTATTGGCGTCGGGGCACGAGATTGGCCATCATGGCTGGACCCACCGGGTGCCTGCCTCCTTAGGGCGCGACGGTGAAGAGGCCGAGTTGGTGCGCGGCATTGAAACGATTAAACGTCTGACAGGAGCAGCACCGGTCGGATACCGATCGCCTGCCTGGGATTTAAGTGCGCATTCCGTCGAGTTAATGCTGAAGCACGGGCTGAAATACGACAGTTCGCTGATGGGGCATGATTACGATTGTTACTATGCGCCAATGCCCGCTGAAATCCCGCTCGAAAGGCCAATAGTACCGGGGATGCCGACAGGTTTGGTCGAGATGCCGATCAGTTGGTCGCTGGATGATTTCCCGTATTTCGAATTTATGGCGGGCAAGAACGGCATAATGCCTGGCCTGTCTGCAGCAAGTGCTGTGCTGGAAAACTTCACCGAGGATTTCATGTATATGAAGGACAACCTTGACTGGGGAATCCTGACATACACGTTCCATCCCTTTGTAATCGGGCGCGGCCACCGGATGCGGATGCTGGAACGGCTGATGCAAAAGCTGGCTGATGAAGGGGCGGAGTTTCTGTCAATGCAGGACGCCCTGGCGGCATGGCTAGCGCGGTAGGGCTGAGCCCGCATCGTCATTGTTTCACAAATACTCGATCCCAAGGCGGGCAGTGCTGCAGCCCGGCCCAACGGAAAACGTCTGCAGGGCGGTTTCGGGCAGGAGCGCTCCCGTGGGCATTGACCTGCGGTCAAGACCCTTTGGGCCAGGCCGGGGGGCTGTGCGCCCCCCGGACCCCCCGCAGAGTATTTTTGAAACTATGATAACAAAGAGCAGCAAAAAGCCCGCGCCGTTTACAGGACGCGCGCTTTAAAATTTTAAAGGCCGGTTGGCTTAGGCCAGTGCGGCCTTGGCCTGGGTGACAATCGCACCGAACGCGTCGGGTTCATGTACGGCCAGATCGGCCAGAACCTTACGGTCGACTTCAATGCCGGCCAGCGACAGGCCGTTGATGAAGCGCGAATATGTCAGCGATTCGTCGATCGACCGGACCGCAGCGTTGATCCGCTGGATCCACAAAGCACGAAAGCTGCGCTTGCGGTTCTTGCGGTCGCGTGTGGCGTATTGGTTGGCTTTATCGACTGCCTGTGTGGCAGTACGGAAATTGCGGGACCGCGCGCCGTAATAGCCTTTTGCGGCTTTGACGACTTTGCGGTGACGGGCGTGCGAGGCAACGCCTCCTTTAACTCTGGACATGGTTCAGGCTCCTGATTAGCGCGCGTAGGGCATGTATTTCTTGACGATACGTTCATCAGCCGCGCACAAAATGGTCGTGCCACGTGCGTTGCGAATGAATTTCGTCGAGCGTTTGATCATGCCGTGGCGTTTGCCGGCCTGGCCACATTTGATGCGGCCGTTAGCCGTCACCGTAAAGCGCTTTTTAGCGCCTGATTTGGTCTTCATTTTGGGCATTTCCGTCTCCTGCGTTAGGAATTGGTATTAGGTGCAACTCGGCAGCCCTTGTCGCCGGCCGCACCGATGGAAGTGCGCTGTATAAGTGGGGCATGGGGCTTTGGCAAGAGGTCAAAACATGTTGTCGGGCGCGCTGATCACTCGTAGAAATCTTTTTGCCCGGTTGTGCAATCGACCTTTGGTGGAACGATTACAGACGCCGTAATCAACTGTGGTTCCGTTCCGGCAATTTCCAGCACCAGTTTGCGGCGAATCCCACTGAGCATTCCATCGGCCTGGGTCACCGGCAGAACAAAAGCCCCCGGCCCACCGGAGACGCAATCACGGTAATATGACTCGAGCGTCACGGTCGATCCCGGGGCCAGTTCGGATTTGCCGACAACGACGGGCAAGCCGTTGATGACGATCCAATTAGCGACAATCCGGTCACGCACAGGTGCCACATGTGGCCCGGCAGTGTTCGGGCCGTCGCCTGAAACATCAATCACCCGTCGATCCGTCTGAAACGGTGGGTTCAGGAACATTTTTTCGGCAAACAACAACCCCGAGGAAATCGCGGTATTGGTGCCGCTGGTCAGTGGTTGCGTGGCAAGCTCGGCCGCAAAAGCCTGTGCGGCGATCGGCCCGTCGATGATGCGCCACGGCATGGTCACAACCTGTTGATGCGGATCGGCCCATTCGACGTAACTTAGGGCAATGCGGTGAAAATATCCGGCACGCAACGCTTCGGCCACTTCAGGGTCGGCGATAGCAGCCACATAACCGGCGCGCTGAACCCCAAGTTCTTCGATGGTCATCGAGCTTGACACATCCACCGCCAGAACCAATGCCAAATCGACATTCAGCCCCTGCGCATGGGTTTGAACGCCTGAAACCAAGCAAAGCAGCAGAAGTACAAGGCCTTTGTGAAGCCCTGGGATCAAGGAGGCGAAAACCGCCCTCAATTCAGAACCATTGCCACGACATTGATAAACGCGTCTGGAATATCTGTCAGATGAAATCCGTCATCGGTAGTTGAAGCCGCGAAAAGCAACATGCCGCCCGCGATCACGACCACAATCGACGCGACCCTTGGTCGGCGGTTTTCAATCCACGCGGTCAGCACAGTTACGATAGATAGAACCGCAAGAATTGTACCGACCACAAACAGAATATCAGACATCACAAGCCCCCGCTTTGATCGCTACTATTTAGTCTGTATCAAAATCCTCGACCAAACGCATGTTGATTTGTGCGACCCGCAGGATATTTGTTGTCCCCGGCATGTTAAACGGGATGCCTGCGGTAACCACAATGGATTGTTCGTCGGTGCCAAAGCCATATTCTTCGGCGGCCCGCGCGGCATTGACGACAGCCTTTTTGAAGCGGCCAACCTTGGTGGTCATAACACAATGCATGCCCCAAGACAGGGTCAGCCTGCGCGCTGTGCCGATCAGGGGTGTCAGCGCAATAATTGGTACCCTTGGGCGTTCGCGCGCGACTTTTAACGCCGTGGTGCCGGAATGAGTGAAACAGCAGATCGCGCAAACTTCGGTGGTTTCGGCGATTTCGCGGGCTGCCGCGGTGATCGCATCTGCAATGCCTTCGCGCGGGGCTGAACGCGAGGCTTCGATCTCGTCGCGATAGGTGGGGTCGCGTTCGATCTCAATCGCGATGCTGTTCATTGTGGCCACGGCTTCGACCGGATAATCGCCAGCAGCGCTTTCGGCGGATAACATCACCGCATCAGCACCTTCGTAGATGGCAGTGGCGACATCTGAAACCTCGGCCCGGGTCGGAACCGGCGAATTAATCATGCTTTCCATCATCTGGGTCGCAACGATCACCGGTTTGCCAACATGCCGACAGGTCTTGATCAGGCGTCTTTGAATGGGCGGGACGTTTTGCACCGGCAGTTCGACCCCAAGATCGCCGCGCGCCACCATGATGCCGTCTGAAACCGCCAGAATGCTGTCAAAAGCCTTAACTGCCGCCGGTTTTTCGATTTTGCACATGATTGCAGCGCGGTCGCCGACCAAAGCGCGGGCCTCAAGCACGTCTTCCGGGCGCTGTACAAACGACAATGCCAGCCAATCGACCCCAAGGGCGCAGGCAAACTCCAGATCTTCGCGATCCTTGGCGGACAAGGCGGCCAGCGGCAACACCACGTCCGGCACGTTTACGCCTTTGCGATTGGAAATTTCGCCGCCAACAACAACCGTGCAATTGGCGAAATCCTTGCCGCAGGTTTGAACCTGAAGGCGGATTTTGCCGTCATTCACCAACAGGGTTTCGCCCTTATCAAGGGCTGCAAAAATCTCGGGATGCGGCAGGCATACGCGGGTTACATCGCCTTCGGCAGGGTCAAGGTCAAGGCGGAATGACGCCCCATCCTCAAGCATTTCCTGTCCTTGGGCAAACACACCAACCCTGAGCTTTGGGCCTTGCAGATCGGCCAGAATGGCAATCGGGCGATTGAATTCACGTTCCACATCTCGGATCATCGCGTGGCGCACGCGCAGTTCTTCATGGCTGCCGTGGCTCATGTTCAGGCGGAACATATCAGCGCCGGCCACAAACAACGCTTTGATGGTTTCCCGGTCATTTGAAGCAGGCCCCAATGTGGCCACGATTTTAACATTGCGAAGTCGTCTCATGAGAGCCTCTGGCTGTGATGCGCGCTAAGTTGATGCGCAAGGCGGTGTGCAGCAAAACGCGGTTTTTAGCAACCGGTGACTTGTCGCTGCGCTGTGTTTCCTGTCTATATCAGCCCAATGATGAGGAAAAGATGACAACCGAACATGCCTTTCACATTCTTGGCCATGACAGGCCGTCAAACCTGATCGTCACCTGTGATCATGCCAGCAACCATGTGCCGTTTGAAGTGAACGGTGGCGACCTTGGGCTGGTGCCTGCAGAAATGCAGCGCCATATTGCTTATGATGTTGGCGCGGCCGGTGTGTCCACCCATTTGGGGGAATTGCTCGGCGCGCCGGTTATCCTGTCAAACTTCTCGCGGTTGGTGATTGATGCCAATCGTGGTGAAGACGACCCAACGCTGGTTATGAAGCTTTACGACGGCACCCTCATTCCCGCCAACCGGCACATTGGTGCGGCTGATCTGCAGTGGCGGCTTGAGAATTGCTATCGGCCCTATCACGCCGCGTATGATGAATTGGTCGCAAGTCGCGCGCAGCCGGTGATTATCGCGGTTCATAGCTTCACAGCGCAACTGGCTGGGCGCCCCAAACGTCCCTGGCATGTCGGAATTCTCTACGGCAAGGATCAGCGGCTGGCGCAACCGATGCTGGCACGTCTGCGCGCCGAGGCGGATTGGTGTGTCGGCGAAAACGAACCTTACGGCGGGCATCTGGAG
>DJBQ01000181.1:7386-7801 GCA_002430125.1 Rhodobacterales bacterium UBA5972
GCATCTGGAGGGTGATAGTATTGACCGGCATGCCCAGGCGTTTGCGCACCCCAATATTCTGATCGAGATTCGCAACGATTTGATCCGCAGCGAAAGTGATCAACAAAACTGGGCGGCGCGACTGGCCCCGATCCTGCGGGACGTTATCGCAACCACCAATATTGACCGAGGTAAAAATGGATAAGCATACCCAAACCGAACTTGAAGCCGCGGCTTTTCGCACTCTGCGTGCGCATCTGATGGAAAAGCGCAGCGATGTGCAGAATATCGACCTGATGAACCTCGCCGGGTTCTGCCGCAACTGCCTAAGCCGGTGGTATCAGGAAGCCGCCGCCGAGCGTGGCATAACGCTTGGTAAGGACGAGGCGCGGGAAATCTTTTACGGCATGCCCTATGATGACTGGAAAGCCCGGAA
>DJBQ01000013.1:0-1224 GCA_002430125.1 Rhodobacterales bacterium UBA5972
CCCAGCGCATACAGGAAGTTTCCAAACCATGCGACCAGCACAAGCGCTATCAGAGTATAGGGTAAAAGCAGCTGTTTTGTTGATTTCTGCTGCATCGCCCCTCGTACAACATTACTGATATCTCCCCTGTTACGCGGGGTTAAGTAAGTTAACAATAATGTCTTCAAGAACACAACACCTATGGCGCCCAAGCCGCCGGCTCAGGCTTTCACGAACAACGTGCGCGGATGGTCGGACAAACTGTCCGCCTGTCCTTAGCAAGGCATTTGAAGCCGAAATTCTGCTGCAACTTCAAACCATGCAGCCGGTGGGGTCGTTCAAGCTGCGCGGTGCAGCGAATGCCGTTTTGAGCCGTCCGGCGGGCGTCACCGGCGTCACTCTTGTTCAACCGGCAATCACGGCCGAAGGGTTGCCTTTGCGGCGGCGCACCCTTGCATCCGCGCGGGCCACCCGGTCGAGGTTGACGAGTTCCCGTCACTGGCCGACAGCCACGAGGGGCGGAATATTCCCCGACCACCACCCGACCCTCAGCTTGTGCCGCGCCATGCAGACGCTATTTTGTCAAGACCGACTGGTGGCCGAAGAATCAACCTGCGTTGGCTTGACGGGCCTGCAAACCGGTCACTTCGAAAACCTGAAAGGCCCGGTCGGGTTGGGGATTTCCGGGCGCAATGTCGATGCGCGGATGTTCGTTGATATCCTGAATGGCCGTGACGTTGACCTTGGCGCGCCCCATATCAAAGGCAGTCCTTATCCGGATTAAACCAATTGCGATCAAATTTCATTTGCAACCCGGCATTTGCCCGCTAATCTGATCGTTCCTGAATTTCCGAGGGCCAGAATGATTGCTGATCTAAGCCGCACTGACTTTGTCGCCCGCTTTGGCGGTGTTTACGAACATTCCCGCTGGGTGGCCGAGAAATGCTTTGAAGATGGAATGCACCACACTGCGGTATTGCCGTCCGATCTTGCTGGCCCGATGTCGCACCTCGTCGAAGCTGCCGGGCCCGAGCCGCAAATGATCCTGCTGCGGGCCCACCCTGATCTGGCCGGAAAACTGGCGCGCAGCGGCACGCTGACGGCGGAAAGTACCTCAGAACAGGCGGGGGCTGGATTGGACGAATGCACCGAAGCCGAGTTTCAGGAATTCACCGCACTCAACACCGCCTATCGCAAAAAGTTCGGCTTTCCCTACATATTGGCCGTCAAAGGTCGCCACCGCAC
>DJBQ01000013.1:1509-5687 GCA_002430125.1 Rhodobacterales bacterium UBA5972
CCTTGACGGCTAAGCCGCTGTTCACCGCCACGGTTAGCGGATAGCGTCTGACTATGCCTGACCTGCCCGCAAATTTCGCCGCCTGGTTTGCCCGCAAGGGCTGGGAACTGCACCCACATCAAGCCGATCTGCTGGCCTATGCAACCGAACCCGCAACCTTGCTGATCGCCCCCACGGGCGGCGGCAAAACGCTGGCCGGTTTCCTGCCGACATTGGTTGAATTGGCTGCAACGCCGCATAAAGGTATGCACACGCTTTATGTCTCGCCGCTTAAGGCGCTAACTGCGGATATTCGTCGCAATCTTGGCAGCCCGATTACCGATCTTGGCCTGCCGATAAGGGTCGAAGACCGCACTGGCGACACGTCCTATACCAAACGCCAGCGCCAGCGTGCTGATCCGCCTGACATTCTGCTGACCACACCTGAAAGTCTGGCGCTGCTGCTATCCTACCCCGACGCCCCGCGAATATTTGCGGGATTACAACGGGTTATCGTCGATGAAATCCACGCCCTGGCGGAAAGTAAACGCGGCGATCAGATGATGCTGTGCCTTGCGCGACTGGAAAGCCTTGCCCCCGGCCTCAGGCGCGTTGGCCTGTCGGCAACCGTGGAAGACCCCGAAGGTTTGGCCGCGTTCATGGCATCAACGGGCACCCCGTGCCGCATACTGCACGCCGATCCCGGCCCTGATCCCGATATCGAAATCCTTGACACCATCGCCGCGCCGCCTTGGAATGGCGCCGGTGCCCATTATGCAATTCCAGAAATCCTCGAGCGGGTGAAAAAAGCCAAAACCACCCTGATCTTCATCAATACCCGCGCGCAGGCCGAGCTGTTCTTTCGCGCGATCTGGATGGCCAATGACGGTGTTTTGCCCATCGGCTTGCATCACGGGTCGCTATCGCGCGAAGTCCGCGACCGGGTCGAAGCGGCAATGGTTGCGGGCGAATTACGCGCTATTGTTTGCACCGGCACGCTTGATCTGGGGATCGACTGGGGCAATGTTGATCTGGTCATTCAGGTAGGGGCGCCGAAAAATATCAAGCGACTGGTGCAGCGGATTGGCCGCGCCAATCACCGCTATAACGCACCGTCCCGCGCCATCCTTGTGCCCGCCAACCGGTTCGAGGTGGTCGAATGCCGCGCTGCCCTTGAAGCGGTCTATGCCCGCGAACTTGACGGCGATCCACGCGGCCCCGGCCCGCGCGATGTTCTGTGCCAGCACATCCTGATCGCCGCCTGTTCCGGTGGTTTCGACACCGAAACCTTGTTTGGCGAAATCCGCAACGCTGGCCCATATCACGACATCACCCGGCAGGATTTTGACGACTGCGTGGATTTCTGCGCGACCGGTGGCTATGCCCTGAAGGCCTATGACAAATGGCAACGCCTGAAACGCGGCTCCGATGGCATCTGGGCCTTACGCGACCCACGCGCCGCGCAAAGCATCCGGATGAACCTTGGCACCATCGTTGACACCGAAACGCTGGCCGTGCGCCTGAAAAGCCGAGGCAGTGGGCGACCCCTGGGCGAGATCGAAGAAAGCTTTGCCGCCACCTTAACCCCCGGCGACACATTCCTGATCGGCGGCGAAGTGGTGACCTATCACAGCTTGCGCGAAATGACCGTGCAGGTCACCCGCGAATCCACCAAAAAACCCAAGATCGCGGTCTTCAGTGGCACCAAATTCGCCACCTCAACCGTGCTCAGCCATCGGGTTCTGGACAAACTGCAAGCCCCCGACTGGCCGGACCTGCCGCGCCATACCTCGGACTGGCTGCACCACCAACGCACCATTTCCCGCATGCCCACGCGCGACCGCCTGCTGGTCGAAAGCTTTCAGGCTGACAGCCGCGAGTTCACCTGCATTTACGGTTTCGCCGGACGCAACGCCCTGCAAACGCTCGGCCTTTTACTGACCAAACGGATGGAGTTTGCCGGTCTAAATCCGCTGGGCTTTGTATCCACCGATTACGCCCTGCTGATCTGGGGCTTAGAACAAATGACCGATCCGGCGCGGTTTTTTGTCCGCGAAGGGCTGGCCGAAGGGCTTGAGACTTGGCTGGCAGGCAACGCCGTGATGAAGCGCAGTTTTCGAAATGTTGCCACCATCGCCGGACTGATTGAAAAGAACCTGCCGGGAAGGCGTAAATCAGGACGGCAAGCGACGTTCTCGTCAGACATTCTTTATGACACGCTGTTGAAACACGACCCCGATCACCTGCTGATGCGCCTGACCCGGCTGGAAGCAATGCGCGGCCTTGTTGATTTCGCCCGGATCGAGGAAATGCTGGACCGCATAGGTGGCAAAGTCGATCACGTCATTGCCCCGCACGTCACCCCACTGGCAGCACCCTTATTGCTTGAAATCGGCAAAGTCCCGATCCGGGGCGCCGCCGAGGAACATCTGCTGGCCGAAGCCGCCGAACAGATGATGGCCGCAGCTGGCCTTGCCTGATAAGCTGGCGACGCAAGCTAATTTCTGCCTGACGGCGAGATATTTTCGCCCAGCCCGTGCAGGGGTCGTACTAACACTTGCAACACCCCCCAAGACTGGTGTTTTGTGACACCATGCGAACCTATGAATTTTCCCTGAACGGTGCCCATCTAACCGCCCTTCCCAGCGGCGCGTTATGGTGGGCGCAAACCGGCATTCTATGTGTGTCTGACCTGCATTTCGGCAAATCCCAACGGATCGCGCGGCGCGGTGGCAGCATGTTGCCACCCTATGATAACCGCGAAACCCTGGCCCGTCTTGAGGCCGATATACTGACAAGAAATCCCCAGACAATCGTCTGTCTTGGCGACAGTTTCGACGATCTTGCCGCTGCCGAGGAACTGGATCCTTCGGATGAACGTTGGCTGACCTGCCTGATGGCGGGGCGCAAATGGATCTGGATTGAAGGCAATCACGATCCCGGTCCGGTTGGCATTGGCGGCACCCACCTGCAACAGTTGAAATCCGGCCCGCTGGTTTTTCGCCATATTGCCGATCCTGATGCAACCGGCGAGGTTTCGGGCCACTTTCACCCAAAAACGAGCGTTACAGTCAAGGGGCGCACCGTCAGCCGGCCTTGCTTTCTGCTGGATGACCGTCGCATGGTTCTGCCGGCTTTTGGCACCTATACTGGCGGATTGCGCAGTGATGCGGCCGTGTTGCGCGAATTGATGGCCGCCGGCGCTTTGTCCGTCTTGACCGGCAAAAAGGCGCAACCGGTGCCGATGCGCCTTTAGGCGGTCAAACCTTCGGGTTCAGCCAGACCATTGGCCCGGCAACACGCGGTAATCGTATTGGCCAGCAGACAGGCAATCGTCATCGGCCCAACTCCGCCCGGAACTGGCGTGATCGCACCGGCAACCGCACTGGCACTGGCGAAATCAACGTCGCCCACCAGTCGCGTCTTGCCCTCGCCCTTTTCAGGCGCGGCAATCCGGTTGATACCCACGTCAATCACCACGGCACCGGGTTTGATCCAGTCGCCCGTCACCATTTCAGCCCGACCAACCGCCGCCACCAAAATATCCGCCCCCCGACACAAGGCCTCGATATCCTTGGTGCGCGAATGGGCAATCGTTACGGTGCAACTGTCTTTCAGCAGCAGTTGCGCCATCGGCTTGCCGACAATGTTCGACCGCCCGACAACCACTGCATTCAGACCGGATAATGACCCCAGCTTATCGCGCAGCATCATCAGACAGCCCAGCGGAGTGCACGGCACCATGGATTTTTGCCCTGTCGCCAGCAATCCAACATTGCTGATATGAAAGCCGTCAACGTCCTTGGCCGGATCAATCGAATTGATCACCAAATCTTCGTTCAGATGTTTTGGCAAAGGCAATTGGCACAGAATGCCGTGGACCGCAGGATCGGCATTCAGCGTTGCAATCAGCGCCAGCAAATCTGCCTCTGACGTGTCTGCTGCCAGCCGGTGTTCATAAGAATTCATCCCGACTTCAACCGTCTGCTTGCCCTTGGCACGGACGTAAACTTCCGAGGCCGGGTCCTCGCCCACCAGCACAACCGCCAAGCCCGGTGTAATCCCGTGATCGGCTTTTAAAGCCGCACAATGTGCCGCAACCTTTTCGCGCACCGTTGCCGCAAAGGCTTTCCCGTCGATAATCTCAGCCATCGCATCCCGCTTTCATAGTTTTGAAAAATACTCTCGCCGAAGGCAGG
>DJBQ01000013.1:5913-8069 GCA_002430125.1 Rhodobacterales bacterium UBA5972
TGCTTAAAACAAGCCTTCGATTTGCCCCTGATCGTTCAGCATAATACTTTCCGCAGACGGCACGCGTGGAAGACCGGGCATGGTCATGATCTCACCACAAATCACAACCACAAATCCGGCCCCCGCTGACAGGCGAACCTCACGAACCGGCACCGAATGACCGGTTGGTGCGCCGCGCCGGTTTGGGTCGGTGGTAAACGAATACTGGGTTTTTGCCATACAGATCGGCAAAGTGCCGTAACCCTGCGCTTCCCAGGCCTTCAACTGATCGCGGATGCTTTTATCCGCAAGCACGTCGTCGGCATGGTAAATCCGCTTGGCTATTGTCTCGATCTTCTCAAACAGGTTCATCTCATCAGGATAAAGCGGCGCAAAATTCGCGATGCCTGAATCGGCAATCTCGGCCACGCGAGTTGACAGTTCCGTGACACCAGCCGAGCCTTTTTCCCAATGTTTACAAAGGATAGCCTCTGACCCATGCGTGGCCACATATTTCTTGATTGCGTCCACTTCTGCATCAGTATCCGACACAAAATGGTTGATCGCCACCACCACTGGCACCCCGAACGATTTCAGATTGCCAATGTGACGTCCCAGATTAGGGCAGCCTGCTGTCACGGCCGCGACGTTCTCCGCCCCCAGATCAGCCTTGGCCACGCCGCCGTTCATCTTCATCGCGCGCACTGTCGCCACCAAAACCACAACCGACGGCGCAAGCCCGGCTTTGCGACATTTGATGTTCATGAATTTCTCGGCACCCAAATCGGCCCCAAAGCCAGCCTCGGTGACGACATAATCCGCCAGCTTCAGCGCGGTCGTGGTTGCCACGACCGAGTTGCAGCCATGCGCGATATTCGCGAAAGGTCCGCCATGCACAAAGGCTGGGTTGTTTTCCAGCGTTTGCACCAGATTGGGCTGCATCGCGTCTTTCAGCAACACCGCCATAGCGCCATCAGCCTTGATGTCACGGCAATAAATCGGGGTTTTGTCCCGCCGATATGCGACGATAATATCACCCAGACGCTTTTCCAGGTCTTTCAGATCCAGCGCCAGACACAGGATCGCCATAACTTCGCTGGCAACCGTGATGTCAAAACCGGTCTGGCGCGGAAAGCCGTTGGAAACACCGCCAAGCGAGGTGACAACATCGCGCAGCGCGCGGTCGTTCATGTCCAGAACACGCCGCCAGACAACCCGACGTTCGTCGATCTCAAGCCCATTGCCCCAATAGATATGGTTGTCGATCATCGCTGACAGAAGGTTATGCGCCGAGGTGATCGCGTGGAAGTCACCGGTGAAATGCAGGTTCATTTCTTCCATCGGTACGACTTGCGCATATCCGCCACCGGCAGCCCCGCCCTTCATCCCGAAACACGGCCCAAGGCTGGCTTCGCGGATACAGATAGCGGCCTTTTTGCCAATCGCATTCAAGCCGTCACCCAGACCGACCGTCGTTGTGGTCTTGCCTTCGCCCGCCGGGGTTGGATTGATCGCCGTGACCAGAATTAGCTTGCCATTTTTCTTGCCACGCTGGGCTTTGATAAACTCGGCTGAAACCTTGGCTTTGTCATGTCCGTAAGGCAGCAAATGTTCGCTAGGTATGCCCAGCTTGGCGCCAATCGCTTGAATTGGTTGCTTGTTTGCCTCGCGCGCGATTTCGATGTCAGATTTATAGGCCATTTATTTCCCCTGTTGATGCCGCCAGCATGGTTTTCCACGTAACGCTATTCTGTGGTATACCACATAATCGCGCGCTGGTGCTACTTGAGTTTGCTATATCCGTGAAACTGTCAGCCGCGAATACGCTTTCCGACATATTGACGTTCGGAATCGTCTTGCCCATCCGGGAAATTTCGTTTCGGAAACTTCGATCGGCCTCTACAACTGATCGCCCAATTTACTTGGGCGAATGCGTCCAGACAGGCTGATCCGGAATATGCAGCCGAACGCGGTCACCCATACGGATCAGACCTTCGCGTTCCACCCATGCCGTGACCCCGCGCCGGTTGTTGGCGGCAGGTTTGAAGGCGCGACCTTTGCCTGGGTGTTCGGCGTCAATTACCGGGGCTGGCAAAACACAGGGACGGTTTTCCATATCCACCACCAGCGTCGCACCCGACGGAAACTGCAACCTTGACGATGGTGGCACAAGGGTG
>DJBQ01000013.1:8139-16212 GCA_002430125.1 Rhodobacterales bacterium UBA5972
GGCACAAGGGTGAGATCCGGTATCCCCTGCAGCACGATCGACGCCCCGACCCACCGCGGGTCAAAGGCGTCCATCCCCATATCAGCGGCGATCAAAGCAAGTTCCTCGGCTGACAGAATAGAAAACTGCCTTGTGTTGCGGATCACTGTACCCTTTTTATATTGCGCGGTTACCCGGCTGTCAGACAGCCGCGTCAGGCCTCCATGCGCCTCGCCTTCAGGGCCATCAAACCGCGCCATGACTTCGGCCAAAGGTTCCGAGGCCAACTTTGCGTCGCGGTTTTTCACGTGACCAAGAAAGGTCACATCTGCGTAAAAATCTGTCGGCATAAGGGCAGGCATAATTTGCTCCGATTGGGTATGGTTAACCTGCGGCAAGCGCATGGCAGTTGCAAGCCAGCCAAACGAAAACACCCGACACAAGGCCGGGTGTTTCAGTGAATTCGTAATTTGTTTAGGCCGACGGTTCCGGCTCTAATCCACTGGATTTCGGCTTGGCGGTTTTAGGAATGGCAGTGACGCTGGTGGTGTTGCCACCGGAGGCAGCGCTTCCACCTTCTTCATCGCTACCACGGTTCAAAGGCTCGCCCGCCATGATCTTCTTGATCTCGTCGCCGGTCAGCGTTTCATATTCGATCAACCCCAAAGCCAGCCGTTCAAACTCGTCGTTCTTTTCGAGCAGGATCTTTTTGGCCAGATCATACCCTCTGTCGATCAAAGTTTTCACTTCGTCTTCAATGGTTTCCTTGGCTTTGGCCGAGATCGAAAAGCCACCGGCCCCTTGCCCGCCATAACCCTGATGCGCTTCGGTGTAATCGATGTTGCCGACCTTGTCAGACATGCCCCAGCGCATCACCATCGCCCGCGCCAAAGACGACGCTTGCTGAATGTCGCCCGATGGCCCGTTGCTGACGTTGTCTTCGCCGTACTTGATAATCTCGGCGGCTTTACCGGCCATGGTCATCGCCAGCTTTTGTTCGCATTCGTTCTTTTGCCAGTTCAGCCGGTCAATTTCCGGCAACGACACGACCATGCCAAGTGCGCCACCGCGGGCAATCACCGTGGCCTTATAAACCGGGTCACATTCCGGCAGGCTGATCCCGACGACGGCATGGCCTGCCTCGTGATAGGCGGTCTTTTCGATCTGCTTTTTGGTACGCACCATGGAGCGCCGTTCGGCCCCCATCATCACCTTGTCTTTGGCGTTCTCAAAGTCTTCCATCATCACGAACCGCTTACCGGTGCGCGCAGCCAGCAAGGCGGCCTCGTTCACCAGATTGGCCAGATCAGCACCGGAAAACCCCGGCGAGCCACGCGCGATGATCCTAAGATCAACGTCAGGGCCAAGCGGCGTTTTGCGGGCATGTACGTTCAGGATTTTCTCGCGGCCTTTTATGTCAGGATTTGGCACATGCACCTGGCGATCAAACCGACCGGGGCGCAGCAAAGCCGGGTCAAGCACGTCGGCCCGGTTGGTCGCCGCAATCAGGATCACGCCTTCGTTGGCTTCAAACCCGTCCATTTCAACCAGCAACTGGTTCAATGTCTGTTCGCGCTCGTCATTACCGCCGCCATAACCTGACCCACGATGCCGACCGACTGCGTCAATCTCGTCGATAAACACGATACAAGGCGCATTTTTTTTGGCCTGCTCGAACATATCCCGCACCCGGCTTGCGCCGACGCCGACAAACATTTCCACAAAGTCCGACCCCGAGATGGTAAAAAACGGCACACCTGCTTCGCCGGCAATGGCGCGGGCCAGCAAGGTTTTACCTGTCCCCGGAGGGCCGATCAGCAAAGCGCCCTTAGGGATTTTACCACCAAGGCGGCTGAATTTTTGCGGGTCGCGCAGGAATTCAACGATCTCTTCCAGCTCTTCTTTGGCTTCGTCAATTCCGGCAACGTCGTCAAACGTCACACGGGTCGAGCGTTCGGTCAGCAGTTTGGCCTTGGATTTACCAAAACCCATGGCCCCGCCTTTACCGCCACCTTGCATCCGGTTCATGAAGAATATCCAGACACCGATCAGCAGCAGGAACGGCAACCAGACGCCCACCAGGGACATGATACCTGATTGTTCCTGCGGTTTGGCTTCGATCGAAACACCGGCGGTCAGCAAGGCGTCAGTGACTTCACTTGCTGCGCCCTGCGGCTGAATGGTGAGGTACTGATCGCCATTCGTACCAGTGACCATGATCTTTTCACCGTTCAGAACGACGCTTTTGACTTCGCCTCGGCCAACTGCCTGCATAAAGCCCGAAAACCGCTCTTCGTTGGTTCCAAGCGTCGAGGTGCTGTTACTGAACATATTAAACAGGGCGACGACCAGCAGGAACAGGACGACCCAGAAAGCGATATTGCGCGTGTTTCCCAAAACATCTGCTCCTAAAATAGGGTCACGCGGGTATGCGTGACAAAGTTGAGCCTAACATAGGCATCACAGCCAAGGATTCAATGCGATAAAATCGAGGAAAAATAATCCTCGGCACCTTTTCGCAGGCTAATTGACCAACCTTGCGGCCAACCTGCCAAAGGTGCGGCGATTAACTGGCTGTCATGCCAAACCGACGGCGCTGCGATCAGGCTTGTTCGGGGTAGCCCCACGGCGCGCCAATCGGGGCAAGCCAACAAGCCGTTTTCACCCGTTGCGCGGATCGTGACGCCTGTTGTTTCCGGTCCGCCAGTTAAAACCCAGCGATGATCCCATGCAGCACTTGGCACTGTCACCAAATCACCAACCTGCGCGTATTCACGGCTGACGGTGAATGTAGCGTTCCGGTTGGGCGTGATCACACATCCTGCAAGCGTTGACTTTTCACCATTCTCAAGCTTTATCAATAAGTTGCGCAGGCTGTCGAAACGTGGGCGATAGTCGGCTGATGCCACCCATTTCAGACTGTGCGACAACAGCCTGTTTTGCAATTCCGTGTCCAGTTGAAAGAACCCGTCGCGGCTGATTGTGATGTCGCCAGCAGGTGTAATTGTGGCCAGCGATCGTGCGGCTTGTTGCGTCATGCGCTCTAGAAACCGTCTGGTTTCCTGCATCCGTGCCGCCGTATTGGCCAGCCCCTGAACTGACAAACCCAGCCCTTCGATCGCCTTACGGATATGAATTCGCTCGAATGCGTCGTTTTGATTGCTGGGATCTTCAGACCATGCAATTCCGCGCACCCGCAAGAAATTGCGCAATTCTTCGCGAGCAGCGCCTAAAAGTGGCCTGATCCACCGGATTTCGCTTCGTTGGCTGACGATTGGCATTGCGGCCAGCCCGTCAACGCCAGACCCGCGCATCAACCGCATCACCAGAGTTTCGGCCTGATCTTCGGATGTGTGGCCAAGGGCAACCACCGCCAAGTCAAGACTTTTGGCCCATTTAGCAAGCAGGCCGTGCCTGGCGCGTCGCGCCTGATCTTGTAAGTTCCCTTTGCCGTCCCAGCCCGTCCAATGCAACACGGTATGCGACACATTCAATGCCGCACATAAACGCGCGACCTGTTCCGCTTCATCCAATGCTTCGGGTCTGAGGCCGTGATTGACTGTTGCTGCATTAAGCGTCACCCCAAGCGGCTTGGCCCAGTCTGACAACATCACCAGCAGTGCCGTGGAATCGCCGCCACCAGAAACCGCGACACCCAAGCTTTTGGGGGTCTCATCAGGCAGGCAGACGCGCATTTGGTCGGTGAAGTCCAACACCGGCTGCGGTTCAGGTGGCACAATTCATCGCTGAACGGTCGGCGCGTGCTTTGCTGTCGGCATCCGTACCCGGATAGCGCACATTGACCTCGTTTAAGGTCAGGCAAGCCTCGTTGCGCTGGCCGATCTTGTCCAGACTGACACCAAGCCGGTACAGCGATACAGGTGCCAGCGGCCCGTCCGGCGCGCTGGAGAAAGCCTGCAAGAACGCCCGTGCCGCCTTGCTCCAATCATCAGCCATGGCCAGAGATTCGCCGCGCCAATAATGCGCATCTCCGGTCAGAACACCGCCAGGATAGTTATCGATATAGGTCTGAAACTGATCCGCAGCGCGACTGAAGTCGCCTTTGTCATAGCTGGCTTTGGCGGCATCAAAATCTGCTTGCTCGCTGATCGCCAGTTCGGCGTTGCCCTTGGTCTGCGGCGTTTCGACGATCATCGGCGTGGTTGTTTGCAGAATGTCAGCCCCGCCAAGCGTGGTGGTTTCGCCCAGTTTGGACACATCCCCGCCTTCCAGTTCAACCAGCCGAAACTCAAGATCGCCAACACGGGCTGTGCCATCTTTTACAACGCGTTCGAGCTTGAACTGCAAGTCTTCAACCTTGCCTGCCAAACGCCGCATTTCACCCTCGATGGCGTCAATACGCTCAAGCGCTTCGCCGTTGGAACTGCCGACAGAATTACTGTTGCCGGTGGTCGAAAGCTCGGTTTTCAGCCGTTGGATGTCCACATGAAGGAACGAAAGTTCCTGCCTGATATCCGCCAGAGACTCTTTGCGTGATTGCGCCGCCAGAGGCGTTGCAAGCAAAATCGCCAGACACCAAGAAATCGCAATCTGTCGCCACATCATCATTCGCCCGGTTTCCTATGCCTAACTGGTGCCGCCTGCATTCACCACAGTCACGGCGCGCCGATTCTGTGACCAACACGCCTCGGTTGAACAAATCTCAATCGGGCGTTCTTTACCATATGTAATCGTGCTGAGACGGTTATCTGCGACGCCCCGACTGACAAGGTAGGCCTGCACAGCACTGGCACGCCGTGCGCCCAGCGCAAGGTTGTACTCGCGTGTGCCCTGCTCGTCTGCATGGCCTTCGATCAGCGCTTTAAATTCAACATTTTGCGCCAGCCAAGTCGCCTGCGCATCAAGGATCGAGCGCGCTTCATCGTTCAATGTGCTTTGGTCAACAGTGAACAACACACGATCGCCAACTGAAGCAACGAAAAATTCGGGCGAGTTTTGCGCAAAATTTCCGCTTTTATTCAGATCAACCGTGTCGCTTCCGCTGTTGGGAAGTTGACTGTTACAGGCGGCAAGGGCGAACACACTTGCGGCCAGTATAAGTGCCAAACTAATTCTCATTTTCCTGTTCCTCTTTCTGGGTTTTTTGTGGCTTTGGCCTGCTCGTGGCCGATTGTATCACTAATTGGCCGGTTTGTGTATCGGCCTTACATCTCTATTCACGAAGCCTTGACCATGACGGGTCAGACCCGTTTCCGGCTGCTGACACCTTTTTCAGATTGCGACCGGTAATATCCACCGAATAAAGCGATGGCGCCCCGTTCGCGCCTGGTGTTTCGCGGAAGAACATCAGAACCCGGCCATTTGGCGACCATGTCGGCCCCTCATCCAGAAAAGACGAGGTCAGCAACCGTTCTTCGCTGCCATCCAGCCGGATGACCCCGATATGAAACCGGCCCTGGTTGATCTTGGTGAAGGCCACCAAATCGCCACGCGGCGACCACACCGGTGTTCCGTACCGTCCCTCGCCGAAACTTAACCGCCGGGCTTCGCCGCCACTGGCAGGCATCACGTAAATCTGCTGGTTGCCACTGCGGTCGCTTTCAAACACGATCTGCTGGCTGTCGGGGCTGAAACTCGGGGCGGTTTCGATGGACGGGGCCGTGGTCAGGCGCGTCGCCTGCAACGACTGCAGATTGACCATGTATATATCAGTATTGCCGCTAAGCGAGGCCGACATAACAACATTCTGCCCGTCAGGCGAAAATCTGGGGGCAAAGGACATGCCGGGCAATTCGGCCAGCGCCTTGCGTTTTAACGTCGACAAATCCAACAGAAACGCCCGTGGCGAACCGGTTTCATAAGATGTGTAAAGCACTTTGGTCGCGTCAGGCGAAAAGCGCGGTGCCAACACAATCGAACGATCATCGGTCAGGTTTTGCAGGTTAGCGCCATCGTAGTCCATAATTGCCAGACGTTTGTTACGGGCATTTTTCGGCCCGCTTTCTGAAACGAACACAACCTTACTGTCAAAATAGGCACTCTCGCCGGTCAGCCGCGCATAAACCGCATCAGCGACCTTATGCGCCATCCGGCGCCAGTCCTGCGTTGTCCCGACAAACCGCAGGCCTTCACCAAGCGGAGCCTGCGCGAACACATCAAACAGCCGGAACTTAACCACCAACTGCCCACCCGATTGCGTGGAAACCGCGCCGGTAATCAGGGCTTGCGCATTCACGGCTTTCCAGTCGGAAAACTGAATTGGGCTGTCAAAATTGGAAATACCGGAAATCTGCGCGTTGCGGGGAATGTCGCGAAACAGGCCGGTGCCAACCAGATCGGCGATCACCACAGCGGCCAGATCTTCGGACAGATCTTTGGCTGAAACGGTTTCGGCAACAAAGGCCGGTACCGCGAATGGCATGGGTTCAATAACCCCTTCGGTGATTTCGATCTTAAGCGGCCCCGGCGTTTGCGCCGAAACGTGAAAACCAGCAAGGCCAAAAAAGGCGGCCAGAAAAAGTGAAAATGCTTTTTGGGAAACGGTCATTTGTTCCTCATTTTCTCGGGGTTAAAGGTAATTTCAACGTCGCGCCAATGGTCGTATTTTTCAGCAGGTAAAACAAACCCCCTGCCACCGCACATAATGACAGCACGCCGGGCGGTTTCATAGGCTTTCTTGATGGCAGCATCCGGCCCGTTCGTTGCCGAGATCATCTTTACAGACGTCGCGTCCACCTTACCGTCACGCTTTATCGAGGCTCCAACAACGACCGTGATCTTCATCGCATCCGTTGACATCGACCCGACATTCCAACAATCGCGCACTGCCAGTCTGAGGCCCTCAACCTCGCCGCCCGTCAATGGCGGACCACTTGCGGCCACGCGCGGTTTTTCAGCTGGTTTGCCGGTTCCAGCTTCGCTTACGGCCTGCGCCAACGCCAATTCGATTGCCTTTGCGGCATTCGCCTTTTCCTTGAGGGTTGCCGGCCGGCCCTTAGGGCGGCTGGATTTCACCGGGGCAACCGTGCTTTTCTGCTCTTTCGCTTCGGTGATAATTTCAGTCGAGGCCTGATCCGGCGCTTTTTCCGTACTTGGCTTTACCGGCGTTTCCGACACCCCTTCGGGGGTTGTGGATTTTTCGACTTCTTTTGCGGTTTCGGCATCTGTCGGCGGCTTTGGCGCCGCCTCGGTCGCCACTTTCGGGGCTGGCTTTTCCGCAGGTGCCACCAACGCCAGCTTGTCAGGCTGTTTGCGCCCGCTTTGATCGGTTTTGGCAACCGGCGCGTTCGGCACGATCAACGTCGCCCCCACCTGATCGGTTGCGGGCGGTTCCGGGGTTTCAGGCGCTTCAGTCAAAGCCGCAGTTCGGGGCGGGGCTATGATTGCCTTGAGGTCAGGGTTCTGATCCGTCTTGCTTGGTTTGTCCGGCTCGGACACTTTGGCCTGGATGGGCCTTTGATCGGCGGTTGGTTGCGGCGGCAAGGGCGCAGTTTGATCGGGTGTTTGTGGTGTGTTTACATCCGTCGCCGCATCCGGCGCTTTGGACAACATCGCGTCAAAAGCCGCCGAAGAAATCACCGACACGTCAGTTACCTGTACTTGTGGTTTTGGTTCAGCGTTAAACAAAGACCCGCCGATAATCGCCCATCCGATAACGGCGACATGCGCAAATCCCGAAATGTAGGTGCCCGTTTCCACCCCGCACGCCTAGTTGTCTTGCCCGTTCATCTTCGGGCCCCCTGAATCGGTTACAAGGCCGATATTTCGAAATCCGCCGGCGTTTAAGGCCCCCATCACCTGCATCACAATCTCGTAAGGCACCGCCCCGTCGGCGCGCAGGAAAATTTTGTCGCTGTTGCGTTCGGCGGCAACGGATCGCAGCCGGGTGATCAGCTCGTCGCGGGTGATCGGGGTGCTTTGCAATACCAGTTCACCCGCCGCGGTGATCGCCAGCGTCAAGGGTTGCTCGTCTTCGCTGGGCAAAGGTGTTGCCGCAGTTTTCGGCAATTCAACCGGCACTCCAACCGTCAGCAACGGGGCTGCCACCATGAATATGATCAGCAGCACCAGCATCACATCAACAAACGGGGTTACGTTAATCTCGGCCATCGGTTTGGCCCGCGCCCGACGATT
>DJBQ01000189.1 GCA_002430125.1 Rhodobacterales bacterium UBA5972
TTGTTGTGTTGCCAGCGAAACTAAACGAATTCACCTCGCAGGGCGCGACGATTGTAAGGTCGCGCAAAATGTCCCTTTGATCAAAGAATTCGTCCAGCGGGACTGGTTGGAAGTCTTGCCCTGACTGGGCAATCTCGATCAGATCGGTCTTTTTGGGCTGATGTTCCCAATATGGGAAATGCCAGTTTCCGTCATGCAGTAGGATCACGGGCTGCGCGACACCGTTCAGGCGGACTTGTGGATCGGATCCCCTGCCGAAAATGGAACCGTTCCTAATTTTTATCGCCACGACGCAAGTCCTTCGGGCCGATGTAATTTTTGTATTCCATTGCATTTTCGATGATTCGACAATGGAACCGGGCAATCGCGCTTTGCTGTGGCATTTGCGCCAATCGGCTGAAACGTCAGTTGGCGCGTTGGCGCAGACGGGCAGCGATGGCAGATGCGGCAGCGGTTAGTTTTGACAGGTGGTCTGAGACCAGATTTTCCTGCGAAACAGCACTTTTGTAATAGAATAAATTGATGCAGGCGACAGGGCGCCCCTCGACCAGAACCGGCACCGCGATGGCGGCATGACCGTCGTATTTGAACTTGCTGCGCACACCGTAACCCTTTGCCTTGGTTTCGGCCAATCGTGTTTTCAGCGCGGCAAGGTTTTGCAGCAAGGGATGCGCCGGTTCGGATTTCTTAATCCCCTCAAGAATCTCCGCGCGTTCAGTTGCGTCTGTGAATGCAAGATAGGCACGGCCAACGGCGGTCAGCAACATATCAGGGTGATGACCGGCCGGGGTAGGTTTTATCGGAAACGGGCTGAGGATGCGGTTCGACGCGATGACTTCCATGCTGTTGCCATCACGCACGACCAGATCGCTGGGCCAGGCGATCTCGCGGCAGAGATCCATCAGGATCGGCACCGAGACTTCTTGCAGAACGACGCGCATATCGGGGGTATGGCTGGACAGAAAACTGTTAGCGCTCAGGCGATACCGCTTGTCATCAATCGGGCGAAACACAATGCCCTGCTTTTCCAGAGTCGCAAGGATACGCAACAGCGTCGGCTTGGGCAGATTGGTATCCTGATGGATCTGGTGCAGGCTGCACGGCTCGAGCGATTTGACGCTTTTGATAACCGCCAACCCGCGTTGCAGGGATTGCATTGGCACGGCTTTCGTTTTGATTGGCCCGATACGATATCAAAGAAGTTTCATTTTCAAGCCATAATATCAAATATTCCGCTTAATGGAATATGCCTAGATTCCAGTGGCCGGAATTTTCGTGGCGCATAATACTCGACAGGCCGATTTAAACAGGGCGGGAACGTGAGTCGCAAGCAACCGAACTTTCTGGTTATTATCACCGATCAGCATCGCGCTGACCATTTGTCCTGTATGCGCAACACGGTGCTTAAGACCCCGAACATTGACGCGATTGCGGCCGCCGGACGCGCTTTTGAGAAATTTTACGTTTTGATTCCGATCTGTATGCCGAACTGTTCAACCTTGTTTACAGGCCGGATGCCTTCGGTGCACGGGGCGCATTGCAACGGCGCGCCATTGGCGATGTCGTCAAACACCATGACGGAAATGCTGCGGCAATCCACCTTCAAGGCGATCGCGACCGGCCTGACGGCGATGGCGATTAGCCTTGCGATGGTACCATCAGCTTCGGCAAAGGAGCTGCTTTACAGTCTGATTGCGCCGGGTCACCCGCTGAACCAGCCGGTGTTTGGCACATGGGCAGATAACGTCGCCAAGGCGACCGAAGGCCGTTTCACCGTCAAGATCCTTGATACTATTGCCGCCCCGGCACCAAGACTTTACGACGCGATCCGCACTGGCGTTGTCGATTCAGGTCATACGTTCATTGGCTTTCTTGCGCAAAAATCACCGTTGATACAGCTGCGCATGCTGCCCTTGATCGCGCCTTCAGCCGAGGCAAATGCGGTGGCTTTGTCGCGCACTTATGCCAAGTATTTCGCGGCGAAAGAAACCCTGGGCGGTGTGAAAATCCTGGGTTTTCTGTCCAACCCGCAAGGTATCATGTGCAGCCTGAAAGGCCCGATTGATTCAGCCAATGTGCTTAAGTCTTTGAAAAAGTGGTCCTTGCCGGGCTATGCTGCCAAAGCAATGCAAGCCATGGACGTTTCGGTTGTTGCCGGTCCTGCAACCGAAATGTTCGCCTTGATTTCAAAAGGCACGGTTGATGGGTTCAACGGCATCTCCATTGGTGACGCGTTTGCCTTTAAGGTTGATAAATTCGCCAAGTCCTGCACAACGGTAAAGGGCGGCGTGTTCACCGCGGTTTTTGCGGTTATGATCAATCAGTCCACATGGGGTGCAAAACTGATGCAGGCCTATCAAGACGGTGGCAGTCAGGTTATCGTGCCGTCCGACGCATTTCAGGCAGAATTGACCGCAAAATGGCAGCCAATGCACCAGGCATGGATCGATATGGCTACGGCAGCCGGGCTGAATGGTCAGGAAGTCTATGACTATTACGTCGCGCAGATTGCTGACGCGTCAAAGTAAAATCCCGGCCGGACCGGGCAACTGGTCCGGCCACACTTAATCGAAAGAACTGCCATGACGACTGCTCTGATCTGGAATGAAATGACGATGTGGCACGACTCGGGCAACCAGTTCGGGCCGCGCAGCAAATGGATCGAGCCGGGCAGGACGGTTGAACATGTCGATACCAAGCGGCGGATCAAGAACCTGCTGGATGTCAGCGGTCTGACTGCTCAATTGAAGGTTATTGCCCCGCGCGCTGCCAGTCGGGTGGAATTGTTGCGGGTGCATACGGCGGCTTATCTCGACCGAATTGACCAAGCCGACAAGCAGGGCGGCAGTAATATCGCCGACAAGGGCACCACTTTTGTTGGCGATGGTGGATATGACATCGCCTGTTTGGGGGCCGGTTGCACGCTGACGGCGGTTGATGCCGTTCTGTCAGGCGACGTTGCTAACGCCTATGCGCTGATGCGCCCGCCGGGCCATCATGCCGAGGCCGAGCGTGGCATTGGGTTTTGTATTTTCAACAACGGCGCGATTGCCGCCGCCTATGCGCTGGAACACCATGGTTTGGCGCGGGTGGCGATTGTCGATATCGACGCGCATCACGGCAATGGCGCGCAGGCGATTTTCTGGAGCGACCCGCGGGTGCTGGCGATTTCCATCCATCAGGATCACGGCTTGCCGTTCAGCGTCGGGGAAACCTCGGACCAAGGCGAAGGCTCCGGTCTTGGCTATAACATCAATATTCCACTACCGGCGGGCAGCAGTCAGGCCGCTTATCTGGAAACTATTACGCGGGTTGTCGCTCCGGCATTGGAGGCGTTCAAACCAGATCTGATCATCGTGCCTTGTGGGCTGGATGCCGGATTTATGGACCCAACCGCGCGGATGATGCTGTCGAGCGACAGTTTTCGGGCGTTGACCGCGGCGCTGATGGCCTGTGCTGACGAACGTTGCGGCGGGAAGATCGTGTTTAGCCATGAAGGTGGCTATCAGATCCACACTTTGCCGTTTCACGCATTGGCGGTGTTTGAGACCCTTTCAGGCATTCGAACCGAAGTCGAAGATCCGTTTTTGGCGGCTTCAGCATATGCCTGTAACGCACCAACCCAACCACATGAACGCGCTGCGATTGACCAGGCCGAGGCCGCAATGTTGGCGCATCCGCCAAATGCGAGTGGGGTAAAATGACCGGGGAAATTGAAACTGCCGAGCTGCGCGCAGTCGGCGACATACCTTTGCCTAGGGGCTTGATAGCGGTTCTGCATGGGCTGATTTCCGTGGTCGCCTTTGCGATGATGGCGTTGATATTTGTGGACGTGTTCCTGCGCTATGGCTTTAACAAGCCGCTGCCGGGTGCCTTTGAAATCGAACAGTTCATGCTGGCGCTTTTGGTGTTTTTGTCGCTGCCGATTGTAGTTTGGACAGATGAAAACATTTCAGTCGCGCTGTTTGCCAACTGGTTCAGGGGCCGCGCAGCGAAGGTTCTGAAAACCTGTATCATGGTGGTCAACGTTGCAGCCCTGTGCTTGCTTGGCCAACTTGTTTTGCGCCAGTTCACATCGATGCAAGACAGCGAAATGGCGACCGGATTTCTGGAAATTCCGATCTATCCGCTGGCGATGGCGATGTTTTTGCTGGTCGCGTTGGCTGTCCTTATCCAGATCGCGATGCTGTGGCATCACGTGACACAGACTTTTGGAGCACCCAACCCATGATCCTGTCGCTTGTCGGCTTGGCCATTTTGTTTCTGATCTGTTTTCTGGGCGTACCACTGGGATACGGTATGTTGATCATCGGCACGGTTGGATTTGCGTATTTGCGTGGACCTGTTCCGGCGATGGAAATGGCGGGCAGCCGATCGTTGATCTGTCGATGAATTATATTTTCTCGACCTTGCCGCTGTTCATCCTGATGGGGGCTTTTGTGCATCGCGCAAAGCTGTCAGATGATCTGTACGAGGCCGCAAACGCATGGCTCAGCCATTGGCGGGGTGGTGGCGATGCCACCGATGCGCAAGTACAAATATCATGACTGGCTGGCGACGGGGTCGATTGCGGCGGGCGGCACACTTGGCAGCTTGATCCCGCCCAGCGTTCCGATGGTGATTTACGGTATTCTGACCAATTCGGATATTGGCAAATTGTTCATGGCCGGTATTTTGCCGGGACTGCTGCTGGTCGTGCTTTTCATCGGTTCAATTGCTGTGCTGACGGCCCTGCGGCCCAATGTCGGGCCACGCGGACCGCGCAGTGACTGGAGAGCCCGGCTGATTGCGCTTGGCAGGGTCCGGGGTATTCTGGTCCTGTTTACGATCGTGCTTGGTGGTATTTACTTCGGCATTTTCACCCCAACCGAGGCGGCAGGTATCGTGATCGAACTTGGCCTGATTACGCCACCCATTGGGATGAACGTTTTTGTGGTGAAATCCGCGGTCAAGGATGTCGAACTTTGGACGATATTTGCCGGTGTCTGGCCGTTTGTAGCGGCCGGTTTGGTGGCGCTGGGACTGGTCATCGCCTTTCCGGAAATCGCGCTTTGGTTGCCGTCAAAAATGTAGGTATCGGTGCGCCTGCAGATTGATCTGCTTAAGGCCAGTCATCAAAGTCAACGATTGCGCCAGGGCGCGAGATGACCTTGGAAGCAAGCGTATGCCCCGCCAGCATTGCGGCTTGCGGTGTTTCAGCATTGACCAATGCGGCAAGGTAGCCTGCATTAAAACTGTCGCCGGCAGCAGTTGTGTCGATGACGTTTTCGACAGGTACGACGGTGCAAACTGATCCGCTTGGACCGAGATCTCGTGGTCCGTATTCACCGCGCTTCAAAGCGCCGCTTGTGACGCCGAAATCGCGAAATCGGTCCAGAAGTTTGTCCTCTGACTGATCGCCGAACATTATCATTTCATCCTCAAATGACGGCAAAGCGATATCAGTGCGCCACCACATCTTGGTGGTTTCACAGCGGGCAGTTTCCGGGCTTTCCCACAAATGCGCGCGATAATTGCTGTCAAACGCCACCTGCCCGCCTGAAGCCCGAAAATCGTCGAGGGCTGGGTACAGCTTTGACCGGCCGAGCGGTGACAGAATTGCCAATGTTATGCCCGACAGAAGGACAAGATCGAGGCCCCGCAGGACGCTTTCAGGGTCGCGGCCATCTTGGTCAAACAATGTTCGGGCGGCGGAATTCGACCGCCAATAGGTAAAATGCCTTTCGCCCCGGCCGTCGGTTTCAATGGCGTAAAGTCCGGGCGTGCGGGTTGGGTGACGGCAGATAGTCTCGGTTGAAATGCCATTCGTTTCGGCATGTCGAAATATGCGGTCCGAAAACGCGTCCTGCCCCAAAACAGTGATATATGAAACAGAAATCGCCGGGGATTTCAGTGCGCGGCGCAGATAGACGGCCGTGTTATAAGTGTCACCCGCGACGTTCAAAAGTGCGGTGTTGCCTTGGCCTGCGATGATTTCGATCATCACCTCGCCAATGCAGCCGATGTTCAGGATTGGACGGACAGCGGCGCTGTGCGATTTAGGGATTTGGTTTTCGTTTGCCATCTGCCAACCCTTTGTTAAACCGTAACGGCCCGCAATCTGTCCTTTGGATAATACCGGGTTTTGCGGAGCTTGACAGCCGCGTCTTGGCCATAAAAAGCCGCTTCAAAGTGGGGTACTATCTGTGAGCGTTCTGAATTCATTCAATCTGGCGGGCAAAACTGCCTTGGTGACCGGATGCAAACGCGGCATCGGGCGTGGCATGGCCGAGGCTTTGGCCAGCGCCGGAGCTGATATTATCGGCGTCAGTGGCTCGCTTGAAGCCTCCGGGAGTGACGTCGAAAAAACTGTGACCTCGATGGGGCGGAGGTTTACCAGTTATCAATGCGATTTCTCTGATCGCGCAGCGCTGAGGACATTCATCAAGCAACTGCAAGCCGATGGTGTGGCCCCAGATATTCTGGTGAATAACGCGGGGACGATCAGGCGCAAACCTGCAATACAGCATGACGATGATCTTTGGGACGAAGTGCTGGAGGTGAACCTGACAGCGCAGTTTGTCTTAAGCCGTGAAATTGGCAAAGAGATGGTCAAGCGCGGTTTCGGCAAAATCATTTTCACGGCGTCGCTGATGACGTTTCAGGGTGGAATACTCGTGCCCGGATATGCCGCTTCAAAAGGTGGGATTGGTCAGTTGACTAAGGCGCTGGCGAACGAATGGGCGCCGTTTGGGGTTAATGTGAACGCGATTGCACCGGGTTATGTTGCAACAAATCTCAATCAAACACTTCAAGACGATCCACAAAGGCACAGTTCGATTTCCGAGCGCATTCCAGCCGGTCGCTGGGGTCAGCCGGAGGATTTCGCCGGGCCGGTAGTGTTTCTGGCCTCATCGGCGTCGGACTATGTCAACGGCGAGATATTGGTGGTCGATGGCGGTTGGATGGGGCGTTAGGCCTTAAACAACTGCGCGCAATGCAGGGTAAATTCCGCTTTTAGGCTGGCCTTTATTCTGGGCGTGACCGGGCAAATGACCAATACATTTGTCATGGCAAAAGCGATTCCTACTGGGTCAGTGACTGTTGCGGGGGTGGCCTTTGCGGGCAATGTCGCGGTAATTGGGGGCGTCGCGCAGAACCATGCCTTTGTCGAACGGTTCCACCATTTCGCGGAAATATTGCTGCCAAGGTGTCTGACTTGGTGGGCCGGAATACCCGCCGCTTTCAGCCAAACGGACACGTCGCGCCGCCAGTTCGGCAGCATCAACCAAAATATCCGCCGTGCATTTCGTCAGATCAATCCGCACGCGATCACCGGTCTTCAAGATCGCCAAACCGCCACCATCGGCAGCTTCGGGGGAAGCATTCAGAATGGACGGCGAGCCTGACGTGCCGGATTGCCGACCGTCGCCGATGCAGGGCAGTTCGGTGATACCGCGTTCCAGCAGATAGGCCGGCGCGCGCATATTCACCACTTCGGCCCCACCGGGATAGCCTTTTGGGCCGGTGCCACGCATGAACAAGATGCAGGTTTCGTCGATGTTTTCTGCCGGATTATCGACCCGCGCGTGAAAATCCTCGGGACCGTCAAAAACCACCGCTCGGCCTTCGAACGCATTCATGTCATTGGGATTTGACAGGTATTTTTCACGAAACGCCGCGCTGATCACGCTGGTTTTCATGATTGCGCTGTCAAAAAGGTTGCCTTTGAGGTTGATAAAACCGGCATCCGTGCGCATCGGATTTGAAACCGATTTGATCACGTCCAAATTCTCGCTGCGCCGTGTGGCACAGTTTTCTGCAATGGTTTTTCCGTTCGCTGTCAGGGCATTAGGGTGTGGCAGCAAGCCCGCCGCGAGCAGCTCAGCGACGACTGATGGAACCCCTCCGGCACGGTGGAAATCTTCACCCAGATACTCGCCTGCGGGCTGCAGATTGACGAGCAATGGGATATGATGCCCGATTTTCTGCCAGTCGTCATTTGTCAGCGGCACATCCAGATGCCGCGCAATTCCGTTCAAATGGATCGGGGCATTCGTGGACCCGCCAATTGCCGAATTGACCGCAATCGCATTTTCAAACGCCTCGCGCGTCATGATCTGGTGGGGGCGCAGATCATCCCACACCATATCGACGATCCTTTTGCCGGTTTCATACGAGATCTGCCCGCGTTCGCGGTAAGGGGCTGGTATAGCGGCGGAGCCCGGCAGCTGCATGCCCAAAGCCTCGGCCAGCGAGTTCATCGTGGTGGCTGTGCCCATCGTGTTGCAGAACCCAACCGAAGGTGCCGCCGAGGCGACAAGATCGGTGAAGCCTTCATCGTCAATCTCGCCCAAGGCATGCAGTTCGCGGGCTTTCCAGATTATGGTGCCTGAACCGGTTCGTTCGCCTTTGAACCAACCGTTCAGCATCGGGCCAACCGACAAAGCAATCGCCGGAATGTTGACCGTGGCCGCCGCCATCAACAGCGCAGGTGTGGTCTTGTCACAACCGATATTCAGGACAACCCCGTCGATTGGGTAACCATACAGTGTTTCGACCAGCGACAGATAGGCAAGGTTGCGATCCAACATCGCCGTCGGGCGCTTGCCGCTTTCCTGTATCGGGTGAACCGGGATTTCAATCACTGTACCGCCAGCCGCAATGACGCCGTCGCGCACGCGTTTGGACAGTTCGATATGGTGGCGGTTACAGGGGCTAAGATCGCTGCCGGTTTGCGCAATGCCGATGATCGGTTTGCCCGATTGCAGTTCGCCGCGCGTCAGGCCGTAATTCAGATAGCGTTCAAGATAGAGCGCGTTCATCTCGGGATCGTCGGGGTTCATGAACCATTGCCGCGATCTGAGGTCTTCCTTTTTGATTTTTGTCATTGTTCTATCCTGACCATCCGCCGTCAATCACGTGGGGTTGTCCCGTAATAAAGGCGCTTTCATCGCTTGCCAAATAAACGGCGAGGGCGGCAATTTCTTCGGCTGCGCCCAAACGACCCATCGGTTGGCGGGCGATAAAGGCTTTCTTTGCTTTCTCATAGTCACCGGTTGCCCGCAGCCTGTCGTGCAAGCTGGGTGTGTCAACGGTTCCCGGGCAGATCGCGTTACAGCGGATGCCCTTGGTGATATAGTCAGCGGCCACCGATTTAGTGATCCCCAAAATCGCCGCCTTGGTCATGCCATAGACAAACCGATTGGGGGCGCCGATGATCGACGAAGCGGCTGAAGACATATTGACAATCGACCCGCCGCCGCGTTCCAGCATCCCGGGCAACACAGCTTTGATCGTGCGGAACATTGAACGGACATTGAGGTCAAGACCAAACTCCCAATCGGCATCCGTCGCATCCAGAATCGTGCCGCTGTGAACGTATCCGGCGCAGTTAAACAAGATATCCGGCTGCGCACGTGCGACGCCGGATTGCACGCTTTGGTCGGATCGGACATCCATCTCAAAGGTTTCGATGCCTTTGTGGTTTGTACTGGCCAGCGTCACCAGCGTATCGGCGTTGATATCAGTCGCAAACACATGCGCACCTTCGGCTGCCATCGCCAAAGCTGTCGCCCGCCCAATGCCCTGACCTGCTGCACTGATCAAAGCGCGTTTTCCTGCTAGCCGCTGACCTGCCATTATTTATCCCTGTATCCTATCAGAGTGTTAATCGTGACCGCAAATTCCGGCCATGTCCAGAACCGCGCGCGTCCTTCGGTCGTATGACCCAAAATCAGGTGCTCGCAATCAGGTATTGTTCAAATCAACATTATGTTTTTCCTAAAAGCAATCGTAGGATGAGACCTAAACCGGGAACTTCTGGATCTGATCGGATGAGCAACATGAGCGATATATTGATTTTCGGCGCAGGCGGCATGGTCGGACAAAAACTGGTTAATCGCATAAGGACCGATGGGATTGCCGGCGATAACGGCCACACTTTGACGCTGCACGATATTGCCTTTCCTGCGTCGGGCCAAAATATCGGCAGGCAGGTTGTCGGCGACATCACAGATGCAGGCCAAATACGATCACTTGTGGCAGAGCGACCTGCGATTATCTTTAATCTTGCGTCTATCGTGTCGGGTGAGGCCGAGGAAAACTTTCCCAAGGGTTGGGATATCAACATGTTTTCGATGTGGCATTTATTGCAGGCGATCCGCGACGAGCATCTGGCCTCGAGCGGAAGTTATTCGCCCCGGTTGGTTTTCACATCATCTATCGCCGTGTTCGGCGGCCCTTATCCCGATGCAATTGACGACGAATTTCTGGCGGCGCCGCAAACCAGTTATGGCGCGCAAAAACTGACCTGCGAAACTTTGTTATCTGACTTCAGCCGCAAAGGGTATGTCGATGGAATTTCCCTTAGGTTGCCAACAATTTGTGTGCGTCCGGGAAAGCCGAACAAGGCGGCGTCGGGTTTCTTTTCGGGGATAATTCGCGAACCTTTAAATGGGCAGACGGCCATTCTGCCAGTCGAGGACACGGTGCGCCACTGGCACGCTTCGCCCCGATCCGCAGCGGGTTTTCTAACACATGCGGCGACGCTTGATACGGCATTGCTTAACAATCGCCGAGCCCTAAATCTGCCAGGGCTATCGTGCACGGTTGCTGAACAGATTGAGGCGTTGCGGGATATCGCGGGACAAGACGCGGTTAGCAGGATCGCCTATATTCCCAACCCAGACATCCAGAAAATCGTCGCGGGCTGGCCACGAAATTTCAATCCTGAACGGTCGCTGGCGCTTGGGTTCAGGGCTGAAAACAGTTTTCGCGAAATCATCGAAACCTATATCGCCGAGGATTTCAACAAGGCCGACGGGATCACGATGTAAGTCCGGTTTACCTTAAAATTGCGACCGGGGACGCGGGCGCTTGATAATCTGACGCGAAAGATCGCGGCTTGGCCGGTTGCATGCGAGGGACAGGTGCCACCACCGTACACGGATATCGGCGTTGCTTTTGGGTTGGTCTGGGGCAGCCTGAAGCGGAAGTTAGAATCCATTGGGGCCATCTTTTGGGTAGCCTCTTGCGCGGCAGCACGACACACGTAAACCACTTGCCAATGCACAGCATATTCCGCAATGTCGCCGAAATTCCAGCAGGCCTTATTGCCCGGAGCCCGAATGCCGCTTATCCGTCTCAATCCCGGCGACAATGTTGCAGTTACAACCACGCGACTAGACGTCGGCGCGACTGATCAGGGCATTACTGCCTGCGACACGATTCCGGTTGGTCACAAGATCGCGCTTGCGGAAATTCCCGTCGGCGGTGCTGTGCGCAAATACGCACAGACGATTGGTTACGCCCGGCAGAATATCGCGAAAGGTGCGCATGTTCACACGCATAACCTTGATTTTCGCGCGGTCGAGGTGGACTATAGTTTTGCAACCAATATTGCCAAAGCGGATTCACCGGTCACCCAGGATACGTTCATGGGGTATCGACGGGAAAATGGCGATGTCGGGACACGCAATTTTATCGCGATTGTAACGTCGGTCAACTGCTCGGCTACTGCTGCCCGGATGATTGCGTCTTCGTTTACGCCCGAAGATTTGGCGCCCTATCCTAATGTGGACGGGATTGTCGCTTTTGTGCACGGCACTGGCTGCGGAATGGCCGACAACGGCGACGGGTTTGAGGCCTTGCAACGTGTGATGTGGGGCTATGCAAAGCATCCAAACCATGCGGGCGTTGTGATGGTTGGGCTGGGCTGCGAGATGAACCAGATCGACTGGTTGCTTGAGGCCTATGGTCTTAAGCAGGGCCCGCTGTTTCAGACGATGAATATTCAGACGGTTGCCGGGTTGCGGCGCACAATCGAACTTGGCCGCCAGAAAGTGCGGGCAATGCTGCCGCTTGCCAATGCGTTTGAACGCACACCCTGCCCGGCCTCTGCGCTGAAAGTTGCCTTGCAATGCGGGGGCTCGGACGCGTGGTCTGGGATCACTGCAAATCCGGCCCTTGGAAATGCGTGCGACCGTTTGGTGGCGCAAGGCGGGACCGGCGTGTTGGCAGAAACTCCGGAAATTTATGGTGCGGAACATTTGTTGACGGCCCGCGCGCAAGATCGCGCGACCGGTGAAAAGCTGATCGCCCTGATCCGCTGGTGGGAAGATTACACGCACCGCAACAAAGGCTCGATGGACAACAACCCAAGCCCCGGAAACAAGGCCGGTGGATTGACGACGATCCTGGAAAAGTCACTGGGTGCTGCCGCCAAAGGTGGAACGACGCCTTTAACCGGCGTTTACAAATACGCAGAACCTGTGCGGGCGAAAGGCTTTGTGTTTATGGACAGCCCGGGATACGACCCGGCCAGCGTGACCGGTCAAATTGCCGGCGGCTGCAACCTTGTATGCTTTACCACCGGGCGTGGCAGCGCGTTTGGTTCGAAACCCGCGCCAACTATCAAGATCGCGACCAACACCGATATGGCAACCCGAATGGCCGAGGACATGGATATCGACGCTGGTCGGGTTTTGTCGGCGGGTCTGAGTGTCGAAGCTATGGGTGGCGAAATTTACCAGTTCATGTTGCGCGTTGCCAGTGGCGAGCAGACCAAATCCGAAGCGCAAGGTCTGGGAGATTTCGAATTTGTTCCCTGGCAAATCGGGGCAGTGATGTAAGGCCAAGCGGTCGCATTCCCGGATTGATGACGCGATCACGGCTGGTGCAATCAAAGGAACCGGCGCCTGCGGTTGTTGCGAGCAGCGATTTCGTTCCTTTGCTTAGGGTCAAAGACGCAAATGTGAAATTGCGTATGTGCGGGCGACAAAAGCGGCCATCCTGTCGGTTATTTGCGAGGCGACCGGAATGAAGGCACCCATGGTCAGCTGAGCTGTCACTTCACCCTTGTCCACCAACGGCATCAAAGAGTTCCAAACAGCAGGCGCTCGGTCGCGAATCAGCCGCGCCATATAAATGGTAGCTTCCACATCCGCCAAAGCGTCGTGGGCGTTTTCATGCGCGAACCCGTTTTCGGGAGCCAAAGTGTCCAGCCGCAGCGTTGGCTTACCTTTGGCGCTGATGCCCATCGTCTATTCAGATGTCACTCTGCCATGCCCTTGCTTGGATGATATCCCTGCGGTGATGCAAGGTACGGTGAAAGCACTTTCTGAATACTTGTTTGGGCAACTTGGTGAGATCAAAGAAGGCGGTAAAGCGCTGAGGGATATCCAGTTCGAAATCTGCCAAAACCACGGCGTTAGAATTTGCCCATATTGTGGATTGGACTATTTTCAGCCGGTAGGAACAAAGCGAAGTGCCTTAGATCACTTAATGCCGATTTCGAAGTATCCGTTTGTGTCAGCGGATTTCAAAAATCTACCTCCGACATGTCATTCTTGTAACTCACTCTATAAGCTCGATCAGGACATCTTGTTTGATGAAGCAGGAGCGCGCCGTCCTTGCTCAGACCCATATGCCGGACCAGTCTATCGGCTTAACTTGAATGGGAGCGCGTTCGGTGAAGGAAATGAAGTGCAGGGTTTCATCTTGCCGAGATGGCAAATTCACTTTGATGGTCCCACTGCCCAACAGGCAGAAACGTGGGATGCAGTTTATAAGATAAAATCCAGGCTTGTCTCAAATTTGGACGCAGACCTTTTGTCTTGGGTCAAGCATTTTGCTTTGTGGTTTGTTAAAGAAATTGGGGTTGGAAAGTCGCCGGATGTAGTGGCCGAAACGTTGCCTCGATATATTGAAAACGTCATTCAAGACAATTTCGAAGATCGTGCATTTCTTAAGGCCGAAGCATTCAGGTTCTTGAGCCATAGTTGTGCTGATCCGATCAACGGGAATGAGATCAAAGAGTGGCTTTGGGGGTTTGTTGAGTACGCTGTGTAGTATGAATGAACTCTAGACGAGCGACTCCCGGGGCTTCGATTCTCAATAACTAATCCACCAGTTGCAACGCTGCGATGCAGCAATCACATTGAAGCCATTCGTGCACGGTCCAGCGATTGGGTCAAAATAATGTTTTTCGCGAGAATTTTGCGGTCCACTATATGAGGTCTGGCTTGACCTCTGAGCTGGTTTTGAAATACCTAAAAGGGGAGCGTTTTGTCATGGCAGAACGCTACCCCTCGCCCTGCTCGTCTCAAGCCGGTTTGTTCTGACTGCGCCGTCGCGGTTACTAATCCAATTTTTAATTGCGATGGCTGCATTCCGGCCCCTGAATGAGGCCGGAATTGGCCGTTATTCCCTTTATTACTTAGGGATTAACACCGCATTGATCACATGGATTACGCCGTTTGATGTGTCGATATCTGCAGTAATCACGTCTGCGCCGTCAATCTTTACGCCTGACGTCGCATCCACCATCGCAGGCTGGCCATTTAGAGTTGCCACTTCCATTTTTTTGCCTGCGATGTCTGCCGACGTCACTTTGCCAGCAAGGACATGATAGGTAAGGATCGAAACCAGCTTGTCCTTATTCTCAGGCTTAAGCAACATCTCAACTGTACCAGACGGCAATGCCGCAAAGGCGTCATCCGTTGGAGCGAATACCGTAAACGGGCCATCGCCTTTAAGTACTTCAACCAAACCTGCCGCGCCAAGAGCCGCAACAAGCGTGTTAAAAGTTCCGGCCTCTACTGCTGTATCAACGACATCTTTCTTATAGCCAGAACCAGCAAAAGCTTGAATTGCAACGACGGAAGCAAGGGCGACGGCGATAAAAGTTCTACGGATCATGATATTCCTCATTTTTGATTGCCACACCGTTATTGGTGAAGTCGGAGTGAATACGAGGAGACTTTGCAGACGGATCATCACTGCAGATCAACTGTCGATGACATAGTTGTGAACCGAGGCGTGGACGGAGACGAATTTCTGTAAGGTTCGCATGCTGCGGAACCGCTGCATGGCTCGTTCTTGTCGTCGAAACGGCCCCTTCTCTTGGTTTGCAAACAAACCACTGCCAGGCAATGGGTGTGAATTCTCGGCGCGATTGTTCAACCATCGTCCGACCTCTTGTTTATCAACGTTGCCGATTACCTTCATCGTCGCACCATATGAGCGGAGTAGATCGGTCACGATGACATCGCGTCGGACCAAAGCAATGCAACAGCAGAGAGCCTTTGACTGCGCGGATGCGGACCGCTAGGCGCGGGTTCCTCAAAAATCAAGAAGGCTGAAGGTCAGGCGGTAAGTGTCGTCGATGAGACAGAGTTTTGCCATATGTTAGAGACAGGTGAAATTCTCTAATCGCAATGGCGACCACAAAAAACAAAATGCGGTTCTGAAATGGAACCGTCGTTCTTCAAATTGGTTCCAAAGTAGAACCCAAAGGCCGCCTAAGTCCCCGAAACAACGCTCGCATCGTTTTTAGCGTCGCTCGAAGGGTGGATAATTGGGGGGATTGATCATAAATATATATGGAATAATGCAATATAATCAAATATTTAATGTAATGGCATGGTGCCGGTGATAGGACTCGAACCTACTACCCCATCATTACGAATGATGTGCTCTACCTGATGAGCTACACCGGCATCGGGCCCTACTATGGCCCTATTAATTCAACTCACGTACCGCCAAGATCTTGGTTTTGCAAGCCATTCTAGCGGAGACCCGCTGATTACGAATGACGTGCTCTACCAGCTTAGCTATTGGGACTATGAAGCGAGCGTGTAAACACTTGGGATGACTCGTGCAAGTCCGACAGTCAGCTATGTATCGTATGCGCCGTTTCGGCCCCATTGATTTGACAGGTTCCGAGCCGGTGATTGGTTTGGGATGATCCTCCAGAGTTTTTGATTGGAGGGTCTGATGTCAGATGGTGTTGAAGGCTTTGGCGGGCGGTTCGAGGTGGTGGAGCGGCCACGTGGGAACCGGCGCTGGCCGAATGATGTGAAGGCGCGGATCGTGGCCGAGAGCTTTCAGCCCGGAGTTCGCGTCGTTGACGTCGCGCGGCGTTACCAGATCATTCCCCATCAGCTATCAGATTGGCGTCGGCAGGCACGCGAGGGTCTTCTGGTGCTGCCCACGAAAGTGATGGGTCAGGCTGGCACTGCGCGAGTATCGAATTTTGTGCCTATCAATGTTGAAGCTGAGGCTGCACCACCGCCCGAGCGGCACGATGCTGCGGATGGGATCATCGACATCCAGATTGGCGATGATATC